>NZ_JACCCW010000002.1:1200000-1526710 GCF_013410065.1 Granulicella arctica
AACCATAGGGTGCGATCACGTTATCCATAGAATGGATTAAATTTTCCATGCCATTTCGCTTATATAAAATCACAGCATTTTTATGCTTATTCGCTTTGCAAGGGTTTAGAGACCTTTCTCTTCCGCAGATCTCCGTCCCATCAGCTGCAGTTGAAACTGTCAGATGACCGACAACTTATTTTCCCGAGGTTACGGCCATCGCTATGTGAATAAAACGAATTTCGCTGGTGGCAAAAGTAATGCCTCCGTCAGTAGCTCCTCCGATGAATATAGAGATTGGGCTCAAAGGAGAGCGCCGAATTGGTTGGATAGCACTACTTGGAATCACTTCCTTACAGGCAACTACCAGACTCGTTCCACAGCATTGTTGCGATGAACAGGCTTGTTTTAGGGGGTATAGCGGAAGATTCTCTTACGGGGCGATCACGAATGCTGACATTGCTGCCACCTATAAATGGACCCAGGAGAGCTCCGCACCCCTGGAGATAGACTCGCCTGCGTCAGCCACCTCTTTGGACACGACAAGGACATCGGTAAAACCAGTAGCGAGTGCCGTACCAGCCCAGATTGTGGCCAGTTCAACGCAAGCTCTTCCGACAGCTTGCGTTTCAGCTCAGCTTACAGCAGAGCTGTAGTAATTCTTCGAGACCAAGGGTGCGGTCTGTTCTCGTCAATAAATGCTACAGTTGTCATGGCAGCTCGGCTAAAGGTGGGCTGCGGCTGGACTCGAGGGAGGCCGCGTTATGAGGAGGTAAAGGCAGCGACGTCGTCATTGGGCATCCTGAAAGTAGCCTCCTCAGTTCGGCTGTTCACTATGCAGATACTAAGTTGCAGATCCGCGTGGTTCTTTGAAGACGGAGGTTGGCTTCTCTCCCGAGGCGCTTCTGAACGGTGCTGGCGATGCCTGCTATTCCACAATGTAACGCTGTTGATGGAGTGCCTGGCGTCTTCTGTTTCTGTCTTTTTCTTATCCCATCTGAACGAACCGAGACCGTGTAGACCATAGCTAGTTTATAGAAATGGCATATAACTATATATCCATATCGACGCCCACTTCATGCAATAGAGCTCTCTTGATTCAAATGGAGTAAGGTTCGTGACCTACATCCGGAGAACAGCTTGGTGATGCAAACGTGTTACCGCGAGTAGCCTATTAGTTCCAATCTCACGAATCCGTTCCCTCAACCTTTCCACGATGACTGGAAGATCGTTCATATCTAGGCATAGCTCGCAGATGCCTGTGTAGCGGCTTCTTCGCGGAAGAATATCTTTGAGCGACGGATCATCCTTAATGAGATTGAACAGCGAATGCGGGCCAACGGTAGCAATTGCTTCAAGAAGAGGATCGCGGGTAGCACGATCGAGAATGCTCTCTAGACTCTCGCAGTTTGTATTGCCGAGGATAAGAGGCGAACTGGTGCCCTTGCTACTCCGCGAAGGGCCACAACATGCATACACGTTCCCATCCGGTTCTATGACTGGTTGCAGAACATTGACGCAGCCACCCGTTTTCGGCATATTGTCAAAGATAAAATGATCTTCGGGGAGCTTTGTAGCGGAGCCCAAACGGAGAATTTTAGTTTTCTGATACGTGACGTCAATACTGACAAGCGTTTGTTCAATGTGCGGCGAAGGCCCCTTGGAAGACATGACCCCTCGAACCTGAACGGAAAGTCCAATCTCTTTCGCAAGCGCAAGAACCAGAAGCACATTCTCCTTAGGAGAAAATTCCTCGTGATAGGAATCCCAGCTAACTACAAGGGAGTCGAGCCCAGCTTGTTTGATTCCAAAGATACGTTCGCGAGCTACAAGCGGCTTCGTTGTGCTAACCCATCCGGCACCCGTTACGAGAGAGACATCGAGCCCTAACTCTTTACCTTGGCGAATAAGAGGAACTATCTCGTGGTAATAGAGAAGCGGTTCACCGCCGGTAAAACATAATTGATCGGAGTATTTAGGAATAACCTTGATATATTCGCTGGCCACGCTTTGCGGCATCTTGTCCGTCTCCCTCGGAGACGACTCGATGATGCAATGCCTGCACGCAAGAGGGCAGGTGCGAGTATAAAGAAGGCCGACGGTGGAATATCGAATCATGAAGAATTCAACTCACGTGATCGTTCTGTATCAAATCATAGACCTCGGGAAGACGATCGAGATTCCGAGGTACATGAAGACGTGCAGCAGGTATTCTTCGTGATATATCGGCAATTCCACGGAAGCGGCTTTCGACAAGCGGGAAAAAATCTGGCCTAGCTAAATTATGCAATCCATACTGAATATTGTGAAACAATGCTGTGACCGCGTCTATGCCCGAAATTTTTTCAATCCGCGTCTCCGCCTCTGGCGCACAGGGGACTAAAAAATACAGGCGACTCAGATGCCTCACTTCCCAAGAGTACCGCGCAGTAAGAATACCAAGCTCCTCTGCTGCACGATACGGACGGTAGAAAGGCACTGTAGGTGCAATCTCGGCATAATTATGTCTTGATAGAGCAAGCTGGTCGTCGGCAACCAGAGCATGCCCCTGTGAGAGAAAATAGTTCAACAATGTGGACTTTCCTGCATAGGATGGACCTACAAACCCCATACAGGGTAGGTTTCTTTGACCTTTCCGATAAGAGGTCACGCTGACCGCCATGCCATGGAGAAATTCAGTTGAACCACACAGAAGAAGAAACAAAGGAATAATCTGCTGGAGTATCCAGTACTTTAGAAGGTTTTCAGGTACACCATTCAATGCAAGGCAATATATACATCTGGAAGAGACCCAAAGCTCAAAGCCTAAGGCAAGATCAATCTGAACATTCACATAGGACACATGGGACACAATATGAACTGTCCTACCCTGAGCAACGCAGGATCGAACGGAAATTCCCGGATCTGCTTTGATTGAAGTGACTCGTTCAACCTGGATCTGGATTGCATCCTTGCTTCCCGTTACGCGAGGGAGCTCGCAAAAATCCAGATTGCTCTCGACACATACTCCATAGGCCATAAAGGCATTCAAGAAAATTCCTCAGAACGCGATACTTGTAATCGAAGGAGTCAGAAAATCTGGATTCAATTCGTCCGGGTCAAGGAACCCTATTGCCTTAGAGTGCTCAGCAAACGAACCATATTCGATCAAAGTTGGCTTCGTGTAGCAAGCTTTACTCGGTTCTTCTATTTTATGCTGATCCGTCATAGACTTTTCACCTGCGCACGTAAAGTATTTAATGCTCCAAGCGTATAACTAAATCCACCTTTAGTCCAAAACATAATCAATTTGGACTAGTGTCTAATTCTGCAACGTAACATCTAGTATTAATTGACTGGTATGCCCGTACTCGCAGTAGATGTTACATAAGCATCTCCAACCGAAGGAACATAAGAAGCTGTCACTTGATGCGTGCCAGATCCTGTTAGCGTTATGCCGCTCAGGTTGACGATAGCAGTCTGTGTTCCGAAATGTATCCCAATGACATTGCTACCAAACGTTGTGACCGCAAGATCCTGTTTCCCGTCGCCGCTGAAGTCAGCCACGGCGAGTTGGTACGGTGCCGTAAGAGATGCGTATGTTACCTGCGTCTGGAAGGTCCCATTTCCTATACCTGTGAGTATGCTTACTGAATTGTCAGTGTTGTTGGCGACAGCCAGGCTTTGCTTGCCACTGCCATCGAAGTCCAGTGCCACAACAGAACTTGGCGCTTTCCCTGTCGCATAGGTGACCTGTGGATGTAATATGCCCCCACCGCTATTCAGCAGCACACTAACCGTGTTGCTGGCGAAGTTAGCAACAGCAACGTCTGGCAAGCCGTCGCCGTTAAAGTCTGCGACCACGGCCGAGTAAGGTGTAGCTCCAGTGCTGTAGAGGACTTGCGGCTCGAAGGTACCATCGCCCTTACCCAGAAGTACTCCTATCGTAAGGTCGCCGCCATTCACAACCACCAAGTCTAGGTTGCCGTCTCCATTTAAGTCGGCTACTGCGAGTGCGTCAGGATCGGTACCGACGGGTGTAGTCGTCTGCGCCAGGAAGGTACCATCGCCCTTACCCAGAAACACTCCGACCGTTTTATCGTGGAGGTTTGTAACCGCTAGATCAGCAATACCATCGTTATTCAAGTCAGCTACCGCTACAGAATATGGCTCGGTTCCCGTAGTGTACGTACTTTGAGCCATGAAGGTACCATCGCCCTTACCCAGTAGTACACTTATCGTATTGTCGAAGAGATTGGTTACAACCAAGTCTGCATTCCCATCATTATTGAAATCGCCAACAGCTATTTGATAGGGGCCCGATCCAACCGTATACGAAACCTGTGTCTTGAAGGTGCCGTCTCCATTGCCCAACAGCACGCTCACTGTATCGTCAGCCAGATTGGTCACTGCAAGATCTGGATAACCGTCATGGTTGAAATCGCCGGTCACGGACACTAATGCCCCCGTGCTTTTCGCTCCAGAGGCGTAAGTAGTTGGTCCCGAAAGCGTCTGCGTAAGCGGTGTTGGAAGCGCAGAACCGAGGAGCGCATTACCGTTAGTCACATCACGAAACTGGACTGTACCACCGGGTTTTACCTGACCGTAGAACGTTGCAACATCCGTCAGCGTATACGTTCCGGACAACGCATATGAGAGCGCCTCCGTTGATCGGTAATTACCAAACGCTGCCACAACGAGCGTCGTCTGCGCAGAAGTCTTTCCGGTGAAGGCTTTCGTTCCCTGAAACTGCGCGAGCAACGTATGAGTACCCACACCCGGAACGATCTTGATTGTTCCCACGCCGAGAGAGTTCAATTCCGCCGTCCCGATCAACGAGGTCGGGGTCGTTGATGTGTCGTAGAACTCCACTATACCGTCGGGAACAGGGTCGGAGGTCAAAGTCGAGGTGACAGTTGCGCTCACCGTCACGGCTGTTTCGGCGTTGACCGGCGAGACAGGTGAAACCGCAATGGCTGTCAATGTGGACGTGGCCAATACGGTCACACTCTGATTTGAGGTGTTACCTGTACCTGCCTCATTGGAGGTGGCCGTTTCACTGTTGTTCTTTACACCAGCGGTCGTACCTGTAACATTGACAGCAAACGTACAAGCTCCCGAAGCCACAATCGTTCCATTAGCGAGTGAGATCGTTCCCGAGCCATTGGCTGCAGTGATCGTTCCAGCGCCACAGCTTCCTGTTACCACACTTGAAACAACCAGTCCGCTGGGCAGTGTATCGGTGAGACTCACTCCGGAAAAAGCGGTGTTGGAGTTAGGGTTGCTAATAGTAAACGACAGCGACGTGCTCGTATTGATTAGAATTTTGGCTGCACCGAAGCTCCCCGTGACGCTAGGCGGGGCATACACATTGAGGGTCGCAGAAGCGGTCGAGCCCGTCCCACCATTTGTCGAAGTAACAACGCCTGTAGTGTTGGTATAGCTCCCAGCGCTTGCGCTGGTAACGTTGACCATGACAGTGCAGGACGAACTTACCGCCATCGATGCGCTCGTTAGTGAGATAGAAGAGCCACCGGCAGTCGCTGTCAGTACTCCTCCACTGCATGTCGTAGCAGCACCATTTGACGAGGCTACCTTCAGGTTAGTCGGCAGGGCGTCTGTGAACCCAACCCCCGTCAGTGCCGTCCCCGCATTTGGATTTGCCAGGGTAAAGCTCACTTGAGACGTCACTCCCACTCCGATTGCAGTAGGCGTGAACTTCTCTGAAATAGTCGGGGGAGCAATCACAAGAGTGGGGTCGGTCGAGGTGTCGTTCGAAGTGTTCGTCTCGCCACCACCGCTTACGGTAGCAACATTGTTGAGCGTGGCCGAAACCGAGCTACCGACGCTTACGGTAAGCGTGATAGCTGGATACGAACTTCCAGCCGCAAGTGCATCCGAGCGCGTGCAGGTCAACGTCCCCACAGTGCAGCTCCAACCGGTGCCGCTCAACGCAGTAGCCGTAAATCCGGCTGGCAGTGTGTCCGAAACGGTGACCGTTCCCGAGCTTGCTGCGTTTCCGATGTTGTGCGCCGTCAGCGTGTAGGTATCGCCAGTATCTCCGGCGTGGAAGTTGCCCGTATGACTGCTCGTAATCGTCATGTCGGAAACGCTCACGGTAAAGTTGGCCGACACGCTTGTGCCATCGACGGTAACAGTAGCCGTGCCGACACCAGATGCGGTTGCTATCGCAGTAGTCACGATCTGCGCAATGTTGCTCAACACCGTACTGGAGGAGTCTGTGGTGCCGCCGCCGTTCTGGACGATGGCAAGCGTTGCGGGCACACCGAAATACCCCGCGTCCTGTGCGGTCGTGTAGCTCGTAGCCGATGAATTTTGGCCCAGACTGCCTGTTGCAACAATGGATGCACCCGCCACTGGAGTGGTCGATGAAAGCGAGATCGTCAGCGTGGTATATGGAGAGAACGTGATCGTACCGGCAACCGCCCCGCCAGTGTCACATCCGGTTCCAGTAGCAGCGCCGTTGCAGCCCCACCAATTATTAGTAGCGTTGACAGTCGCATGTGTCTCACCCGAAGTAACGTCGCCGCTATCGCCAATCACGATGCCGGTATGCGCACCACCTGTATTCCCATGGATGCGCGAGTAGTTGATCGTCGCCTGATTTCCTGTGACGAACGGTTCTACGAATATGCCCGAGCCGTCTGCTTCCGACGCATCTCCCGCAAGTGTATTGCCCGTAAAGGTCGATGCGGTGATCGTGCTAGCCGCGTCACCCCCGACAAAGAAACCGGCACCGTAGCGGCTCGCCATATTGCTCGTTACGGAGGTGTTAGTAAAGCTTATCGCCTCTGCACCGTAAATCCCGCCACCGTCAACCGTGGTCGAGTTCCCGGTAATTACACTGTTGCTAATTGTCGTAAGGGTCGACGTATCGTTCCCGTTGGTCTCAATACCTCCACCCTCGCCAAAGGCCGAAGTATCGCTCGCATTCAGGCTTGCGAGCGCCTTATTGCCAGACACTGTCGTATTCGTCATCAGCAGAGAGTTATCGTACCCTAAGTAGATGCCACCACCCATTTCCGGAGTGGTGTTGCCGGAGACAGTTGAATTGTCGATCTCCAGTGGGCCAGCTCCGTTTTGAATCTCGTTGCTGGTGCCAATCGCCCCACCCGGCCCCCACTTGGCAAATCCACCGGAAAGAACGCAGTTGTTGATCGTCAGCGTTCCAGTCCCATCGGACTCCCAGTCCATCAGACCGCCGAAGTAGTTCTGAGTAAAGGGTGAAACTTCACCGTTGTTAGTGTTGAGACCATTCTCCAGCGTCATGCCACTGAGAAACACCTCGTGCAGTCCCAGAGCATTAACGATTCCGGAATCGACCGAAAATACCTTGTCGAGCGAATTGGCATTGATGATGGTCGAACCCGAACCCGCGCCGACGAGATTCATCGAGGCATCAAGATCATAGTGATAATTGATATTGCCCTGGGAATCGTTCGCAGGATGAAACGCAGTCGTGAAGGTATAGGTTCCCGCCGGAATCATGATCGTATCGACCTTGCTCACTCCATTGCTTGTGGCGTCCTGGTTAGCAAGAGCAACTGCATCCCGCAATGTGCATGTGATCGCCGCGTTCGTGCAACGACCAGCCGTAACCAGGCTGTCTGAACCATCCGTCGTCGTCGTAACGGTGAACGTCTTGTTCGTCGGAGGCACCGTAAAATTGGGCTGCACGGTCCCATCGGCAACGATCAGTCCCTGGCGAGTGTCCGCGCTGATGCGTGCCGGTACTGCCGCTGCAACAGCGTTGCTTGTGGAGTCCACCGTCACTGTGGGCGTGGTCTTTTGCTGCGTATCCTCCAACACTGTTGTGTGAGCTACCTGGACAAGCTGCCCTGATCCCATGACAAGCAAATCATCGGAACCGCCCCCACTCGTTCGTCCGCGCATCAGCAGCGGCGTTGTGCCTCCGGGGCCAATATTGGCTAGTCGTTCGACCTCCGTCCATGCCATTCCGGTTTGCTTCACCGAAGCTACATGCTTGCTCCTGCGATTTTGTCTGGTGGTTCTGACATCTTCCAGTGTCACGGCGCGACTATCCACACCGTCACGCGCGAGGACGTACAGAGTCGCATCAGAACTAAGCACCGCAACTTGAAGAAAGCCCCTTCTGTCATAAACGAAGTTCCCGGTCGTGATCGCGGCTGCTCTATGGATGGGCAATGTTTCAATCTGAGGAGTCCCGCGTGCGACTGAATCTCCATCAATCAACAACACGTTCCCGCTCTCCTCAACCACGAAATCTTCGAGTGCCCCACCATTTAGCCGGGCAACTTCGATCTTGCGTACCGCTGATGGCACCGAGATTGAAGAGCGGACAACTCCACCTAATTCCAACATCTGCACATGACAGCTAGCTGAGCCATTGCAAACTCCGGCAACAATTAGGGTCGATCCATCCGAGCCCCGCCATGTCGTCAGTGAGGAAATCACACCCTGCACAGACAGTGCCCTGGGGACGGAAAAACCACCCTTACCATCGCCGTCAAGCACATACACCTTACTGTCACCAAGAGCGGCGGTAACAAGGTCGAGCGTTCCGTTCCCATTGATATCGGCGGCTTTTAGAAGATCGGGCCGAACCGGAAGCAACGTTGCTTGAGCGCTCGCCACAAAGGGTGCAAGGAATTCACCTTGCCGCATCGCAGACCATTCAGCAGCTGTCGGGGCCGTTGCGACAGCTGATCCACGCTGAAAAACCAGCACACCTCCCTTCCCCGTCACATACCCGGTGACCAGATCAGGAGTTCCATCTCTATCAAAATCTGCCACGGCTAGTGAGATACCGTTTCTCCCTCCTGCCAACTGCGCTTTCAGCTCGGGCTCCGTCGCCACAATGGTCTGCGATACGGCACGCTCATTATTTCGATGGATTGAACTGTACAGGACCTGCTGTGCCCACCCCTCATCAGCAGAGAGAGTAAGAAGAGCGAGAACTCCGAGAAGAAGAGAGGCAGAACGACGCAACCAGATCACCGGCATAAACAGGCTCCGAGAACAGGGCACAACGTGGGCAGGGTATCCGAGGAATCTCCGCGCCACTTACTTTTGTCTTCTGACCGAACCCAAACTAACTCTTAAGTAGCTGCATTGACAAGTAAAAATTGATAGCTAATAGCGATATAAAGTCTAATCTCTAGGAGCGCGCTGGGAAAACTCCCTGTAAGGCGATGATGTAGTTGAGCACTAAATAGGGTCCCATATTGTTATGCGCCTGCCCTCCTCCTGTTGAGACGACAGCACTCGAGGCCATATTGACTGGACTTGAAGCTTGCTGTGCTGAGGACGCATAGATTCCCTTGACTCCACGACCAGTCGCCCCCAAAAAGCTTGATGGCGATGGAGCCGACACCCTCCCCGCCGCTCCGCTCACAGGAAGCGTATGAGAATGGGGTGACATTTGCTGGGTATTAAGGGTAACTACCGACTCACCACCTACCTCTCCAAGATCGTAGACAGACAAGCCAGCTCCCTGCCCCATGCCAATGGCTATGCTCCCTTGAAGATTCGGCAGCGCAAAGTTGCTTGTTCCGTTTCCACCATAAAAAGTGCCAAGCAGCGAAAAGAGTGCGGTGTTCTGGGAGATCGGCAGTAGCTGCCCCTGACAGAGAGCCCAGCCTACAGGTGCAAAATTGAAACCTGCAACACGAATTTCACCTACAAATGGTTCACTCATGAATTCCTCCTCATAAAAACGCTCAGTTGCGCGATGGAAAGATACCCACTAGAGCAATACAGAAATTCACCACAAGATACGGAGGCATATTCTGATGGGGCTGGCTACCGCCCGTAGGGCTCGATCCAGAGCCAAGCGTAGTAGTGGCTGCTCCGGAGTACCCCTCGTCGGTAAGCACACCCGGAAAAGCAGCGGCAGGTGAAGGAAGCGCTCCAGCCACACTCGCCGCAGTAAGTGAATGACTGTGCGCTGGCAATTCAGGAATCGTGAGGGTATGGTTCGCCTCCCCGCCGGCCTGCCCTATGGGGTAACTACTACTCGTGTCCAGCGCGAACGATCCCTGTAGATTCGGCAGAGCGAACGTCGTGATCCCGTTCCCGCCATATTGCGTCCCCAACAAGGAAAACAACGCCTGATTCTGACTGATGGCTAATAGTTGGCCGTTGCAAAATGCCCAGCCTTGCGGCGGAAAGTTGAATCCAAACGTCGAGATCTGGCCAAGAAATGGTTCGCTCATAGAGAAACTCCTAACCCTGACTGGGATAGATACCGAATAACGAAATGACGTAATTCATACACAGATAAGGCATCCGGTTGTCGTGTGGTTGACTTCCAACGCTTGGAAAGTTGGGAAGCATGGTTCCAGACGTAGCGCCTGCCCCGCTTGCATACTGCTCCTCTGTCGATCCGGCGAAGAAAGCACTACCCGGAGAGGTTGTATTCCCATTTCCGCCCTGTGCTGCAATTGCATGGGTGTGCTGGGGTAGTTGCGCCGTCGTAAGCGTCACGGTTTCTACCCCCGCTTTACTTCCAATAATGTAAGAACTCCCTTGGTGGAGAGGTGCTCTGCCTTGCAAGTCGGGCAGGGCAAACGTTGTTTGACCGTCGCCCCCATAAGTCGTCCCAAGTAAGTTGAAGAGCACATCGTACTCAGCGATCGAGAGTAGCTGGCCCTGGCAGATCGCCCAGCCTTCTGGAGCAAAGTTGAAGCCAACGAGCCGAATCTCACCAACATATGGGTTGCTCATCTATCCCCTCTCTATGCTCGGCACAAGATACATCGCCGATTCGAAAAAACAGTCTTCCGTACCCCGACTCTTCCTCACGGGAATATCCAAACTGATTTTGAAGACGCCTGAAACAGAAAACAGAACAAATACTTTTGTAATCGCCGCAACAGTAATCTTTACCGTCAAATTCGGCAAGTGAAATATATCGAGAAATTCGTGACTTGCTAAATCGCTTACAGGTCATCAAACTATTCAAACCAAAGTAACACATGAGAATAATTTACTTGGTTATTTAAGTAATTTTAAATTTCATTACTATGCGGCCATCGCCTTTATTTTCTTCAGTTCTGCGGCGGTGGCTCCATGCGATTGAAGATAGCTTCATATTCCATGACTCCACGTGTCACTCCAATTAGAGTGAGAAAGACAATCATCGGATCGCCCTCGACCGGTCTAAGCTCCACACACGCGGATGGAAGAACGGGCCTCATGGGGCCATGAAAGAGGACCGCAAAACTATTACCCACATCGACCTCGACTTCGGCCCTTGGAACCCTGAGCGGTTGCACCCTTGCGACAAGAAGCTCCACTGCCTCATCACCTGAAGCGCTTGCCATCACCCGGCTACCGATCAGCGAGGAGAAGTAGGCTCTGGTAAATCCCTGCTCTACTTCGCCTCCAACTCCATCGACTCATGGACGGGAGGAGTATCGGGAAATTCATTCATCGGTTCACGCAGTTCCATGGCCACATTCATCCCATCACAGCCTGTCCGGACGAACCCCAGGCGAGAATAGAGCCGTTCTGCCCGGTTACCTAAACGAACCGAGAGCCGCAGTGGCAACCGTGCTCGTCTTGCTCGCGTGCACAGTACTTTCAAGATGCTTGTCCCCACTCCCGCACCACGCCAAGGGCCCAGCAAAGCAACGTCAACTAATCGGATCTCACTCGAACTCTCATCAATCAGCACCCGCCCCACACGCACGGATTCCATCCATATAACTTCGTTGACCGCATTTGGAAACTGGGCCTCGTAGGTTGTCCTCTGAGCCCGATATTGCATTGCCAGCATCTCACCGAGTGCCGAGGGTGGCAACCCAAGCGGAATGTACTCTTCCGAGTGGGCATCGCCGAACAACTCCCTCAGGAAGTCTTCGTCCGCCAGCGTTGCGGGATGCAACCTATGCTCCATCATTTCCTCAATGTAATTGCTTCCTGCCTCGTCAAGCAGAACGCTAACGGATAGGAGCACAGCCAGCTACCGAGCTCTGGTACGGCTATAGATACTACCGACACTCTACTCTCGCTGGATACAATTGCCGGCAACGCGGCAGTTTCCACGACTACCTTCGCAACTTTTTACTGGCATCTTTAGCCAAATCTCGAGTAGTATCTGACAGCTTCGGTCCTGCGAGGTTTTTATGCACAATCGTAGACATTTTCTAGTCGCATCCGCAGTTCTGGTTACTGGCGCTGCGTTCCCAACGTCTCTCTTTGCTTCCCGTATCGACGACGACCTATTCACAAACACCAGCTTGGGCGCCTACTCTCAAGGCCTGCTAACGCAGGCGAACTTCGAGCACGTTATCGGGTCGCAATTCACTCTGCTTCTTAAAAACAACGACGCTACTCATCTGTATCTTCGAACAGTAGAGCCCCTCGGACCGCAGGGCGGGGGAGCCTTTTCATCGCAGACGTCACCCGCTGTGCGTCGCGCCAAATCGTTGACCATTCCTGTACCAGGCTCAACCGGCTCAGCCAAGCAAGTCGTCGGCTTTCACCTTACATTCAGCACCGAGAGCACCACATTCGACCAGGGGACTTACTTGATCGACCACGGCACGTTAGGACGTTTTGCGCTCTTCCTTGTTCCCGGCAATCAGACTCCCGGAAGCTGCGGTGCAACATTCACCTCTCTTGCCAAAGGCGAGACATAGGCATTATCGGGTACAGAGCCCGGCCTACGCGTCTATCCCGAAGTTCAGGCCCCCATGCGGGCGGCTGGAATTGACCTGAGTACCGTCAGCAAGTGCCTTTATGTTTCGGTCTAAAGCGTGACGATTGGCAGACCCGCGATCCTAAAAGGCTTTCGCCGGACGGGGTGCGTACTATCCGGGATGAGGTCAGGGAGATAGTGCGATTGCTAGTCTGCGACCTTAGTAGCTAGCGCTTAGAGCTATCCCTGAAATGCTGGCTGGGCGGGTAGAGTTTGATCGATGATTTGATATTTCGCATGGAGTGTCCTTTCCTTAGCGCACGCTCCTTCATCATCACGAAGATGCCGGAACTAGACCTACCTTTCCTGACTTGACGAGACGGGCGCTCCGATGAAGGTGCAACAGGAGTTGATGCGTCACGCCTCAATCCAAACGACGATGAGCGTTTACGGGAGGGCAATGACAGGCTCGAAGCGCGAAGCCCACAGTCAGGTTGTAGTGCTTGTATTTGGCAAAAAACTGGACATGCGAAAGGGGGACTTAAACACCATAGTCCTTCAATGAAGAAGGACTATCAGGATAAGCCATTTCCGCTTGGGGATAATGGGGCTTGATTGGAAAATCGAATTCTGTACCCTATTGATTCTTTGGTTGCGGGGGTAGGATTTAAACCTACAACCTTGGGTTATGCATGACGGTATAAACGTAATTTCAACGAGTTACAGGGCCCGATCGGGAGCCTTAGGTAGCTGTAAGTCATTGAAAAAACATAGAGGGATTTTTTAGTCCGAGTCGAAGCCGGGTTGAAAAACCAACGATCCTAGGATTTTCAACCCGCCGAGAATTACTTTGGCGATTGCAAATGGAGGCGCTTTTGATCGGCGCTACTATTCGGGCTCAGAGAAGACGCGTTTTTCGGAAGCTGGTGCCAGCCAACGTCGAGAGGGCCCCGAGCGGTTGCTTCCGAGAAGCCGATTTGTCGGCATTGACGAGATGCCAACTTCCAGTTAGTACTCTGCACACAGATCCGAGGATTATCTAGCTCAGGGTGGTCCTACTTTTTCGTAAAGGCTTCGATTCTTTCAGTTTTTCCTCCGCGATCGCCGTCTTGGCCGACGAAAGATCGCGCGCCTCCTGGAAGGCCTTGACGATATGCTCACCCAAATCGATCGAACCGTCGTTGAACCAAGCCGCGACTCCATGGCTGAGTGTCGCCATGCCCATTTGAGCCGCAAGATTAGCCTGTGGAACTGTTAGGCCGCGCGCGCATAGCATCGATTCCACCGCGGCGATCAACGCTCTGGTCTTTGCCGCCGCGCGTTCCTGGAGTGCGGGGCTGCTGGCAATCACGTGTTGACGGGGCTCCGTGAACGGTCTGTTCTCAACGAACATATGCTTGACTGTGTTGAACGCGAAAAATAACGTATCCCACGGGCCCAATGCTTCAGGAGCATTCAGTACCGCAGTCGTTAGCGCCTCGATGAAAGCTGTATCACCATCGAAGAGCACCTCTCGCTTGTCCGGAAAGTGGCGAAAGAACGTCCGCTCCGTGACGCCTGCCTTGGCGGCGATCTCTGCCGCTGTCGTCTCCTCATATCCGTGCTCGCGGAACAACTCGAGCGCCGCCCACTGAAGACGCCTCCGTACTTCCTCCCCGTTTCTTGGCATAGATCTCCGCGTATTGTCAGTCACTGACGTTTTATGTAGCATCTGTCAGTGACTGACTTTATGTGTCAGACACTGACAATTCTAGCTCAGAGCTTGAATTGTATGACTGTTACCGCTCGCTGCGTCATGTATCGGCTCGACGGGCTTTACCGAAAGGAGAACCCTGTGACCAATCCCAAGCCAACCACAATGAAAGCACTTTACTTCGAAACCACTGGCAAGCCACTCGACGTACTTCGGTTGGGTAGCGTCGCGATCCCCAGTCCTGGAGCCAGTCAAGTCCGTGTCCGCGTCCATGCCTGCGCACTCAATCCAGCTGACTGGGCAGTGTGCGAAGGCTTCTTGCCTGTCCCTCCCCCACGAGGGATCGGGTTCGATGTCTCTGGAGTAGTAGATGCCCTGGGCGAGGGCGTGACGAACGTCAACATCGGCGACGTCGTCTTCGGCGTCCCTGATTACATTGGCTACTCGACCTCCGGAGCCGCCGAGTATGCGGTCCTCAAGGTCTTCTTGCCCATTCCAAAGGGACTAGACATGACTGAGGCTGCAGCACTTCCCATGGCAGTTGAGACAGCGGCACGCAGCATCGATCTCCTCGGCCTTACCGCCGGACAAACCCTTATGGTCAACGGCGGTGGAACTATGACAGGATTTGCCGCCGTTCAGATCGCGCTGCTTCGCGGCGTGCGTGTGATCGCATCCGCGGGCGAGACGTTTGCCAACCGCTTGCGTGAACTTGGAGCGAAGGTGACACCCTACGGCGAAGGAATGGTCGAGCGCGTTCGCGAACTCGCAGACGGTGCGTCCGACTTTGCACTGCACACCGCACAGGTCAAGGGAACTTTGCCTGATCTAGTCAAGATCGTAGACGGAGATCCTAAGCGTGTCTTCAGTTTTGCCGATCGTGACGAAGACGGCATCGGAGTACGCACCGCGTGGCAGGAACGTGGTGCTCTTCGCTATGACGTGCTCGGTTACTACGCGCAGCTTGCCGCTGAAGGACGCTTCTCGATTCCGATTGCTCGAACATTTCCCTTGCAAGATTGGCGTGAGGCGGCAGAGATAAGCATGAGCAAGAACGCTCATGGCAAGCTAGTGCTTATCCCCGACGTCTCCTTAGGAGAAAACGTATAAGAGTTAATCGTGAAATGGCGGCTCTCGATTTTCATGAGAGGGCTGCCTAGTCGCATCCCGGCAAGGATTTTAGTAACGATAAATGAGATGAACAGGTCCTCCGAAGGAGGAGCAGACTGTTCCCAAGAAGAAGCCAGCGCAACACCTCATCGCGGAAGTACCCCGGAAGGGCCGGCAGACTTAAGGGTGTTGATGAAAATCATGTGAAGCGTGATGCAGGAACAGACGTGAATCTCCTTCGCTCATTCTTTCGTGGCGACGTTTCATCGACTATATAATCCTTCGGCACAACCTGTCTCTGAAGAAACACTGACGGCGTCTCGGATCGACCCAATGAGTTCCTGCTCGCTTGGGCATCCTTTCACGGTCGCACTGCCCTGTATGACGAACTGCGGAACGGAGCGAATACCCTTTGCAACGACAGCATCGATTTCGTATCGAGTCTTCTCTAGCTCCACGGGCGATTCGACTGCATGCTTGGTTTCGTCGAAACTGAAATCGTGGTGGGTCGCTATTTCTGCCAAAACATCAGGATCACCTGTGTTTCGCCCTTCGAGAAAGTACGCTGACGTGATGGCCACGCAGAGCGAGTGCGAAGTGCCTCGCTCTTGGGCCAGCCGAATGAGGGTGTGGGCAGGCAGCGTGGAATAAGCGAACGGTTGCTTGCTCAGATTCAGAGCTAGCCCTGAATCTGAGCAGCAGCTTCGGGAGCCGCGAATGCAATCTGTGGGTCGGTAACGCGGTAACGAGACCAGAGCAGATCTGAGATTTTGAGACCCTCTTTCGGGCAATCCTCAATAAGAACGAACGGACGGTGCCTGATATCGACCGAAAGACCCGGAAAGTTTTCGGCGATTACCTTATCCAGACGAAACTCGCCGACGACACACCAGGGACAGTTTATGTCGCCGTAATAGTCAATTTGAAGGCTTGCCATGCTCTTTGCTCCTCACAAACCTTTTGTTCGTTGCACTGATTATGTGTGCGGTACGATGGAGCACAAGGAGGCACCTTTATGTCTGCGACGAACAAAGCTGTTTGCTTTGCCGTGAAGACGCCGGGGGACTGTAAGTCGCTTGTGCAGATACTGTCCCGCGTTGGCGATAAGTGGACGATCATGGTTGTCGGCTCTCTGGCCGATGGGCCAAGACGATATAACGAGATTCAACGGTTCATCGGTGAGATCTCGCAAAGGATGCTCACCCTCACGCTGAAGGGGCTGGAGCAAGATGGTCTTGTCAACCGAACCGTGTTTCCCACGATTCCGCCGCGCGTCGATTATGAATTGACGGCTCGTGGAAAGTCCCTTCTGGCACCTCTCCAAGCCCTCTTCGCATGGGCGGCAAAGAACAAGTCGGCAATCGAAACATCAAGGGAGAAGTTCTCTGCCAGGAAGGTAACGCCAGAGAACTCTCGCGGCTAGCGACTCGATCACGCTCTCGCGGCTTCGATCAGTTCCGGCTCGATTGGTTTGGCGAGTTCTTCAAATGTAGTTTGACCTCTCTCAATGCCCAGGGTCTTTCCTGCGAGAACCACTTTCACATCCGTGATGCCGATGAATCCGAAGACCTGTTTCAGGTAGCTGCTGGCTGCGTTCGCCGATTCATACGGCGCACCGGGAGCGAAATCGCCTCCGGTGGCAAGGATGATAGTCAGCTTCCTGCCTTTCAACATACCCTCGTAGGTAGTGGAGACGGTAACGCCAACCCGTACGATGTGATCGATATAGGACTTCAAGTTGGCCGGGATCGAGAAGTTGTACATCGGCGTTCCGATCACGATATCGTCGGCATCCTTGAGCTCGGCTGTGAGGTCATCGGAGATCTTGATTGCCTGCTGCATCTCTGGAGAATGAGTTTCCGGAGGCGTGAACGCGCCACCTATCCACGACAAGTCAATCCATGGAAGATTCGTCTTCATGAGATCGCGCATGATGATGCTGCCATCCGGATGTGCCGCCTTCCATTCCTCAACGAATGTGGCGGTGAGCTTGCGAGAAACAGAAGAGGAAAAGCGGGGGCTTACCTCAATTGCGAGAAGAGTCGACATTGTGTTGTCCTTTCGTGCGGCACGAAATCCGCGTACGTCCGAGATATGCTAGGAACATGCGTCACGAACAGAATGTTCGTGGTTTCATTATGTCGCTCGGAAATGTTGCGCACAAGGAGGCACATTTCTGGTCGTCACGAACATGTTTGTGCGCGTTGGCGAGAAATCGGAAAGATTCGTTAGGGACGACTATCAATGTCCATTGGAATTGGCATCGTTTGCCGAAACATGGCAATCGTTTGTTTCAGTTCCGCTAAGGTAGCCCCACTTGAAGCCTGGACAGCCAGCCCGGCCAGAATGACGGACAGGTATCTGGCAAACGCCTCAGGCTTGAGTTCCGGCGGCAAGTCGTCTTCTTTGCGGGCTCTTTCGATGCGCTCGCGAAACGTTCTTAACCTCCACTTCCGCCAGCCGGCCATAGCTAGTCTGATCGGCTCTGATTCATCGCTGACCGCAAGGTTCTGGATGGTCATGCAAGTTCCAGGGTGGCTCTTATCGACCCAAAACTGGATCGCGAAATTGAGCACATCATCCACAAACTCGCGCAAGGTCGACTTGGCGAACGCCCTCGGAACAAACGCAAGCCGGGTCGTGTTGTAACGGTCGAGCACTTTCTTGAATAGAGCTTCCTTGTCTCCAAACGTGAGGTACATACTCTTGCGATCGATGCCCATGGCTTCTGTAAGGTCGCGGAGTGAAGCACCTTCATACCCCTTCTCCCAGAAAACCAGCATAGCGGCCTCAACCGCCGTCTCTTCATCGAACTTCCGAGGGCGGCCGAGTTTGGGCCGGTTTGCCTTTTCCATCGCCATATAGATATAGGATGCACCACCACCCCATCGATCTTGATCTCTCGGTGAGAACATCGCTCGCAGAACGCGTCTATTGAGTTCTTCCAATATCTATTCTTGCAATTTTACACCATATGGTGAACAACAAAGCATCATTCCTCTTTTCAGCCTCATCACATGCTTTACAGGGCGGAATCTCAACACGCCGTACCTATTTAAGATCAAGAGGAGAAGAGCATGATGTCACATATGGATAAGCTAGCCGGTGCAACGAGAAGAGGAATCGCCATACGCACAGGCGTCACAGGTATCTTATTGGGTGTGCTGCTGACGATCAATGCCCACGGACAAACCCCGAGCGCACCTGCTGCGCCGCCCGTGCCTGTCGAGACAGGATACGTTATCAAGTTCGAGGTCAAGCCGGGGAAGAACGCCGAGTTCGAGAAAGCGATCAGCGAGATGATGATTGGAGTTCGCACGAAGGAACCGGGCAACGTCTACTGCGACCTGTACCACGTCCCCGATGACCTTCTTCAGACCTACGTGATCGTCGAGCGCTACAAGGATATAAAGGCGAGCAAAGCGCACGGCGACAGCGCGTACATAAAGAAGCTCGGAGCCGACCTGCAGAACGACGTATTGGATGGCCCTCCCGATCTTAAGTCACTAGTATTCATTCGCTCGAAGTAGTCATCCTAACATGGCCTGGCTCTCTTCCGGCGAGAGAGCCGGCCTCATTGTCGGCACTGGGTTTTCTCTGAGAAGCTGCCTTCGCGCGGGGCCGCTGCTAAGCAATTGCGAATCAAGGCTTCGTGTGGCTCCCTCGCAGACCTGGGCTGATGAGTACACGGTCCAACGTGTTTAGTGAGCCCTCTTCAGGTTGCATTGATTGGTGCTAGATGGTTAGCCGACGCCTCGAATGTCTCGAGCGGCACTAGCGAGTTTGACTCCTTGAATCTCTTGTCCTTCGTCATCTGCATCTCCGGTGCTGATCGTATCCCGGGAATTCAAAAGCAAGATTCGGAGTGTCGACGCTGGCCTCTCTGGCTAAAGTTGAGATCGAGAGTTGAAGAAGATAGCAATGACTAAGCAAATACAAAACGAGAAGCTCGCCGCTGAGATAACCAGCGATCCACGCTGGCAGTCGATTGTGGCTCGCAACAAAGAATCCGACGGTAAGTTCTTCTATTCAGTTAGGAGCACAGGAGTATATTGCCGTCCGGCTTGCGGCGCACGGCTAGCGCGTCCGGAGAATGTGCAGTTCTTTGCGACAACAGAAGCAGCAGAAAAAGCAGGCTTTCGTGCGTGCAAGCGGTGCAAGCGGTGCAAGCCCGCAGGCCTCTCACTTACCAAGGCCAATACGGCCAAGATCGAGAAGGTATGCCGGCTCATCGAACGCTGCGATGAAACGCCTTCCCTTGAGAAGCTTGCTGAGTGCGCAGGCATGAGTATCTTTCACCTTCATCGGACGTTCAAGGCAGTTACGGGCCTCACGCCTAATGGCTACCGAGCAGCTCAAAGAACGAAACGCGTTCGCGAGACCCTCGGCAAGAGCCAGTCGGTAACGGATGCGATCTACGACGCAGGATTCAACTCAAATAGCCGTTTCTATGAGAGTGCGAACGAATCTCTTGGGATGACGCCAACGAGCTTTCGAGACGGCGGTGTTGACACCGTCATTCACTTTGCAATAGCGGAGTGCTCTCTCGGCCCCATTCTTGTGGCCAAGAGCGTGCGCGGGGTCTGCGCTGTGTTGATGGGAGATGACCCGCTTCAGTTGGCGCGCGACTTGCAGGACCAGTTTCCCAAGGCGGATCTCGTGGGCGACGAGAGTGGTTACGAAGATATTGTCGCCAAGGTGATTGGCCTCATCGAGGAGCCATGTATTGGCCTTGACTTGCCCCTCGACATTCGCGGGACGGCCTTCCAGCAGAGAGTGTGGAAGGCCCTTCAGCGAATTCCGGTTGGCGTGACAGCAAGCTACGCGGATATTGCCAAGGCGATCGGGATGCGCAAGACCGTAAGGGCAGTTGCGCAGGCATGCGGAGCAAACACTTTGGCCGTGGCAATCCCATGCCACCGCGTAATCAGAAACGACGGCGCACTCTCCGGCTATCGCTGGGGCGTGCAGCGCAAACGAGCATTGCTGGATAGAGAGGCACAAGCATGAACACACTATTTGCAGATGAAATCTCCTTAGCTAAGGAGGCCACCGCGAGTTCGATTCCGGTCGAAGGAGCGCTCACGCGCGTCATCGCTCTCGATTGGCAGCAGATCGAGGAACAACTCGACGAACAGGGCAGCGCATTGCTCCAAGGTGTGTTGTTTCCTGAGGAGTGCGACGCTCTCGCGGCTCTTTATCCAGAGGAATCAATCTTCCGCAGTCGAGTAATTATGGGGCGACACGGCTTTGGTCGAGGCGAATACAAGTACTTCAACTACCCGCTCCCGCTACTCATCAGCGGACTTCGTACCGCACTGTACCCCCGGTTAGCACCAGTGGCGAACCGATGGAACGAGTCGATGGGGATTGAGGTCCGCTATCCAGAGAAGCATGAGGACTTCTTGCAGCGATGCCACGATGCGGGCCAGCTGCGGCCAACTCCGTTGCTCCTCCAATACGGTCCCGGCGACTACAACTGCCTCCATCAGGACCTCTACGGGGAGCATGTGTTCCCCATTCAGGTAGCGATCCTGCTCTCCGAACCACAGAGAGATTTCAACGGTGGTGAATTCGTACTCACGGAACAACGTCCTCGTATGCAGTCAAGACCCGAGGTCGTTCCGCTCCGACAGGGTGATGCAGTGGCCTTCGCAGTTCATCACCGCCCTGTGAAAGGTACGCGTGGCACCTACCGCGTCAATCTCCGCCACGGCGTAAGCCGCCTGCGTTCAGGTCAACGACACACCGTCGGAATCATCTTCCACGACGCCAACTAGGAGGCCACGTGACAACACTATTTGAAGACTCTACAGAGATACAGGCTCTCAATGACGATTTCGGGCCTGGAACAGCAGTGCTTCGCGGTTACGCTCGGGATCGCGAGGCCGCAATCATGGATGCGCTTTTCGCGGTAGCCGCCAAGTCCCACTTCCGGCACATGGTGACCCCCGGAGGGTTTCGGATGTCCGTGGCCATGACGAACTGCGGCTCGTTTGGATGGGTCACGGACAGGAAGGGCTATCGCTACACCGCAGTTGATCCGGAGACGAACGGCATATGGCCGGCAATGCCGGAGGTCTTTATGGATTTGGCTCGCGAGGCGGCAACGATGGCAGGCTATCCGAACTTCGTGCCGGACGCATGCCTCATCAACCGTTACGAACCGGGTGCGCGGCTCAGTCTGCATCAAGACAAGAACGAGAAAGACTTCGATGAGCCTATTGTGTCCGTTTCACTTGGCCTTCCGGCTGTCTTTCTGTTCGGAGGGATGGAACGCTCGGACAAGACGACCCAGATTCCTGTAGGCCACTGCGACATCCTCGTTTGGGGCGGCCCTGCCCGTCTGCGTTATCACGGCGTGAACCCACTCAAGGAAGGCTCACACCCTATCGTAGGCGGCTTTCGATTCAATCTCACGTTCCGTAAGGCGGCCTAATGAAAGCGCAATCAAGTGGCAGATGCGCCGCATCTTCACGCTGTACAAACGCTCGTATTAGCGATTCAGGGAGGACACGCATGAAAATTGCTTCGATCATTTCGCGCTGTCTGCTCGGCTGAAACATGCCGTAAGCGCAAGTGTCGCGAGCATTGTCTTTGGCTCGCGATAACCAAAACAAAGTTGAAATTGTTCAGTGCTGTCTTGGCAAGTGACCTGTACATCTGGTCGCTGATGCCCTTCCTATACCCTAAAACCCAGAAAGTGAGTTCCCATAACGAACGAAGAGATCTTCGCAGCAACAGCCATCAAGACCTGGACGACCGTGAATTCTCGCATCGAGACGATGCTCTCTTCGCTGAACGACAGCGATTTGCAATCGCAAATCGCACCCGGACGTAACCAGGTCTATTACATCCTTGGTCACCTCGCGGCCGTTCATGACCTTCTTCTCCCTTTACTGGAAATTGGAGAGCGGCTAAACCCGGAGCTTGATGAGTTCTTCATCAAGAATCCGGACAGGACGTTCCAGGACACGTTCACTGCCGCCGAGTTTCGGCAGATGTTTACCGAGGTGAATGCGACGGTGACCAGCGAAATGGAGACCATGCCACTAGCTGGTCTTCTCAAGAGGCATGGACTCGTCTCTGAGGAGGACTTTGCGAAAGAGCCGCTTCGCAATCGCCTCGCTCTTCTCGAAATCCGCGCTGCGCACGCCATGTATCACGCAGGTCAAATTCGTCTCATAGAGATCGCTCACGAGACGCCTGAACGCAATACGGCTAGCAAAGCTAGCTAGCTGGCCTTCTTCATTTCGACCAGGATCAATCCCAGAATCTACTGACGGTCTGTTGGCCGAACACTTGTTGTGACCGTTTTGTCAAAAGGGAGTAAGCATATGATCGCAGTTACAGGAGCCACCGGGCGCTCGGCCGCCTCGTCATCGCCAACCTACTCAAGCGCGTTCCCGCCAACCAGATCGTCGCGGTCGCCCGCACGCCGCCCAAGGCTGTAGACCTCGCCGCACTCGGCGTACAGGTCCGCGAAGCCGATTACGGCAAACCCGCAACTCTCGCCAAGGCGTTCGCAGGAGGTCCACCTTGAACGCCCACTTGAGTATCCCCTTCCGTTAGGGCACGGCGGAAGGGGGCTCGGTCACAGCGGCAACATCTGACTGGTAGATGGTAGAAGAAATTGAGTGGATCTGAAGGATACGTGCTAGAACCAAGCCCCCAGGCCCGCTCCGATACGTGGTTGTTGCATAAATTCAATTCCGAAGGCCGCATAAATTGTGGCCGATGCAAAGTACAGATACTCCTTCGCGGCAGTCTTGCGCCTTCATTTTGAGATCGCAGCAAGAAACGTGTGAATTGAGCTTCTCATTGTGAGTGCTCGGCAAGAAAAGAGCGCGTCTCGGCCATGACGCGATTTTGGAACTTCTGGTCGCGCACGAGCACGGATCCTTGCATAGGATGGCCGCCTTCATCATAGTAAACACCGGTCCGTCCAGATGTATCAGTTAGGATCTTGGTGATCTCGCGAGCGGCTCGCTTCGAAGTGCTTAGGATCTTAATGAAGGGCATGAGTAGTGGCACGGCAAACGGTACGACGAACTTCTGTATAACGCGCACGAAGGCACTGGCGTCGCCTGCTCCAAGGCCGGTACTTGGATTGAAACCCGGTTCGATTGCGTTGATGTGCAGTCGTGGAGTCTCACGGGCGAATACCAGTGTCGCAGCAAGGATCGCTTGTTTGGACGTCGCGTAGGCATCGAAGCCGGGCTTGGCCGAGCCGCCCGGCTCCCACTCGCCCCGCGCACTGGCCTCGGCAGAGATATAGCGAGCACCTCGGAAACCCGCAGCCACGGCCGGCTTGCGTTCGGGGTCTTCTACGGCGGAGACCACAAAGAGGATGTTAGCGCCATCGGGGAGATGCGGCATGAGCGCTTCTGTTAGCACGAAGGGTCCGAGGTGATTCGTGGCGTAGGACATATCCCAGCCGCGAGCGTTTTTCGTTGGGCGCGTCTGCATGATCCCCGCGTTGTTGACGAGCCCTGCGAGGGTCAGATTCAGGCGTACGATCTCAGCAGCCGCACCTTGCACACTTGAGATATCTGACAAGTCGCACACGACAGAAACAGCGTTCCCACCCTTCTCTTGTATCTCCTGCTGCAAAGCATCCAGCTTTCCGCGGTTGCGGCCTACGAGCACAACTGTGCCGTGCTTGGCCACGTCTAGCGCTGTACGGCGACCGATTCCGGAGGTTGGGCCTGTGATGATGTATGCCTTGTTTTCTGCTGGATGGGTTCTCGATATTGAATTCGGCATTTCACTCTCCTTTGGTATGCGTCTGGTCAGTCATCAAAAGGCCCAGCTATTTACTCCACCATTCGCCATAACGCATCGAATCCCTCTTTGCAGTGCTTCTTAGCGTTTGTACTGTCTTGTGTCATGTAATCCATCGTGGCTTCTGCTACTGAGTTCATGATCGCGAGTACGAATCCAAGCGGTGCCTTGCGCATAGGGCCGTTCGCACGACTGCGATCGGCCAGCTCGGCGAGATTAGCCATCATCTTGTGTCCGTCTGCACGGCTCTGTGCGGTGATCTCGCCCGAAACAGAAAGTTGGGCGAGCACTTGCCGCTTCTCAGGGAACGTAACTGCCCAGTTTGTCCAGTTTCGCCAAACGCGAAAAAATCGCTCCCGGGGTTCCGCCTTAGCCGGCAGGCCTTTCAGGGCCGTGCCAGCCATCTCGCTCTTCAGTTCCAGATAGAGCTGGTTCAAGAGCTCGGTTTTAGTTTCGAAGTAGGTAAACAAAGAGCCATTTGGAACACCTGCCTCTTTCGCGATCCCGGCAGTCGGGGCACTCAGTCCCTGTGTGACGATGATGCGAGTTGCTGCCTCCAGGAGGGCAATCCGCTTTTCGTCGCTTCGCGGTCTAGGCATTCCTGAAGCATATTGGAAAGCGTCTGGTCAGTCAACTACCGACTTGCGGAACGCGGCTAAAATTAGCCACAATTCCGGTCGGAGAAACTGTACCTGCAACCGAGAAGCCGACTTTTGTTACCTATCGGATCTCATGGAGTTGATGAAACAGGTCGGAGGGTCTATGGGAGAGCCATGGCCTTCGTCGCACCATCTGGACGCTGCTCATCTCTTTTGCCTTGCACCTGAGAAGGGCCCTGCGGGAGGCACCTACTATGCTGTCGATGAGGAAGGAATTCCGTTCCGCGAGATCGCCGAAGTGATTGGGCGGCGTTTAGACATATCTGTTGTCGGCAAATCGCCTGAGGAGGCGAAGGAACACTTCGGCTTTATCGCGGCGGCTGTGCCGCTCGACAATCCCACATCGAGTAAGCTCACCCGGGAGCGCCTGGGCTGGAACCCAACTCACATGAGACTTCTGACCGATCTTGAGCAGACGGATTTCTTCTTAAGGCTGCGAGCCGGTGCACGGTAGGAATCGATATGACGGAATCTAAAGTTCGCACACTGTTGGTCTACGGCGCGACCGGAAAGACAACCCTTCACCTTGTAGCGCTCGGCGCAGCGGGCAAGATGCTTGTGCGGAAGAAGTTCACGCAGAAGCTGCTGCTGGCTTACACCGCGAACATGCAGACCTTTCTGATCGGACTGGAGGCGTGTTCCGGCGCCCGTTTCCTGGGTCGGGCGCTGCACCAGCAGGGGCACGATGTCCGGTTGATTCCAGCCCAGTTTGTGAAGCCCTTCGTGAAGTCGGACAAGAACGACTTCATCGACGCGGAGGCGATCGCCGAGGCCGTGGAACGAAAGAACATGCGCTTTGTTCCGATCAAGACGGACGATCAGCTGGATTTGCAGGCGATCCATCGAGTGCGCGACTGGCTTATCGCGCGGCGTACGGCAGTGATCAACCAGCTAAGGGCGTTTCTGCTCGAACGTGGCCTGATGTTTGCGTGGACGCCAACAACGCAGGCCGCGAAGTCTTCAGTTTTCAACTGTTGTCCGGGAGATGTACGGGGAGGCACAGTCGAGATTGGCGATCGATGATTGGCTCGGCATCCTCGATCAGATGCCGAGTCCTCCCGAGCGCTTTGATCGAGATTGGCGTTAGATCACGATCTTGACCGCAAGTAGATTGGCAGCACGACTGTGTCAGGGTCAGATAGCGTAGCTTCTGCATGTAGGAACCTTGATCCCAGCGGCAAATCTCGATCTCAAGATAAGTCGCAAGATGAAGAAATCGTCATAGGGGCACATCAGTTTTGAGGAGAGTAATCAATGAGAGGCTTCAGCATCGTATTTCTTGCAGCACTAGCTACATTCGGTATCGTGTGGGGCGTCTCCATTATCGCTCTCCGTTTAACGGGCGTGCCAAAGGATTTCCCTCCGTTCACCGCTTTACCTCTGCTTTCGGGAGTCATCGGTGGCTTCTTGGGAGCTTCAATCGTTTATGCACTGATTGCGGCTTTCGCGCAGCATCCGAGTAGAACATTTTTCTTCGTGGCAATCGCTGCTCTGGCAATTTCCTTCGGTTTGCCTCTTAGGCTCAGTTTCACCAAGTCTCACCGTTTCGCAGGAGTCACACCGGCAGCCCAGATGACGCTTGCTTTACTTCATACGATCATCGCGACTACCGCCGTAACCGTTTTGACTAGAGGGACAAATGTACCTCGGTAACGGTCCATCGAACTGACCTAAGAGAGATTCTTCCTGGCCGTTTGTTGTTTGTTGCGCCTAGACGTTTCCAGTTCACGATACGACGAACACTGTTCTTCGTGATGCTACCAACCCACATGCAGCTCCTTGCCATTACTCGACCGAAGCCGGCCTCTTCCGTGGCACTTGGACAATAACTTGTATTTCGATCTGACCGGACCAATCGCAGCTGGGACACGTCACGATTCCCGTCGTGATGGCTCTAAGGAGCAATTCCGCAAGATTGCTGGCGTGTCCGCAGTTTGGACAGACCTGAACACTCTCCCATGATTGTCGGTCTTCTTTATGTGCGAAATCAGCGCTCCTGGTTCGGCACAGGCCTGGCCTTCGTTACCAACGGGAAGCGTCGTCTGTTGGAACGTTCCCGACTAACTTGCTTGAAACTCCGTTGACCGTTGTGCCAGCATGCGCAAAGTTCGGCGAAAGGTTTGCGTTGAACTCGGCGGGAAAATTCAAAACCGGCTTCGATGCAACGTCCAGTGTGGCAATCTGCTCCGGGGTCAATGTGATCTCAAGGGCCTTCAGATTCGCGTCAAGATGCTCCATGGTCCTCGCACCGATGACGGTCGAAGTAACGCCCGCCCGGTTCTGGACCCAAGCCAAGGCCACGGTAGGCACGTCGGTATTGTGTTCGTTAGCGACCTTCTGTGCAGCATCGATGATGTCATATTGCTGCTCTGTTAGTTCGCCGACGAAAGTACCGCGATAACCAGGCATCTTGACGCCATTCGCCCGCGTGTACTTGCCAGACAAGGCACCCATCTTAAGGGGACTCCAAGGCAACACTCCCAGGCCTAGTTCCTCAGCCATCGGAACGAGCTCGCCTTCGACGGTGCGCTGCATCAAGGAATATTCAATCTGAAGTGCGATCAGCGGAGCCCAGCCTCTAAAATGCGCGATCGTCTGAGCCTGAGCGACCTTCCAAGCTGGGGCGTCGGAAAATCCAACGTATCGTACGTTGCCCGCTTTCACCAGATCATCGAGAGCGCTCATGGTCTCTTCAACCGGGGTAAACCTGTCCCAGTTATGCAGATAATAAAGATCGATATAGTCAGTCTGCAGGCGGCGTAAGGACTCGTCGCACTGCGCCACGATGGCTTTTCTACTGGCGCCCCCGCCGTTCGGGTCCCCGCAAAGAGGTTGAAGAAGAACTTCGTCGCGATGACCGCTCTGTCTCGCCGCCCCTTCCGCTGTGCGAAGAAGTCACCGATGATCTTTTCAGAGTGGCCTCTGGTGTAGCTGTTGGCAGTATCGATGAAGTTGCCGCCCTCATCGAGATAACGCGACAGGATGGCTTCAGAATCTGGGACGCTGGCTCCCCAGCCTAAATCCTCGCCAAAGGTCATGGCGCCAAGACAAAACGGGCTTACCCGCAAGCCAGAGCGTCCAAGTGTCAAATAAGAATTCAGAGGCATAGTATTACTCCCTTCGCTTTGTTAGATGATCTTCCGAGTTGAGCGCACCATGCATTGTTATGATGGTCATCATGCATCCAGTGCATTTGCGAAGCATCGATCTCAATCTTTTAGCCCCTCTTCAGGCATTGCTGGAGGAGCGGAACGTAACTCGCGCTGCCAAGCGAATCAATCTGAGCCAATCAGCCATGAGCCGAGCTTTGGAGCGGCTGCGAGATCTGCTTGGCGATGACCTGCTTGTACGTACGGAGGGCAAATATCAACTAACGCCACGAGGAAGCGTTCTCTTCGAGGAACTTGCATCACTGGTGCCTCGCCTGGAACAGTTTTGGGCAAGCGAAGCGTTTTCACCCGCCACTACGCAAGGACGAATACGTCTTGCGATGACGGATTACGTGGCAACCGTTCTGTTGCCATACCTGACTGCGGAGTGTGAGCGGACTGCCCCGGGTTTATCTCTCGAGGTCACACCATGGCACGAGCGCTCTTATGAAGAACTGACCGCTGCAACCATCGATTTGGTATTCAGTCCGTTGGCGGTTCCGACGTTGTTTCGCGTTGAGACTCTCTTTGAAGAGGAGTTTGTCTGCCTCATTGGAGAGCAGCATCCCTTGAAGCAAAAGACTCTCACGCTCAAGCGATACCTGAGTTCAAGACACCTCTCTGTCGAGACACAGCCCAAACAGCAAAATCTGATCGACCGTCCTCTGGCTGAAGGCGGCCTGCGCCGGAGGATCAGTCTCCATCTGCCATACCTCCTCCCCGCGTTACGAACACTGGAAAACACTGAACTGATCCTTACGACACCATCACGTTTGGCGAAGGAGGCGATAGGCCACTACCGTATCCGGCAGGTAAAGGCTCCTCCTGAAATCCCCTCCTTTCAGTACAGCATCGTTTGGCACCCACGACTTGAAGGAGATCCCCTGCACTTTTGGTTTCGGAGTCTGGTTAGGAACGTATGCCAAAGCTAATGCGCGATGACCGTCAATCCCAGCCGACAATGATGAGCGAAGATCTGTGTCCTAAATATCTAATTCTTTCCGGTCCACCAGATCGGAGGGAATGGGATGTGAGGAACATGAACTTTCTGGAACAGGTGGCCCAGGTCCAGAGCAAATTCCTTTGCCAGATTTTTGACCTGCCAAACCTCCAAAAGCGACGAGGTTTCTCTGGCCTGTGTGGGTGAGTTCGTTGAATCCTGGTGGCAGGTATCTTAGCGGAACTGATGCATGAAGGCGTTGTAGAATGCCTGGCAGGTGTTGTAGGAGGATGAATGGCAGACACTAAGATCCTTATTGAGCAGGCGTACTCCGCATTCAACAAGCGGGACATCGACGGTGCATTAGCACTGATGACGCGGGACGTGAGCTGGCCCAAGGCTTCGGAGGGCGGCAAGATTGTAGGAAAAGAAGAGATTCGCGCCTATTGGACTCGACAATGGGGTGAGTTCGACCCCCATGTCGAGCCGCTTGCGACGATGACCGAGGAAGAGGGAGGTAAAATCCGCGTCAGGGTGCACCAGCTCGTCAAAAGCCTTCGAGGAGATATTCTTTCGGATAGCGAGGTTCTCCACGTATTCACCCTGAACAGCGGTCTCATCGCAGGCATGGACCTTGGAGATGAGGCCGATTTTATAGCCGGTCCCTCTGCCGCATTCGCACATCGATCCTAGTCGTTAATTTCATCGGTGTTATCGGCTTGTATTTGACATCACGGCAAGAACATAAATGCCAAAGGCAGGAACGGAGAATAAAGTGCGAATAACGTGAAACCGAAGCCATTGCGCGCGCACTTGGGCCCATTCACGCGGTGGATTCTGTATCGACCACGTCGCGATTTGATGATTGATGCGGAGATTTGTGGGTAGAGTGATGATGAGTATCAGCGCATAGCAGGCTGCGCCAGCTGCGGCAAGTTGTCCTGAAGTGGTATAGACACCATACATCACAGCAAGGGCTGCGCCTCCTGCCAGAGCACCCACAACCACGATCGGCATGTATGGATCGAAGGTGTGATTCGTATGCTGGTGGAACTCAACATAAGCAGAAGCCGAAAGCCGGGACATCGCGCGTCCCAAAGCTATCCAGTTGACCATCAATCCGCCGGTAGCGAGTGCAGAAAATAAGAGAACGATTAGTACTATTAACTTCTCCATAGTGTAGTTTCCTCCATTTTCATCTAAGACCTTCTCAGCCGTTATCAAATGGTCCATTTGTGCAGCCAGTTACGGCAGAAGTTCATCTATTTTCCCAGGTGAAAATCTGGATTGATGAGGAGAGGCCGACTGCTGGCTACTCTCGCCACCGGCCGAATGCCCATCACGATGACAAAAGCGTTGTCTCCTCAGCAGCTTTGGAATAACCCTCCTGGCGTTCGCCTATTCCCAGAAATCCACACTTAGTTTGGTGTCTTATACCCGGCCCTGTGGATGACTATTGAGCATCTGCTGGGGATTGCGAGCCCGCCCAATGCGAGGACCAGCTTCAACCCAGCGCACGGGTTCAGACATAGAAACAAATCAGCGGTGCATATAGAACGATGTTGCGGACTCCTCGCTCGCACTTCAGTCTAGGGTTGGAGTGTGAGACCCTGCATATCGTCATAGCACATGGCCAAGCCCCATCCGTAAGGTGTTCGAGAGTGTTTGTCATCGTCGTGGATCGAGCTATACAGAGCGATCGTAATTTCGTTGCGGCCACGATGCAATGGAATTGGAATAGAGTTATTTTCCAATGAGAGTCGGCCATCAGGACGCTGCCGTTCGGACTCTGGATCATAGAAATTTTTCCCGGAGCTTATCAGAGACCCATTCGCAAAAACCCATATCTGGCCGATCCAACCCAGCGATACCTGCTTCGTCTGATCCCGGTCGGAATCAACATAGGTTCTAAGCCAGGTCAAAGATGAAGGTTCCTTAGAAGCACTGTACTGCCGATTGAGATTTACAACTCCAAATCGTTCGGAACGGATGGGCTTCCACATCCTCGGATCTTGGGGGCTCTCGGCGTACGTGGGGGCTGATCCAAAGTGCAACGCTGTCAAGGGCCCCAGTTGCCACTCATGAACAATTCCAGCCGCGTTTCCCATGCTGTCGGGAAGAGGGATCGGTGACAGGCCGTCCGTCTTGCCCGGCGTGACCACAAGATTGGCGAACGCCGCAGGGCCGTGCAACTCCAAGCCACCCTGCTGGGTATCTCCGAGGAGCTCATCGACTGCGAGCGTGGGCTGGATAGAGTCGTTGATGAAGACATTCATGCGTTTACCCGAAACCACAAGCCGCACGTGATTCCAGCCGTCGGCGAAGACAGGAGCCCGTTTCTGGTACTCGGGATAGACGTTCCAAAGCATAAAGCCGTTGATCACCGGGCTGTATTGAATGCAGTCGTTCTCGGCCCTGCAGTCCGGAAAACTGCGAATGTAGAACTCCTCGCCGTTCTGATGGTCACGCTGCCGGAAACGTATGCCCGGTATGTCCTCAGCCAGCGGTTTCATATCGAACTCAATCGTTCCGTCGCGAAAGGACAGTTCGTTGAGGGCGAGATCTCCTGATTTCAGAACTATGATCCCGTCGGGAAAACCTTCCTTCATTACATATTGCACGTCAGGTTTATCGCTGACAGGATGCCAATGACTTGAGGTCATCGAGATTACCTGGCTTGATCCAGCGTCAGGCTCCGCCGCGCTGAGGAAGTTAGGCAGCGAAAGGCAAAGTGTTATGACGAGCGTTCTCAGTTGAGATCTATGCATTGTTTCCTCTTGTTCTGCTGTGTCTCATGTGCCGCTCTCACTCAGTGCCGATTACCAGAGATGGGCATAGCAACCGGCACGAACGCTTATGACATGTGTGGATTTGACGAGTAGGTGATTGCGGCTATCCTCCAACCGTCAGTTCCTTTAACCAAAACCCAGGTCTCGCTCCCGCGATTTTGTTCCTTTCCGTCTACCAGGAATACGAAGTCAAAGTACACCGACGCAATCGTCCCGTCGCTGTTCTCCTGTAGATGTGTGTGCGTCGGATTGAAGCTAGCTTTTGAGGTCGAAACGACCTTGGCGAAGTCTGTGACACTTCCCTCCCGGACCTTTACCGCATCCGGCGATTTCGCTTTAGCACGAGCATAAGCGTCATCTGAAAGCACGTTGAGCCACATACTGCCCTGCGGAATGAATAGCTGGGCTAGCCGCGACCCATCATGAGTGATAACAGCTTCGTGATAAGCGTCCATCACATGCTGAACGTCGACAGTATCCGAAGTAGTTCTGGCGAGGACAGCCTGGTTGCTCTCAGCAGGCGGTAGGCTTTGAGCGAAGCCCGCGGTGCCGATCAGAATTGTGAGAGCAAAGAGGTGGCTGATGATGAAACGCTTCATGTGTTATCTCCTTGACGACCACCGCTGCGAATATCACCTCTGAACCAGAGAGCAGCAATGTCTAGCGTGAATCTACACACGTTCACAGCACAGAGGGCCGATTTGTTCTGAAGCGGTTCCATCGGTTGCAGGGCGGTTCATTGATCAAACAAGAGGGACCTGCGCTAAGCGTTCCGAAGAGTTTGCACGGACTTCACAACGATTCCTCCGCAAAGCCCAGCCCAGTTCCATGCTTCAATCTGTCAGAATAGCTAGAACTGACTGGAAGCAATGATGAAACACATTCTCAGATGGTCGGTCGTCTCCGTGGTCTTTTGGACGGCCATCGCACTGGTCTTTGCTTTGCCTCAACTAGGGCAGAACAATAACCTGCACAAGGTCCTCATCTCAGCGCTGGCGGAATGGTGGTCCTGGGGAATTGTGGTGCCCGGCATCCTGGCCCTGGATCAAGCCCTTCCTTTTCCAGTGCAACGGATCGTACCTCGTCTCATCGCGCACCTTGTTTTGGGACCCTTCGTGACAGCGGTGTATTGTTACGTTGAGACCGCGTTGAAGGCCCTGCTCGGCGTAGGGGCATGGTCCAGGCTTGCTGGGACGGGAGTCATCACGGAAGCTCTCAAGGGAATGTTCTGGAGCATGCTCGTTTACTGCCTCATCGTTGGTGTATGGGAGGCTTACCTCTACCACCAGCGCTATGTCTCCGCTGAGCTGCAGATGGAACGACTACAGAGGAACTTTTCAGAGGCTCGCCTCAACGCATTGCGCATGCAGTTAGATCCACACTTCCTCTTCAATGCGCTCAACACCGTATCCTCCCAGGTCGAGCGCGAACCAAAACTCGCCAGAAGAATGATCGAACACCTGGGCGATCTGCTGCGTCTTTCTCTGAACTCACAGGGAGTTCACGAGATATCGCTTGCTGAAGAACTGGCCTTCCTCGACCACTATCTGGCCATACAGAGGATTCGCTTCGGCGATACCTTGAAGGTCGAGATGAGAATCGCTCCTGACGTAAAAGATGCTCTGGTTCCCAGTCTCTTTATTCAGCCGCTGGTGGAAAACGCCATCCGCCACGGCATTTCAAAAAGAGCTAGGGGCGGCTCCATTGTTTTGAGCGCGCAACGTGTCGAGGAGCGACTCCTCATTCAAGTGCTAGACGATGGTGCGGGACTGCCGCCTGGATGGTCGTTCGAAGATCACAAGGGCGTTGGCCTCTCGGTGACGCGAGAGCGGATCGCTGGATTGTATCCCGACAACACGAGCCAATTTGAGGTTCGGCGTCGAAGAGAAGGAGGGACAGAGGTATACCTCTCATTTCCGCTGCACATGCGAAAGGAAACAGATGACGGCCTTACAATCTGACGGTATCCGGGCACTCATCGTGGATGATGAGGCTCCTGCGCGCCAGCGCATCTCCGACTTGTTGCATCAAGACGCGGAGGTGAGTTCTGTGCACGAAGCAGGCGATGGGGGGACAGCAGTGCGAATGATCCTCAGCGAAAAACCCGACTTGGTACTACTGGATGTACAGATGCCTGAGTTGAACGGCCTGGAGGTGATCGAAGCAGTTGGTCCGGAAAATATGCCACTCACGGTCTTTGTCACTGCGTACGATCAGCACGCCATCCGAGCCTTCGAAGCAAATGCTTTGGACTACCTCCTCAAGCCTTTTAGCGATGAGCGGTTCGAGACGATGCTGATGCGGGTCAAGAAGCGGAGGGATGATCTCCATCTTCGGGAATTCGGCCAAAGCGTAGCGCGAGCGATTGCGATGCAAGCGGCGGACACGCGCTATCTGGATCGGCTGGCAGTCAAGACGGATGGAATTACAAGGTTCGTTCGTGTGAAGGACATCGAATGGATCGAAGCGGCTGGGGTCTATGTCACCCTCCATACCTCCGGGAAAGAATTTCTTTATAGAGCCTCGTTAACTGATCTGGCGCAGAGTCTCGACCCGAACCGCTTTCTTCGCATACATCGCTCTGTCATCGTCAATATCGAAAGCATTGTGCAGCTTGAACCCCTTTCCCATGGGGAGTTCGAGGTTCTCCTAAAAGACGGCTCCCATCCCCGTGTCAGCAGAACCTATCGCAACTCAATGGAGAAGCGATTTGGGCAAAAGCTTTAGACCGGAGCTGATTGATCGGTGTGCAAAGCGGCTAGAGCGTGGCGGGCTCTAAGTGAGTCGAATGCGACTCTATTGAGATGATGCGTTCCTCGCTGTTTGGCTTCATAGCCACCGCCATGCTGTTCGTCTCCTCGCTCGCTGCCCAGGTCACTCAGAATGACTTTGCGGCCAGAACAGACGCAGTCCAACCCGCACGGGAGGCTCTTGACCTCGCCATGTACGGGCGCATCCGCGACGAATCCTTCACCCGCTCGCGCATCATGGACTATGCCGTTGCACTGTTCGATGACATCGGCCCACGGCTGACCGGCTCTCCCAACATGGCTCGGGCCAACGCCTGGACGCGTGTAGTCACGCCCAAGGCTGACTTTGAGAAGCTATCCGCTTACTTCAACATTGATAACGGCGGCGGAAAGCTGCTTGGTGTCTATGCCGAAGGCAACACCGCCATCGTGCCCATCTTCGAAGAGTGGATCACTCCACTGAAAGACCTTGGAGTGACGGCCATTACTCTGCGTCCCAGCGGGTCGTCCGATCTGGACAGCTTCGAAGACGCCGGCATCCCTTCGTTTCAGTTCATTCAGGACCCCAGAGACTACGGGACTCGAAGCGTTCACACCAACCAGGACACATACGAACGTCTATCCCCGGAGGATCTTAAACAGGCCGCTGTCGTCGAGGCTGTCTTTCTCTACAACGCTGCGATGCGCGACCAGATGCTCCCACGCAAGGTGTTGCTTCAGCCCCCACCGTCGTCGCTGACTCCCGTGATCCTCCCGATACCTGATACGAAGTGAACGACCCGTGCCTTCGTCAAATAAGCAAACGGTGCGGCTAATGACCAGGTTGTGCGTGCAGCCGACCCTGTTTGCGCCAGGCCCCTGGAGTTCTCCCTGTTACCCATTCTGCCCAGACAATCAATCGGCAAAAGGGGAATGTAGACGAAGCAACGCTGGAATTCGTGGCATTGGCATGAAGCGCATCCGCTGCTCTGCTGAGGTCAGGGACCGCGATCAAATCTGTCATAAATAAGGATGCTATAGGCGAGTTCCGCCCCCAGCAATAGAATCGAAAGGATGGCAGAATTGAAGACGTATCGGGCTACGCGGATCGCCGTAGTGGATGATGACTACCGAGTCCGGGAGTCTCTCGGTAGCCTTTTGGAATCCGCAGGATACGCCTTTGCCGTCTTCGATTCTGCGGAGGTATTTTTGCAGTCAAGATTTTTTGCTGAAGTGAGTTGCCTAATTACGGATGTTCGAATGCCGGGTATCGATGGTCTGGAACTACAACGCCGTGTCAAACTGCGACGCCCTCAGTTGCCCGTCATTTGCATAACTGCCCATGACGATGACGGAGCCAAAACACGCGCGCTCGAGCAAGGGGCGGTAGGATTTCTTTATAAACCATTCAGCTCCAAAGAGTTAATCAACTCCATTCGACTGGCTCTTCAGTAGGGTGGATAGCTCTCCGATGTCGGCTGCCGGAAATAACGGGGTGCAGTCTGAATCTATTTAAATTGAGCCTAGTCGCATAATGAAAGGGCCCAAGCTATCAGGCAGCATTTTGTCGGGAAAACAATCTTCAGAGGTATTCGAGCCATTGCGTTCCTTCGTGAGCAAAGAACCAACGACCCCTTCCTCGTCGCCTGCGAGCGAACCCATGCAGTGCGTGGACCTCACCACTGCGGTGAGCATTGTTCGGGCGATTTCTTCAGAGTTCAGGCTTGAGAAGCTCATCGACACGCTCATGGCGATCGCGCTGGAACATGCGGGTGCCGATCATGGTTTCCTGATCTGCCTACAAGGCGTCGAACTGCGGATCGAAGCGGAGGCTTTCTTCTCCCACAATAACCTGCAAATTCGTCCTCGGCAGGATGGAGTAACCGCAACAGACATTCCCGTGTCTATTCTCCATCGCGCGATCAAGACGCAGCAGAGTGTTGTCGTCAATGATTGCGCCACACCAAACCCATTCTCCGACGACGAATACCTCTATTCGAAATCCGTCCGATCGATAATTTGCGTGCCTCTTATGAAGAACGCCGAGGTCAATAGGGTTCTCTATCTGGAAAACAGCACGGAAAAGAATGCGTTTACGCCGACGCGAATTGCCTTGCTCGAGTTTCTCGCCACCCAGGCGGCAGTCTCACTCGAGAAAGCCGACCGCTGCACCAAAGCATCGCGGTCCGATGACGATCCCCGCCTTATTCTGAACACTATCCCGATTGTGGCATTTGTATGCGCCGCGGACGGCACTCTGGAGTTTTACAATCAATGCTGGCTCGACTACACCGGATTTACGCTGGAACAGTCTCTGGGGGACGGTTGGATGGCCGCCCTTCATCCCGACGATCTTGGTGAGCTCTTGGCCAAGAGGCGTGCTCGCTTAGCAAACGGCAAAGCTGCAGAGCATGAAGCCCGCATACGTCGCTTTGATGGGCAATATCGTTGGTTTGTTATTCGCGTCGCGCCGCTTCGGAATCAATCCGGAGACGTCGAAAAATGGTATGGAGCATGTACCGATATTGAGGGTCAAAAAGTTGAGGAGCAAAACCTGAAGCGAAGCGAAAGGTATTTGCTCGAAGCTCAGCAGTTGAGCCACTGCGGCAGCTGGTCCTGGAATGTTCGAACTCGCACCGGCTTCTGGTCGCAGGAGCTGTTTCATATTCTGGGGTACGATCCTGAAACCATTTCGCCCACCTTGGAACTGTTCTTAGCCAGGGTTCATCCCGAGGATCGCCCGAGGATGGAAGCGGTGGTGAAAGTGGAGATGTCGGGGTCGGATGCGGATTTGCCGTCTGACTATCGCATTGTCCTTCCGGACGGAACGATCAAACATCTTCACGCTATTGCTCATCCGGTAAGAAATGACTTGGGTGAGGTAGTTGAAGTCGTAGGCTCCAGCATGGATGTGACGGAACGATACAGAAACGAGCAGTTGGTCCGTGAGAGCGAACAAATGCTTCGTCGAACGATCGCGACAATCCCAGGGTTGTGGTCTGCCACAAATGGTGGCGAAATTGATTTCATGAACGATCGCTATCTCAGCTACTACGCCGGAGATGAGGTGGAGGGTTTCGCGGACCAAGGTTGGCTAAGCCACATCCACCCAGACGAAGTGGGCGAAGTAACGCGCCAATGGACCGAATCCGTGGCGACAGGTCGACCGTTTGCATCTGAATTCCGCCGCAAGCAGCCGGATGGCTCCTATTGGTGGTTCAAGAACCTAGGATGGCCCCTGCGAAACTCATTCGGTCAGATTGTTCGTTGGTATGGCTTGCTGCTCGATACGAATGAACGCCGTAACAGGGAACAAGAAATGCAACGATTGCAGGGCAGCCTCGCGCGGGCGATGCGACTCGCCACCGCCGGCGAGCTCGCCGCCTCTATCGCGCACGAAGTGAGTCAACCGGTTGCCGCAGTGCTGTCAAACGCAGAAGCCTCGATGCATTGGCTTAGTGAAAGTACGTTGAATCTTCCGAATGCTCGCCGCGACGTTCAAAGAATTGTCCGTGACGCAAGCGACGCTGCCGAGGTGATAAGCCGTGTCCGAGAGCTTTTTAAGCGATCCGTTCCTAAGAATTCGGCTCTTAACTTAAACGAAATCATCGCCGAGGTGCTTCGCTTGATGCACAACGAGCTCTTGCGACGAAGCCTTTCCGTTGAGACAGAGTTGGAAGAACATCTACCTCATGCATGGGGAGATAGAGTCCAGATTCAACAGGTCATCCTCAACCTTCTGCTCAACGGAATGGAAGCAATGAATGGACTAACCGGCGGGCTAAGAAGACTTGTTATCAGCTCGAAACGGGAGGGTGCCACTGAGCTATTGGTTCAAATCCGGGACTATGGGGTTGGGTTGAAGGATGGGGACAGCGTTTTTGAGAGCTTTTTCACCACAAAGGAAAATGGGATCGGAATGGGCTTATCAATTTGCCGATCGATCATCCATGCTCACCAAGGTCGAATATGGACCGCGCCCTGCGAAGGCCCCGGCGCATCTTTCCGCTTCACTCTTCCAATGGAAAAGTTGGAGCTGCCATCATGAACCCGGAAACACACTTTGTCTTCGTCGTCGATGACGACATTCGGGTGCGCGAGGCTTTTTGCAGCCTTCTGGAATCTGCCGGATTTAGCGCCGCAGCTTTTGCCACGGCGACAGAGTTTCTCGAATCCGAAAAACCCGATTGCCCCAGTTGCATCATCCTGGACCTTGAATTGCCCGACATCAACGGCCTGGAGGTTCAGCAGCAACTTTCCGGTGACGATAGTCCGCCTATCATCTTTATTACGGGAAGAGGCGACATTCCGTCCTCAGTTCGTGCAATGAAATCCGGCGCGGTTGAATTCCTGCTGAAGCCGATCCGCAAGAACGTACTATTGCCAGTGCTTGAGAAAGCAATCACACGCGATCGAACCGCACGAGATGCCAGGTTAGTTCTCTCTGAGCTGCGAAAACGGTATGCGACGCTGACGCCACGCGAGCGTGAGGTACTCCCCTTTGTAATTGCGGGCTTCGCGAATAAAAACACTGCCGCCGAACTCGGAAACAGCGAGTTCACCATTGGGATTCAACGCGGACAGGTAATGCGTAAGATGGGTGCAAGATCGCTGGCCGAGCTAATCAGAATGGCGGACAAGCTCGGAATCACGCAATCAGAGAGCCATAGATCATGATCTTGTAGGTAGTAGTCTCTTCTTGTCATGCGGCTAAACAATGACGAGGCTTGTATAAACCTGGCTGTTGTTTTCAGAATTATCTGGCATAACGATCAAAGCTACGGCCATAGGTTAAGACACATGCTTCCGCTATTTGTGCCGACGATGCCAAGCGCTGCATCGCCGGCTTCAGCAAATCGATAGCTTGAAAGCTGTGCCCCTTCGCGCCATGTGCAATTGGAAGAGCTTCTGCCATAGATACGCTGTGACTTCTCGTCTGTGGAACCGAACCTTTCATCCAGATTCCGCTTCGCGATATTTATGCCTCTTTGAGCAACTCCGTCCGGTACTTCGGAGCCAGCGCCATCACTTTTTTGATGAACGCCGCTTGCTCTTCCTCGTTTAGCTTTGGAGGGGACGTAGTACGGGTTGCAACTGGCGTTCCAACTTCCTTGAAAAATTCGTCCTGGCCGGCAGGGGAGCAGATGCAGAGTAGCCGAGTAGCACTCGAAGAGACGTTGTGAAAACGATGAGGTGCATTGGCAGGAATATTGATGGTGTCTCCTGCTTTCACGATCATCGTCTTGCCCCGGAATGTCGCCTCCATTTGCCCTTCCAAAAGAATAAAGGTCTCCTCAAAGTCATGCCGATGTGGCGGAGGCCCCCCTCCGGGCGGAATATGCATATCGACCACGCAGAATCTTCCAGCCGTTTCCGCTCCGGTGACGGTGATTGTGTACGTGTCTCCAACCAAACCAATGTGAGGCAGGCTTGCATCCTGACCGATCTGGGCAATCGAGAGATTGCGACTCAGGTCATCGGCAGGAAGCGGAGGATAGTGGGATAGTGATTCGTCCATAGTGGTTCTCCTTTGATTTGGGACGGTGTCCTGTTGACCGGTACTGGCGTATAAGACGGAGGCTAGTGCCTTCGTTCCACCCAACGCAGTCGAGTACGCTAGTGCGGCTTTGATAGCTACACGTCGATTGATGGTTTGTGTCATTTGGAGATCCACTCCGGGGCGATGAGCATCGACAGCTGTTCGACCACCGCCTCTGGGTGCTCTTCAGCAATGAAGTAACCACAGGACGCAATGACAATGCTCTGAAAGTCCCTTGTAACTATCGCGCCTTCAAAGCACTCAATTGATTTGGGAGATTCTCGCATTGCGATACTCTTTCAAACTGTAGAGGTTTTGTAAGATCGAATAAGTTCCTAAATGCTACGGCCGTTGTCTGGGCTGCAGTTCATGCGTCGCCGGATCCCCGGGACTTCACCCTGCATACCCGGGAGTGGTAGGTACAGTCGCGATCAGAAGTTGAATAAGCTGCGAGCCTTCCGGTGTGCTCCAGTCCTGAACAAGTTCTGCAACTGCGGTGTTGGTTGTCGTCAGCACAACTCCTGCCGCTGCCATCCTGCGGCGGGCCAACTCTTCCTGCACGTCAAAGGAAGAGCCAGAAGCATCCAGCACGGCCAATACGTCGAACCCCTCTTGTACGGCGCTAATCGCTGGAAAGATCAAACAGATGTCCGTTGTCACCGCAGCCATAATGAGCTTTTTGCGTCCTGTAGAGCGCACTGCTGCACTGAAATTCGGGTCGGCCCAGGCATTGACAATACCTGTGCGCTTGATCCGATTCTTATAGGCATCTGACAGAGCCTCCTGTAGTGCAGGTGATGTTGGCCCCTGTACATGATCTTCCTGGCTCGTTGTAAGAACGACGGGCATGTTAAAGGCCTTGGCTGCTTTGGCTAGCATCACGGCATTCTGAAGGACCGTCTGAGGAGACATTGTGTGTACAAATTGAAGGGTGCCTACCTGATGGTCAATCAGAACGAGAGCAGTATTTTCAGGAGTGAACTGCCCTGACATGACATATGGCTGGTTGTTCATTGGAGTTGTCCTCTTTCGTGATGTACAGCATTCTGAACACGAATGTGTGCGTTGGAAACTGGAGCTAACTGAAATCAGTGTCTGCTTGCAAACCGGTATTTCGCCGGAGACATCCGCAGGTGCGTGCGTGGCCCAATTCTGCTAACAATCGCAGTTATCGCTTGATAGCGCCTGCATTCTCGAAAGTCGGCGAAGTTCAAACATGAGGTCATTCTGGCATTAGTCAATCTTCCTAGCTATAGCAAGAATATTTAAGGTGTGCCACGAGAGGCCGAGTTGGGATGTGGCAGGAATCGGTAGCCGTCTTGTAGCCCGCCAGGTGTAGTCTCCGGTCAGGTTTACATGCTCCAACCGACGAGGGAGAGGGGGGCTGTTGCCCTCGAACGAGCCTTTTGCGTCAGGCGGCTTCCCTGCATCGTTAGGTTAAGAGAAGTCTTCAGACCAATTGCGACGAGGCTTCGCCGATGTGTTGCACTAACGCAACTTGATATTGCTGAAACCTTGCGTCGGCATAAATAAACCTGTTATAGGCAGAGATGCCACTTCGCCCTAGTATCAAAAACGTGAAGGCTAAAGTGCCGTGTGACAATGCTCATCACTTCTATTGAAGCCACAGGCTTGAATTTGCAAACGCATGATTCTTTCCATCCCGAGAGTTATCTCTGCTTAAAAATTCACCTGGAGAATGCGATGCCCGATGTCGACGTAACACCGTTCGAAATTGAAGTCACAACCCGGTACGGTGACATTGTGCGCGCCGATGTCTACCTGCCGAAGAAGAGCTCAGGACCTTATCCTGTGGTGCTGGGCGTGTCACCCTACCAGAAAAAGCTCAGGTACCTGCCAGTACATAACGTCTTTTCCTTCGTGGAATACGGCCCAATGCAGATGTACTTAGACAACGGTTAGCGAGTCAGGTGACGACAAGAGATCAAGCTTCCTTCGACGGACTGGAAGAGAGTCTGAGCCCTTCGCTCGAACGTTCAGGTTCAGATCGTGTCGTGCTCAGCCGCTTAGATGAGTATGACAAATTAAGCGACAGCCATCTTGTCATCCATCAACGGAGAGCGAGGGTCTGCTCCCGGCTACTTGAGGACGTTCGCTCACTTGCTGCTGCGTCCCGGCAGGCCATGGCCGGTCTGTCTTGAGGAGGACATCTTTGTAAATGGAGCCCACATTCGATTGCAATCGCAACTCTCAGTTGCTAGTTCAATGCCAGACATCAGGAGTACCCATCGGACCGCGTATTTCGAAATCGAAGCTTTGAGGATGACAGATGAATAATTTATACATTTCAGCCTTGAACGACGAGCTACTGGTGAAGGCAGCAAAGGGTGGCGATCATGATGCCTTTGCTGAGTTATGGAGGCGCCATTTCAAAAGAGTGTCGCGCACCGTGAACCAGATCACGAGGAACCCGGCGGATGCCGAGGACGCGGTCCAGGACACCTTTTTAAAGGCATACTCCCATCTACACACATTCAACTGCCAAGCAAAGTTCTCGACGTGGCTGACGCGCATCGCGATCAATTCCGCACTGATGATCCTGCGAGGCAGACGCTCTCATCTGTACACACTCGCGAATTCGTTTACGGACGGAGAAACATGGCTGGAATGGGAGGTGCAGGACGGACGCGTCGATATTGAAGGCACCTACGCGAAGAAGGAGGCTTCACAGAAACTAAACGCAGCGATTCTCAACCTTCGTCCACCGTTGCGACATGTGATGCAAATTTATCAACAAAACGACAATTCAATGGCAGAGATCGCAGAGATAGCAGGGCTTTCGATTCCGGCGACTAAGTCGCGAATGCTAAGGGCGAGGCGGGCTCTCCGGCAGCGCCTCACATCGAAATGATGACAGGAATTTCATCAAGATGTCACTGGCTGGTTGCTTGTTGAGCGCCAACTGGAAGGCCCGAATGACTTCTGAGTTTATAAAACCGGCGCGACAAAACAATAGCCACTACAGGAGAAACGCATGAACTGCTGCAAAGAAGGCCCCTCAGATCAGGCTTTCAGGCTGACAATGCGCAAGGAACGATGCCTTCTTCTGGCATCGGGGTTCGGCCGTTTTTGCGTCGACACAGACGCTGCCAGAAACCGGCCTCTAGCCAAGTGTGCTTTCCATGTCAAAGGGTATTTGTCGTCCTCAGCAATGTCCGTTGTGCTGCCTCGACGTGTATTACGGACCAGAGGTTGCCTCAAGCTTCGGGTCTGTAAACAGTCCCTTCGCTGGCACTCTTTGAAGCCGTGGATCCCGATCGGTGCCGATATATTCTCCCAGGAAGTCCAGCAATACGTGAACTTTGGGAGTCAGTCGGGCTTGGCCGGAGAAGAGGGCGCACAGTGTGATCGGCTCCGGATTCCAGTGTGGCAGTACGGGAATCAGTCTGTTGCGCATGTCGGCGCGCTTTGCCATGTAAAGCGGCAAGGTGACGATTCCGAGTCCGCTCAGCGCGAGGTCCAGATGAACTACCGGATCGGTGACAACAACCTTGAAGACGATGTTCGGAGCTGTGGTCTTCGAACCCCGGCTCAACTTCCAGGTTCCAGAGCCGATGCAGGTGTGGGAGACGAGTTCATCCGGAGTGGCCGGGGCGCCGTGCAGTGCAATGTAACCCGGGCTCGCGAAGAGCCCTCGCTTTGTGCCGGAATACGGACGAACCCTCCTGATCGAGTCTCTGGGAGCTCGCACTTTGAAAAACACGTCTACGTCCTCGCGCGGCTCATGGTCCCATCCAGCGGTATACGGTTCCAATTCGACGCGCAAATCCGGATAGCGATCGAGAAACTCTTTGAGCAACGGCCCAAAGATGGAGCGAGCCATAGTGATAGGGCAGGCAACCTTAATGAGACCGCTTGGCCGTTCGCGATGCCTCTCGACCAACTCGCTCCCCTCCCTCAAGGTACGCAGCGCTCGCCTACAGGATTGCAGGTATTCCTTGCCGAAATCGGTCATGACAAGGCCGCGGGGGCTTCGTTGCGCAAGCAGAACACCCAGGTGTTTTTCAAGACGCGTCAATGCGCGGCTCACCGTCGACGTCGGGAGTTTCAGTTCTCTTGCGGCAGCAGTCAGCGTGCCTTCCTGGCCGATTGCGACGAAGGTACGAACATCGTTGAGGTCCGGCATTTCCATTGGAACTCCTGGTCAAAAAACGAGTGTGTGGCGCAAACAGAATCAAAGGCCTCCCGCACAGTTCATCTTAGAACAGAGTTGCCGCAGAGCAACATGGTATTGCTGTAATAGGCGCTTCGCTATAGCTATAGCACGCATCTTTTATAACGAACCTGAGTGTTACGGACCTGCAATGCAGAGCCGAAACAGAAGATAGAAACCAAAGGAGATGAAGATGAAAATTCTAGTAACGGGCGGAACAGGGAATGTAGGCGGGGCGGTTGTTGGCGAGCTGCTCAAACGCGGTGCAGAGGTGCGGGTGTTGGCTCGCAAGCAGCCGGAGGCAGACAAACTGCCAGCTGGAGTAGAAGTGGCGATTGGCGATCTGCTCGATCCAGTTTCGGTGGAGCAAGCGATGCAGGGAGTCGACAAGCTCTTCCTGCTGAATGCCGTCGTCACCGACGAATTGACCCAGGCGTTGATCGCTTATGGCGTCGCGAAACGAGTAGGACTGAAGCATGTGACTTATCTATCCGTCTTCAAGGTCGATCAGTTCCGCGACGTGCCGCACTTTGCATCGAAGTTGGCCGTTGAAAACGCGCTGCGTGAGTTCGGTGTTCCATACACTATCCTGCGGCCCGGCTACTACATCCAGAACGATGTCAATCTGAAGGGCGCCCTTACAGGGCCTGGGGTCTATCCCATGCCGATCGGCACCGCAGGGATTGCTGCGGCAGATGTCCGGGACATCGCTGAAGCGGCCGCCATCTCCCTCACAGAGGACGGGCATGATGGCCAGACATATGACGTGGTTGCATCGACGATGATCAGCGGTCCCGGCAACGCTGCCTTGTGGGGCAAGCTGTTAGGCAAGGAGATCAAGTACACGGGACACAACTTCGACCAATGGGAGCAGGGGATGCGGGCCCGAATGCCAAGTTGGAGCGCCTTCGATCTACGCATGATGTTCCAAGGCTATTTCGACCGCGGCTTTGTTTCTACCGAAACAGAGGTCGCACGCCTGACAAAACTTCTGGGCCACGCGCCACGCAGCTATGAGGACTTTGCGACGGAGACTGCCAAGCTTTGGAAAGCATAGGTTGCGCAACATAGATCCCCGACCCATTACGAAGAGGAGAAGAGCATGAAAGCACTACGCATTCACGAATATGGTGGCGTACTTCAGTTAGATGAAATAGAACAACCGACAGCAGGCGCTGGACAGGTGGCGCAGGCGGCCCCGGTCCGCATCGTCACAACTTCGAAGAGACTTTCACTCTGCTTGAGGGGGAGATGGAAGTGATCTTCCGAGGCAAGAAGTCTACCGTGCACGCAGGCGACACGGTCAATGTTCCGTCAAATGCTCCGCATCAATTTCATAATGCATCGGCCAAACCGGTGCGGGTGATCTGCATTTGCTCGCCGGCAGGCAACGAGAGGTTTTTCCAGGAAGTAGGTGTACCCGTGGCAAGTCGCACTACGCCGCCACCCAAGCTGAACGACGAACAGATGGATGAGTTTCTGAAAAAGGCCAAAGCGCTTGCTCCAAAGTACCGCACCGAACGTCTGGAAAAAGCGTAAGCAAAGATTGAGACAACAGCGCACGCCTTATGGGTGCTTTACGACCGCCGAAGATCGTAACAAAGGAGAGGAGGACCGAAAATGACAATGACATATCACAAGGCGTACGCGGCGGATCAAGCTGCGATGCAAGCCATGCGTGCAGAACTACGAGGACATCCGGCAATGGAATTTGGCCCCGAGGCGCGTCCAATATTCGATGAGTTGATGGCAAAGACGCCGGCAGCCCAGAATGTTATCTACGAGGCAGCGACAGTCGGTGGTATAGCTGGATGGTGGTGCAAACCTTCGGATGCGGCCGAAGGTACCGCGATCCTTTACCTGCACGGAGGGGCCTATATTCTTGGCTCGGCCGCTGCTTACCGCAACTTCGCCGGGCATATCGCTACGCGGGCAAAGACGGCCGCCTTCATTGCTGACTATCGAATTGCACCCGAGCATCGGTTCCCAGGCGCACTGGACGACGCCATCGCGGCGTATCGCGGCCTTTCAGCAGAGGGTTATTCGAGGCTGGCATTGGTAGGCGACTCGGCTGGTGGAGGCTTGGCACTCTCTTTGCTCTTGCTTGCAACCGCAGCATCGAAAAACGGTTCCGTTGTTCGACCGTCTGCTGCGGCGGTAATGTCTCCGTGGACCGATCTGGCCCTTACCGGCGAAAGCATCAAGACAAGGGCCAATGCAGATCCGCTCTTAACGCGTGACGCTTTGCAGAAGTCCGCCAAACTATACCTCAGCGAACAGGATCTCCGCGATCCGCAAGCGTCGCCACTTTATGCCGACTTAGTGGGAATTCCGCCGGTACTTCTCCATGTCGGAGAGGACGAGATACTTCTCGACGACTCTCGACGTTTCGCTGAACACATCGACACTGTTGGCGGGCTGGCACAACTCCATGTCTGGGAGGGGATGGTGCATGTCTTCCCATCCAATCTTGAACTGCTCCAGGCGGCAAGAGAGGCGCTCGACAGCATAGGCGATTTCTTGCGTCAGCACCTGCAACCTTAGCGCTTTGATTTAATGCCTGTGCAATCAGGGGAGGAAGCTGTCGCAGTGGCTTTTGACTGGCTCAGGCAAGAACCGCGCTCCCAATCATTCTTTAACCGCGCAGCGATCAGCGGCAGTCGTTCGGACTTCCACACGGAAGGTTTATTACCTCTTCAAGGAATGGGTGTGCCGACTTTCTCCGTTCGGAATCGTCACACGTGCGGCCCAGCCGAAATGGAGCCCGACCATCATCGCGATGAAAGAACCAAATGAGCACAGGCGAAACCGATCCGAATTCAACTCATTCCTGGGAGAGCGTTCACGTCTGTCCTAACTGCGGACACGTCATCAATCTCACGGAGTTGGACCTAAGAGCCATCACCACCGGTATCGCGACCTGCCCCAGTTGCGATTGGTCTGGGCAAATTGAGATACAAGTCGTCGACCAAGTGCCTCGCAAGAAGCCGACTTCAGTCGAGTAATGGCACTACGCTGAAATCGGAAGCGGCAACTGTTGATGTGTCTTCCTGTCAGGCATTTTGCGCATATTCGCCAACCCACAGACTGGGAAGCCGTATCACCAGGAGAGCCTCAAGAAGCGCCAGCTTCGCAGGGTCGCCGACATCATCGGTCTACCGGAAGGGATCGGTTGGCATACGTTCCGCCACACCTATCGCTCATGGCTCGATGAGACCGGCGCTCCGATGAAGGTGCAGCAGGAGTTGATGCGTCACGCCTCTATCCAGACGACGATGAATGTCTATGGAAGGGCGATGACAGACTCGAAGCGGAAAGCCAATAGCCAAGTCGTAGGGTTGGTGTTTGGCGAAACGCTGGACGTGAGGAAGGGGGACTTAAACACCACAGTCCTTCAATGAAGAAGGACTGTTCAGGAGGAGCCATTTCCGATTGGGGGATAATGGGGTCTTGTTTGGGAAATCGAAGTCTGTAACTTATTGATTCTTTGGTTGCGGGGGTAGGATTTGAACCTACGACCTTTGGGTTATGAGTGACCGAGCACTCGCGTATGTTGTTGAATTTCCTGGTACAAATGGCGACTCGGAAGTATGGAAAAGTACCCATCGGACAGCTTATTGGGAGTCTATTGGGAGCGCGTTTTTGAGGTTGGGTTTTGCACCCAACGTTCGTTGGATTGAGAGTATCACGATGCGAGAATGCGATGAAAATTATTGATGATTGTGCTAATCTATATCGCGTAGGAGGAATCATCATGCCCTCTAGTGCTCTCAAGAATCCGACTCGACATCAACATTGGGACGTTCAGGAAGGCGAGGCGCAGGAGATCGCCCCCCGGCTCAAGAACATTGCAGCACGCGCGCTCGTGTTCGTCTCCAGCGGCAAGGATGACGACCAGCGCACCAAAGCCAGGTTCGATACCCTCCGGCAGGCATCCGAGCTGATCGACTTGCTCCTGGACGCGAAACAGGAAGACCGCTGGAAGGCGCTCGTCGAGGCTCTGACCCCGGATGTTCCTCTAAGCCCGAACCGACTCATCGAGGCCGGCATGTTCGCTCAGGCCATTCAGGAGATCGTCGAAAGCAAGGATTTCGCCCGGGCCGCTGACATCGCCGAAGCCGCGCACTTCAGCAAGACCAATACGAGCTCGCAGCCGAACCGATGGAAGAAGGCTGGACTGATTTTTGCAGTTCCCTACAAGGGGGCTGACCTTTACCCCATTTACGCTCTGGAGTTCAAAGAAGGCGCGAGACCTCTTCCAGTCATGGAAAAGGTCCTCAGTGTCCTTGCAGATAAGGACGACTGGCAAAAGGCGTTTTGGTTCGGCAGCGTGAACTCCTATCTCCACAACAAAATGCCGAAAGACCTCCTCAAGTTGAAACCTCAAGAAGTCCTGCGAGCTGCTGAGATCGAGGCTGCAGGCGTCCAGCATGGGTAGGAGCGCGTATCAAGACTCCGACTGGCAAACTCGACGCGACGACCATCTCCTGGGGTAAAGCGGAGACGCTCTTTCGTATCCACCTGGCTGTTTATGGCAGCACAGAATTCAATCCCTCACCCACCGGCAATGCGAGATTCAGCCCGCTGATGAATGCCGCGAGTGGCGTTATCCCGACACTCTATGCGGGTACGACTCTGGACTGCGCTTTGATGGAGACCGTCTTCCACGACGTGCCTTTTGCAGCCGGTCTGAAGATGTGGTCCAAGGCAACGCATGTCGCCGGCAAAGTGTGGTCGCAACTGACCCTCAGCCGTGATCTGGCTCTGATCGACCTATCGGCTGTCCCCTTACACAAGCTTGGGATCTCGCGAAAAGACCTGATCGAGTGCGACGGAACGCAATATCCTGAAACCCGCGCGTGGGCCTTAGCATTGCACGATCAATACCCAAATGCTGAAGGTCTCACCTGGACTTCTCGTCAGGCTGATCCAGCACGGGCTCTGGTTCTATTTGAAGACCGTCTCACCGGCCCGGTGTTGACCGCGAGCGGCACACCAACTTCATTACTGCTACCTGATGGAAGCGCGATTCTCGAAGTTCTTATGCTCGCGCAACGACTAGGCGTCCTCTTGACGCCCTAATCGACCGCGGGCTATGCAGCTTCAAGGAAGTATTGCGACGACGAAGTCCGGTGCACTGTTACCGCGATTCTGTCTGCGCATCGACGTTGACTAAACCGGCCGTAAGGCACGGTCTTGTTACTTCGATGGACAGAATTGTCCACGGGCTGAAATAGTGGGCAGATGGTTAAGAACGTTGCTCTGGTTCTCGGTGGTGGTGGGTCCGGCGGACATGCATGGACGATCGGTGTTATCGCAGGACTGGCCGAATCTGGTGTCGATATGACAGAGGCCGCTGATTTGGTGATCGGCACCTCGTCCGGGGCAACCGCGGCGGCGCAAGTCCGCAGCGGCATACCACCAGCCGAACTGTTGGTTCCGATTCTGTCAGAGCCGGTTCCACCGGTCGGACAGAACCGGCAGGGGCCGCCGTCTCCGCCGATGGCCGGAGTCTACGAGCGGATGAGGGCCATCGGCGCCGCAGCCACCTCGGCTGTCGATCTATGCCGTGCAATGGGCGCGTTCGGGTTGGAGAGCGACGCCACACTCGGACCCACGGCGGCGGAACAGCGGCGCGCGATGGTCGCCGCCAGATTGCCTCACCAGCAATGGCCGGAGAGGCCGATGATCGTGGCGGCAGTCAACGCGCATACCGGCGAACTGGTTGCGTTCGACCGCGATTCCGGCGTTGACCTCGTGGACGCAGTGACCGCAGGCACTGCGCTGCCTGGGACGGTCCCCACACACAACATCAACGGCACGCGCTATATCAACGGTGGCGTGCGCTCTGCAGAGAACGCCGACCTTGCCTCGGGCTATGCGAACGTCGTGGTGCTCTCGCCGTTTGGCGCGCGGAGCGGGACGTTACCGGCAGGCCAATTCGAGGGTATACGCAGATCACCGGAATGGGGCACGGACCTTGCGAGCCAGATCGAGGCCCTTCGCAAGCAGGGTAGCCGCGTCGAGGTGATCACCCCGGACGCCGATTCCCGAGCCGCAATGGGCACGAACCAGATGGATCTGGCGACCCGCATCCCCGCCGCACGTGCCGGTTTTGCCCAAGGCAAGCAGGAAGCGACCCGCCTCACGTTCCTCTGACGATTGCACGCCGCAGGCTATTCAGCTTCGAGGAAGTATTGAGGGGTTTTGCCGTAAAGATCAGCCAGCAGAATCAGTTCCATGACGTCCAGGCGACGGTCTCCAGATTCGGTCTTCGATATCCAGGAGTGGAACATGCCGAGTCGCTCCGCTACGTCCCTTTGAGTGAGTCCGGCCTCTTCTCTGGCGTTGATCAGCCTCGCCAAAAACCCGTCGTAGCGGGCTTGGTAAGGCACCGTCCTAGCCTTGCGCGACTTCCGAGTTTCACCTTCCGCAGGCTGGACCATCCTCTTAGTGTGGGTAGCCCTTGCGGTGTTTCCTAATAGGAACCAGAATGGAAGCAGCGAGGTTCGAGAATGATGCCTTCTCAGATCGTGGACTGCCCGGAAGTAGTCGGTAAGACCGTCAAGTCACTCAAACTCCACTCAAGCGCCACGGCCGATGTGGAAGTGATGATCGAGTTCACAGACGGTACGTCCTTTTCCAGCTCTTTTGAGAGCCGCTCGGCTCTAAAGGCGAGCTTGATCCGAACCGGTATTGGAAGACCAGAGGTGCTCAAGAACTACGCCGACTAGGCACAGTTATTCCCGCCAGGAATAGCAGACCTACGGCAAGTTATTGGACTCGCTATGGGGAATGACCTTAGGTTTGCGCCATGCTGATGCACGCGATCAGCGGAGGTGCAAATTGGCTAATCATCTTCCCATACTCCGATCGGATCAAACCTCCGTTCGGTTGCCATTTCGACTCAACCAACCAATCACAATTCGCTCGCGCTTTGTAAGGCTTCTAGTGCCGTTCAAGAAGAACGGTGCCCGTGGCTTTCGTGTGCTGGCACCCACGCTCGTCGCACTCTCTTTTGCAGGTGTTGCTCACGCGCAGGGAACGATGGATTTCTCCGGGGCACAGACGCTCATGGGGACGTTCAAAACCTTCGCCGTATACGCGGGCGCAGTCATCTGTTTCGGTGGTCTGATCTTCGCCGGGATTCGGATGATGAGCGGTCGTTTCCAGGACGCAATTCCAGGCTTGTTCGGTGCGCTGTTTGGTGCAGGCGTACTCGGATGGGGTGCAGGCTGGATTGGACCTCCAGCGCCGCGACGTGCATCCATTGGAAGAGGCGCGGAGCTTCAAAGGGCTTCTCGACTTGGAGGAGCCCAGGTACAGCATCGAGCAGATCGCGGCGAAGATCGGGAAACCACCCGCCTACGTCGCCACACGCTTGAAGTTGACCGAGCTTGCCGAGGTTGTCGTGGAGGAGTTCTACCGCGAGGAGATCGGCGTCGGCCATGCCCTGCTACTGGCGAAGTTGCCGCTCAACAAGCAGGAAGAAGCACTCAAGGCTTGCTTCCGCGAGGACTGGAGTGGATCGAGCGACCGCAAGGCCAAGCGCATTCTCCTGCCCGTCCGCAACCTGCAAACATGGATTGAGCAGAACATCTTGCTCGTCCTCAAGGATGCTCCGTTTGACAAGAAGGACGCGTATCTTGTCGCCATCGCCGGGAGTTGTGTTGACTGCCCCAAACGGACAGGGCACAACAAGCTCTTGTTCTCTGACCTTGGCAAGCAGGACGCTTGCTCTGACCCAAGCTGCTATCAGGCGAAGGTCGACGCGCATGTAGCCAACGCCATCGCTGCCAAACCCACGCTCGTACAAATCAGCACGGGCTATACGAAGCCCCAGGAGGGGAGTGCCATCGTGCCGCGTGGCAAGTACGTCGCCATCGCGTCCGAGAAGCCGAAGGACAAGGAACAGGCACAACGGCCCCAGTACAAGAGTTGCAGGTTCACCACCGAGGCCATCATCGCGGACGGCCACGGCAAGGGCGAAGTCCACAAGGTCTGCGCCAATCCCGCTTGCCCCATCCATCACCCGAAGAAGCAGTCGCACAACGCGGATGCTTCCTTCAAAACCGATCAGGAAAGGCAGCGCCGGGAGGCGGCGATTGCCAACACCACTGGCCGTCGTATTCTCGCCGCCATCGCCGATGCCGTCCCGGTGCGGTTGATGAAACGCGATCTGCTCTTTATTGCGGAACGGCTGGCGTCCTTGCTGGACGAAAACCGGCTGTCCATCGTCGCCCGCAGGTACGGCATCAAGAAGGCTAAAGACAGCGACTCTCTCGGGAAGCTGTTTGTTGCCTATCTCCGCCGCGCCGAGGAGAGCGTGCTGGGTAGCGTGTTGGTCGAAACCACCATCCTCTATATAAGCATACGGCACAATCCGGTTCAGGTGCTTCATGAGGCTGCAGCAGCTTACAAAGTGGACGCTGACGCCATCGCCCTCAAAGTCAAACAGGAGTTTGCTGCCAAGAAAAAGATGAACGCTGCAAAGAAGCCCGTTGCGAAGACCCCACTCAAAGCCGTGCAGAAGGCGAAGGCTGCCTAGCCTTCAACCTTGCTTGAGGAGCCTGCTAACCACAGGCTCCTTTTTTTGCCCGTCCTTCCCGCCCCGGGCACTGCTCCTGCGTTGCAGAAGCAAGCTACGCCCTCCCACCCGACGGGCTTGTGCGGATTCTCTGTCTGGTTAGGTAGGTCTTCAAGGCGACTCGCCTTCGTAGAGATCGGCAAGAAGAAGGCAGCCGAGTGGCAGTTTTGTCGTAACGTGCCTCTTGTCGGCACGCCACCCGTGTGATGTGCGGTTGTTGTCACGGTTACACCCGCCTGTGAGTGGTTCCGAAAGTATAAGAAAACAAGTGGCTTATCGTCGGCACGGTAAAAGCTTGCTTTGACACCTTCACGCATCCTGATCTCTAGCCGAACACTATGCTCACTTGAAAACTTCAAGGAGGCAACACCGCACCTCCAGCCCCAAACACGGTCAGCTATGCGCTGGCCACAACGATCTGTCCGTCGAGCAGAAAAAGGATTTCGCAATTAGAGGGAACATGAGCCGAATCCCCGAAACCGTATCAAACATAATTAGGAGGAATATGAGCCGGACAACCGAAACAATCAGCGATTCAAAAGCCATTGGAAGCCTTTGGCATCTGCTTTGTCGTCGAGGCTTGGCAATAGCGCTAGTTCTCATGCTTAGTGCCGGTTTAGCCGCAACTCGAAGTGTCGCCCAGGCAGTCGACGCGACTCTCCGAGGCACAGTGAGAGATACCTCCGGTGCCAGCATCGTAGGAGCAAAGGTCGTCCTGACGGAACCCTCTACAGGCCAGGTCGTTCGACAAGTCGTATCCTCGGAGTCCGGTGACTTCGAATTCGACGAACTCAAGCCAGGCACCTATGCACTGCACTGTGATGCGCCAGGGTTCAAGGGGTTCAAGGCTGAGAGCATTCTGCTGGACCCAGGGCAGATTCGACGTGTTGATCCGGCGTTGCCTGTTGGCGCCCTCACTGATGAGGTAGTTGTAACGGCAGGGGCTGCGGTCATCAACACGGAAGACGCTACGATATCCACGACGTTCAGTGCGAAGGATAACGACAGAACGCCTCTGATCAATACTTACCCCAGCGCGTACTCCCTATTGACGACGGCTGCCGGAGTGCAGGGAGGGCATGGATCTACTCCCGTATTCGATGGCCAGCAGCAACAGAACCAATCCCAGATCTTTGATGGAATTCCGAATGATCTACAAGGTCAACAGACCAACAACTCCAACTTCTTCGACGAGTCCACGGCGGTAACCTCCAATGCTCCGGCCGAGAGCGCGGTACCAGCCGAAATCAGTCTAGTCACTCACCGTGGCAGCAACAGTTTCCACGGTGTCGCGAGTTACAAGATCTACGATTCCGTCCTGAATGCTTCAACATATCTACCGCCAGCCAAAACCCCCTACATTAACCACGAATGGAACATTGGAGTGGGTGGCCCCATTTGGAAAGACCGGGCCTTCTTTTACGGACAATGGTTCGCAGAGCGAATTCCTCTTGGATCGAACTACCTCATCAACGTGCCGTCACCGCTAATGCGCCAAGGGGTCTTTACGCAATTTACGACAGCAATCAAAGATCCTCTGACCGGGTTAGCATTTACCAACAACACGATTCCTTCGAATCGTATAAGTCCTGTAGCCCTGGCGATCCAAAACACCTTCTACCCGGTGCCTACCGCGGCCTATGCGAACTCTCTGCCAGTAAATAATTACCCGTTCACCTTCAACTCCTACAGTGATCTATTCAAAGCCGATTGGCTTATGGATCGTGTTGACGTCAACCTTTCAAAGAACAATTCCATGTTTTTTCGGTGGCTGCTCCGGGATACGCCGTATCTACTCAATGATGGAGTTCCGTCAGCTATCTGGACGCGTGTACGTCGCCAGCAGCAGTACGCGATGGGCGATACGCACATCTTTTCTTCGCACCTCGCCAATAACTTCAGATTGGGTTTGGAGTACGACTACGAGGTTGACGGCACGCCGGAACGAGGGGTAACGCCACCAAACGGTGCTGCTGTGCTTGCCGCTGTGGGCTTGCAGGGGTCCAACCCAAGCAACTCGATCGGTCAAGGACTCCCCAACATCACCATCAATGGCGGTGGCGTCACCACGGCCCAAATCCACGACGACGCCGGCGGAGTGCAATTCGATAATACGGTCATTACCATATCGGACGCAGTGGACTGGCAAGTTCGTCATCATGTCCTGAAGTTTGGTTTTATCTCTCAGCGGTACAACAACAGCCAAGGTTTCCTCAATGATTACGGCACGTTCGTCTTCAATGGAACATACTCGGGAAATGCGTACGCCGATTTTCTGTTAGGTATTCCACAATCGAGCGCCCGTACGACTCCACTGCCGACGCGTCATCAAATCACTGGTAATTTGGGCTTCTATGCCCAGGACGATTACCAGGCGACAAAGAAGCTTACGATCAACTTCGGTCTTCGGTGGGACTACTACGGAACCCCTTACTCTCCTAACCACCTTGCATACAACTGGGACCCGACTACGGGCGACGTGATTGTCGATCCATCTGCTGTTTCCCTGGTGAGTCCGCTGTATCCTTCGAACATAACCGTCGTTACTGGGCCTGTTCAGGCCATACCTGACAAGGCGAACTTTACACCGCGTCTCGGTGCCGCCTACCGACTCAGCGATCATTCGGTGCTTCGTGGTGGCTATGGTATCTATACCTCGCGCTTCGAGACACCACAAACTTCTACTGTCCCTTCCGCCTTCCCGACTTTCCTTTACAACCCCTTCGAGCTGATCAATCCGCAACTGACGGCGGGCGTGACGGGACCGTTTTCCATTAGCCAAAACTATGTGAACGTTGTTGCTCCTGGCCAAACACCTCTCTTGCAATTTCCTAATCCCTACCCCTCAAGTACGTCCACTGCTCCCAGCCAAGATGTTTATGGATATCCAAGGCAATCGACTCTTGGGATGATTCAGCAGTTCAGCGTTTCTTATGAAAGGGAAGTCCATAGCTTTGGATTGCGCGCTTCTTATGTAGGTTCTCGGACTTCGGGAATGAACTACCAGGTAAATATAGACCAGCCGGTAGCGAGCACAACTCCATATACTTCTGCCCTATTGCCATACAAGCAGTTTGCGCACACGTATGAGACCTATTACAACGGAAGCGCAAAATATGACGGCCTTCAACTTGAAGCGACTCGGCGAGCAGGTAACTTTACCTTCCATGCAAACTACAGCTTCCAGCGGAGCATCGCCAACGATCTAAACATTGAGAACCCCTATAACGTGCTCAGTCATTGGGCCAATGACGGCCCAACCATGCGCCATTACGGAGCCATCAGCGCGTCCTATGCTCTGCCATTCGGCAAAGGCCAGGAATACCTTTCGCAGGGATCTCCGATTATTGGGAGGCTAGCGGGAGGCTGGGTCGTCACCTCGCTCACCTATATGGGGTCAGGAATTTGGTATTCGCCCTATTTCCCAACCGGGGATCCTTCCAATACGGGAACCGTCGGGGGCCTCCCCGACCGGATCGGCAACCCGTATTCGTTCCCTGGCGGAAAGGCACGTCTGGAAGCGTTCAACCCTGCTGCATTTGCAGTCCCTCTGAGCGGCAAATATGGCAATGCTTTACCGAACAGTCTGGAGGGCCAGCGCTTATACCTAACTCACTTAGGGATACTGAAGACTATTCCCATCAACAATCGCGTTACGTTCAACTTCAATACCGAGATATCGAACCTCTTCAACCACCCGGAGTTCCAGCCACCGTTCCAAGGAAATATTTCGGTAGCTGGCGGTAATTTCTATTCGACACAGCTTGCCACCTTCACCTCGCTTGAGCGTGGAGGTCCACGACAAATCACATTCCAAGGGGCATTCAGATTCTAAACACGAGAAGATGTGAATCTTTGTGTCCTTGGAACTAGAGAGAGATTCAGGGGCCGCCAGGCCCCTGAATCCTGTCTCGAAGCTCCTTATTAACCCGAGACAACGCGGATGATTACCAGCTTCCGAGCGAGGAGGTTGCCTCGATTCGTTGTCCATTTGTTGTTCGCACGAAGGAGGGTCTGTTGAATTACCGGAGCTTGCAGTATGGCGCGCTGATTTTCCTTTTTTCTATGTCCACTCATGGAGAGAGCTCTGACAGAGAGTGGAGAATACCGTCGACAGATGCCCCGCTTGGAATTGCTGGCACACGACAGACTGTGACATCAAAACAACTCACAACAGGCGTTTCCTACTATCAAATCAAACGTGGTGAGATTGACCCATCAGCCTTTTGGACCGTAAACATGGGATTTTTCCCTACGTATGCGGCGGCCAAGCTTGAATCGGATAACCTCTTGCGCTTCGCGGTGGCTCCACGCATCGATCCATCCGCGGGGAAAAAACTGGGTGGAAGTGTGTTGGGTTACTGGCTCTCCGTAGGAAAATACATTTCGCGAGTGGACGCGAGCGACGCGGCGGCTCATGTTGCAGCAGTTTCTGGCGGCATGTACAAACCAATCGTTCGCAATACAGCACTTGGCGGCTATCCAACTCGCGGGCCCTGGGTCATCAATGTCCTTGCAATCCGTCCCTCCGAAACGACTTCGGAACTTGCGATTGTGCCTGCGGGGCAAGACAACCTGGGGGCTGATGGGGAGACTGTCTCGGTGGCCGCGGCAAGATTAGGTGCGCTCGCTGCGACCAACGGAAGTTTTTTTTCAAACATCAATCCGTTCCATGCACCACTGCCTCCTCGCTCCCCTTTGGGCGCAACAGTCATCAACGGCAACCTGATCGCCACAGCAGCCGGGGGCAGGCCGGGCGTAATCATTGAGAAAACAAACAATGGGCATCAAACGGTCAGGATACTAAGAAAGTTGACGACCTACGTCACCGTTAGCGATCAGAATAACGACGGTGCCGAAATTGAGGCTATTGACCGTCCGATCCTCGGAACCGTTGTCAATTGCGGCGTTCCTGCTGGGTCGCCAGATATCAGACCGGAGCATGATTCCGTCTGCAAAAATGACAACGATCTTGTTATGTATGACGGTTTATATCATCGCGGAGCATCCTCGAATGCACAAGTCGACCCTCATTACCGAGGGTCGTCTTACGAGCTGCTGGTAGACAGAAGCGGAACCGTGACCAAAGGACAAGACTCGTTAGGATTGGCACCACCACCAGGCGGCTATGTTCTACAGGGACTAGGCAAGAGCGCGGTATGGCTCCGTGCGCATTCTGCCCAAGGAACAAAGCTGCGCGTAGCGAGAAGACTATTCGCTGACGGGGTAGAAGTCGGACTCCATTCGGGGATGTCGGTACTCGAAGGCGGTCCACTGCTTTCCGATTCCAACCTCACAGGTGCTGCCGATCAAGAAGGCTTTGGTCCTCGTTCGAACGGCTTTGATGGGGGCGACGCAAATGGAAGCGTGCCCAACAATTGGTACAACGGATGGTTCGTGTCCCGTAACGCTCGTACTGCCCTGGGCATTACGGAAGGCGGCACAGTGCTGATCGTCGAAATCGATGGCCGCCAGCCAACGCTAAGCCTTGGTGCTTCCATTCCTGAGACAGCGGCCGTAATGAGGTGGCTAGGAGCTACATCCGCCATCAACCTCGATGGCGGGGGCTCTAGCAACATGGTGGTAAACGGGATTTCAGTTGGCCACCCGTCCGATGTTCAGGGTGAGCGGGGAGTCGGAGACCTCTTGATGATCTTGCCAAAGTAGCGGCTGACGCATACTTCTGGTTTATTTTGATCTGATTGCCGCTTCGATCAGATGTAACGGAAGACGAGTCCGGGACTTGGCCTTTAGAACTCGCAAGAGTGAGCTTCGTATCAACAGACAGAGTGTGTCCCTCTAGGAGTGTGGGCCGTTCTTTGAACGGGGCGAATCCAGCGGGTTCGATGACTACGCCTCTAAAAGAACTGTAAACTTCGTACAATAAAGTGCATGAGGATGTGATTCGTGGCCGGAAGAACAGTGACTGCCCGACAGGATCTGAAAGCTGACCCCCGTTGGCTGTTGATTCAGCGAATTGTCGAATCATCGTCCTTCGCCCGTGCCTCGCGACTTTCTGACTTCCTACTCTTCATCTCCGAGAAAACCCTCCAAGGGCACGACGAGGAGTTGAACGAGCAAGAAATCGGCATCAGAGTCTTCGGCAGAAGTGCTAACTATCCGCGATCGGATGACAACATTGTTCGGGCCAACGCCTCACGTGTCAGGCAGAAGTTGGATGAGTATTTCGCTACGACAGGGCGCATGGAACGGTTGCGCGTCTCTCTTCCCAAAGGCGGATACGTTCCGGAATTCGAAACGGTTGAACCGGCTCCTCACGGCGCTATTGCTCTCGATGTTCCTTTGGTAACCCCTGAATCCTCCTCCAAGGAGAAGGAGAGCGCATCCGGCAAACCTAAGCCACGGATAAAGAGATTCGGCGCTGCCGCCGCGATTCTGCTTCTGTTCACCTGTCTCAATGTCTGGATCTTGCGAAAGAACTACCGGTTTTATCAAGAAACTCGTCAAAAGCAGAATTTGTTGACTAATGCTCAAGAGGACAAGCTCTGGGCTCTGCTATTCAAACCTGATGAAAAGACCATCATTGTTCCCGGAGATGCCGGCCTGAATATGTACACCAATTCAGCCGCGCGCATAGTGGGCCTTCAGGAATACATTTCAGGCAGCTATCTGAATACGCCCCAGGCCGCCCCACCTCCAGGATTTCACGGTGGAGGGTTTCCAGCTCGTAGATATGTATCCATGAATGATCTGGAGTTCGCAAATCAATTGGCGCGCCTACCCGCTTATCGAAGTAGCCAAGTCACAATTCGATTTGCACGCGAGCTGCGGTTTGACGAACTTAAGAGAAACAATGCGATTCTGCTCGGCTCCCCGAACTATAACCCATGGGTTCAGTTATTCGACCGGAATCTGGATTTTCGAATGGAGTACAACGGAAAAGAAAATGTCATCACCATCAAAAATAGGGCTCCAAAACAAGGAGAGCCGTCGGAGTATCTGTGGTTCCAGAGTGATCCGGCGCAAGTCGGATATGCCCTGATTGCCCTTACCGACAACTTGCAGAATGATGGCAAGGTATTGTTGGTCCAAGGCACCACCGGTTACGGTATTTCAACTGCCTCAGATACGCTGCTCAATTCAGAACTTATGGATCCTGTGATTTCTGCGGCCAGCCAACGAAACGGGACGTTGGCCAACTTCGAGATATTGCTGAAAACCACGTTCTATAAAGGCGGCGTGGCAAAGGCGCAAGTTGTGGCTGAACACGTCCACTAGAAGAGTGACCGGGCAACAAGTACACCGGACCGAGGGCCGCAAAGTAGGCGCGTTGCACGCGGTCTGGGCGAACCCATCCTGCCCGGTGCATCATCTGAAGCAGCCAGCCAGCTGCAACGATGAAAAGTGGAAGAGCGCCTCAAGGGACTCCGCCGAGAATAATAACGTGTACTCACCTCTCATCTGGAATCCAGCATCAGCCGGCTTAGCTTCATCCAGGTGCATGTAACGGTTACAAAGGCGGTTCTGATTACGCGAATTATGAGCATGATTCGATGGAACGGTAAAACTTGGAGATTGCACCTTCCCAGATGGCGGATGGCTTCCTACGATCCAACTGAGATCTCCGCAGGAGGGCAAATGTTGGCAATCGTCGCTCTTTCCGTTGTTCCAGTTCGCGTCCAGAGAGTCGCCGATGTCTTTGGCACTGTATCCGATACCTCCGGAGCTGTGGTTTCAGGAGCAGCTGTCTTCCTTCGGAACCTGGGAACCAACGGTACGCGGCACCATACCCAACCTTAAGGAAACGTATGCAGAACAATGCCGCGAACACTCCCGACAGCATATCGACCAGAAATGTGCCGATTAGCACCGTCTCTCGTCTGAAATCCGTTATCGGCGTAGCGAGCGGAAATGCTCTCGAGATGTATGATTTTATGATTTTTGGCTACTACGCCAAATGGATCGCTCGGGCATTCTTCCCGCTTCAGAATGAAGTCAACTCTTTGCTGCTCACGCTTGCTACATTCGGCGCGGGTTTTCTAATGCGCCCCCTTGGGGCGGTGCTCCTGGGCGGCTACACCGACCGCCATGGTCGCCGTGCTGGTTTGCTGCTAACACTGAGTTTGATGGCCATTGGAACGGCGACTATCGCACTGACACCGAGTTACAGCACCATCGGCTTGGCTGCTTCATTGATTGTGGTAACTGGCAGGCTCCTGCAAGGCTTGTCGGCTGGTGCGGAGCTTGGTGCAGCATCGGTATATCTCTCAGAGATCGCTCCTGAAGGGCTTAGGGGGCTTTATGTCAGCTTTCAGTCGGCAAGCCAGCAAGTGTCAGTGATGGGCGCCGCAGTGATGGGCATTGTCCTAGTAAAGTGTCTGCCTGAAGAGGCCATTGGTCGATGGGGATGGCGTCTTCCACTACTCGTAGGTTGTGCTCTGATTCCATTTCTGTTCTGGATTCGCCAATCAATGACTGAGACACGCCCGGTTTCAGTAGGCAGTCGCAGATTGTCGGGAAGAGAAGTGCTCGGATCCTTAGTCGCAGACTGGCGGATCATTCTCATTGCAACGTTGTTTACAACTTTGACCACGACGGCCTTCTATTTCATTACGGTCTACACTCTGACGTTTGGAGTGACGGAATTGCGATTGGCGTCGAAGGACGCACTGACGGTCACTCTCTTTGTCGGTCTCTTGAATGTGGTCGTTTTACCAGTTATGGGCCGTATATCGGATCGCGTGGGGCGCCGCGGTTTGCTCTGGTCTGCATCGCTGCTCTTTCTCGTGTCGGCGTACCCGACTATGCTCTGGCTAGTTGCAGCACCCTCCTTCGCACGGCTGCTTACCGTCGAACTCTGGTTTGCATTTCTCTATGCGAGCTACAACGCGGCGATGGTTGTGTATCTGACGGAGTTCATGCCTCCTAAGGTCCGTGCCACGAGCTTCGCTCTCGCTTACAGCACAGCCACGGCGTTGTTCGGGGGCTTTACCCCGTTCGTCTGTACGTACGTCATCAAGGAGACGGGGAATAAAGCTGCACCTGGCTTATGGTTATCGTTTGCTGCGCTCATAGCTGTTTGTGCTGTCGCATCGACCTACCTGAGACGGTCTCTTGTGAGTAGAAGTTCCTACTCTTGGAACAGCGTGTTCTAAACGGACGAACAACGAACGGCACGATCCTTTTCGTCGATTTTGCGAGTGAGTATTGTCTCCGCCTGAGGTTCGCCTTCAAATCGCCGCTCTTACTCTCGCCGAAGAGCTTAATTTCACGAGAGCGGCAGCTCGGCTGAAGATTACTCAGCCGGCCTTGAGTAAACAGATCGCTGAACTAGAGAATCAGCTTGGATTCGCAGTATTCAAGCGAAATCAGAAGCGCGTCGAGCTGACGGATGCTGGCCAGGTATTCATTCGTGGGTGCAGGGATGCTTTCGCCATACTCGAAAAGTCGGTACGCGTCGCACGCTCAACCCACGATGAGGTGCAGCCTCTTATCACTATTGGTCATAGCCCCTACGTTGACCCGGCTCTGATCTCTGCGATCTTGAGCACACATCTCCCGCTCTATCCCGATCTGCGGCTCCGCATGGAGAGCATGTTCGCTCTCGATTTGTCTCACAGCGTCCTAGCTGCGGAACTAGACTTGGCGATCATCACCGAGCCCTCTGAGAATCCTCATCTGACGCTTGTTCAACTCGCAACCCCATTGCTCTCGTCCGTATCAAGGGCGGCAGCAAGCGCCGTCAGCGCCCCATCATCCTGACTGTGGAGCAGTTCGAACTTGTCGTTGCGACACTGCGGGAGCCGTATCGAACGATGGTCCAGATCGCCCAATGCCTCGGTCTTCGCGTGAGCGAGATTGCGGCGCTTCAGTGGGACGACTTCGATTTTGAGAAAAATCAACTCCTCGTGCAACGGAGCTTCGTGAGCGGGCGAGTGGATGACGTCAAGACCGAATACTCCCAAGACTATGTTCCTTTGCATCCGTCCCTAACCAAGATCGTCTCGGCTTGGAGCAAGCAAGCCGTGCCCACCGCAGAAGGGTGGGTCTTCGCGAACCCGATAACGAACCGACCGTACCACCCGACCGAGATCCAGAAGCGGCATTTTCGCCCTTCGGGATGCTGTTTGGTCGCGTGTCCGACGTGCGGTGCGGCGCCGGGCGTGTGGTGCTGGCAGGGTCAGCCCACGGCAAACGGCAAGCGGGTTCTGATCCACGACACACGCAAGGTTGCGGCAGGGAAGCTCGGAGAGATCGGCTGGCACACGTTCCGCCACACGTACCGTTCGTGGCTGGACGAGACCGGAGCTCCGATGAAGGTGCAGCAGGAATTGATGCGTCATGCCTCCATCCAGACGACGATGAACATCTATGGACAGGCCATGTCGTCATCGAAGCGGGAAGCGAATGGAAAGGTCGTCGAAATGGTGCTCAAGCCAGTCGCAGCGAGCGCCTGAAATCGGCGATTTTTCTTATCGGGAGTTTATGGGAGTTTGTTTCAAGAGTCCAATCCTTGTAAGTGATTGAAAGGATTGGTTGCGGGGGTAGGATTTGAACCTACGACCTTTGGGTTATGAGCCCAACGAGCTACCGGGCTGCTCCACCCCGCATTACCAATATAACCCTCCAGCGAACCTGGGTCAAACACCAGAAACAAAGCTACTTTCTGCAAGCACGTACATCCGCCGCCCACTCACCGCATCGAACACATCGCCACGGCGTTCTGTTTGGATGCCAAACTATGAAACGTCCCCCAAACAATCCAAGCCATTTCCTTGCTCCCCATACTTCCCTTTCGAATTCTCTATACTGAAGACATCGGAAACGAAAGCCGCAATCCATAGGCAAGCGAACATTGCAGCTAAGGCATTCTTTTGCCGCAGTTTAGCGCTAAAAGCCTCAGAGCTGGCAAAGGGATCATGACAACACAATCTGCCAATCCGCCTCTCACCATCGGCGTCCTCGCCCTCCAAGGTGCCTACGACGCCCACGTCAACACCCTCATCTCCCTCGGAGCCACCGCAAAGCTCGTCCGCACTCCCCAAGACATCGCCGGATTAGACGGCCTCATCATGCCCGGCGGCGAATCCACCACCATGCTCAAATTCCTCGAGCGCAATGACTTCTTCGCCACCCTCCAGACCTTCGTCCAAACCACTCCCACCTTCGGCACCTGCGCCGGAGCCATCCTCCTCGCCACCGACGTCCAACACCCACCTCAAAGATCCCTCGCCGCACTCGACATCACCGTCGAGCGCAACGCCTACGGCCGCCAGAACGACTCCGCCATCCTCACCGCCGAAACCACCCTGCCCGGCGGCCCACTCGAGATGGTCTTCATCCGCGCCCCCCGCATCACCCGCACCGGCCCCGCGGTCGAAATCCTCGCCACCCGCGATGGCTTCCCTACCCTCATCCGGCAAGGCCATCTCCTCGCCGCCACCTTCCACCCCGAGCTCTCCCACGACCCCCGCGTCCACCAACTCTTCCTCAATATCATCCACAAAACCGCATGAGCCATCCCAACCAAAATTTAGCCGCCCACCTCCGCCAGCTAGAAGAACAACTCTTCGAACCCTCAACCCGCCGCAACCCCGAAGCCCTCGCTTCTCTCCTCGCCGACGACTTCCGCGAGTTCGGCAGCTCCGGCCGCATCTTCACCCGCCAGCAGATCATCGACGAGCTGGCAACCGAATCCTCGCGCCGCATCACCCTCACCGACTTTCACTGCCAGCTTCTCTCTCCAAACATAGCCCTCGTCACCTATCGCTCCCAACGCATCACCGACACCGAGCCACCCGTCGAAGCCCTCCGCAGCTCCCTCTGGATCGAGCGCGACAACCGCTGGCAGGTCCTCTTCCATCAAGGCACCCGCATCTAAACATCAGCCACGAGTCGCACGCAGAAAACCAAGTATCCTGATTCTGTGATCCCGCTCACCATGCCGCACCCCGTCGCGCCGCATGCATTGCTCTCGGGCCTATTCCGCAATCTCCCGTGGCCGCTCCCACAAGACGCCAGCGCCCACGGCCCCGCGCTCGACCTCCACCTCTTCCTCAATCTCTGGATCGCCCTCGGACTCTTCGCCCTCGCGCATCTTCTGCTGCTCATCGGCCTCCTGCGCCGCCGCAGCCCCGAGCCATCAGAAGACCGCATCTGGCGTATCGAATACCTTCCCCTAGCCGCGCTCGCCCTCCTCTTCATCGCTCTCGCAGTCCAGGCCGAGCGCCTCTGGGCCGCCACCCGCTACACCGGAGCCGATCCCGCAGCCCTCCAGGTCGAAGTCACCGGCATGCAGTTCGCCTGGTACTTCCGCTACCCCGGCACCGACGCCACCTTCGGTACCACCCAACCGCAGCTCGTCTCCGCCGCCGAAGGCAATCCCCTCGGCATCGACCCATCCGACCCGCACAGCCACGACGACCTCGTCACCTCCGAGCTCGTCCTTCCCGCAGGCCGCGAAGTCGACCTCCGCCTCCACGCGCAGGACGTCATCCACGGCTTCGCCATCCCCGAGATGCGCCTCAAGCAAAACGCCGTCCCCGGCCAGACCATCCACATCCACTTCACCCCCACCCAACCCGGAACCTACGCCATCCTCTGCACCCAGCTCTGCGGCCTCGGCCACTATCGCATGAACGCCAACCTCCGCGTCCTTCCCCCCGCCGACTTCGCCCAATGGATCGCCGAGAAAGAGAAGGCGCAGCCATGATCCCCAATCAAAAGTCAGCGAATCCCCACGCCCTACGCCCCAGGCTCTCCTTCCTCCGACGCTATATCTTCACGACCGATCACCACGTCATCGGCCTCCAATACCTCGCCCTCGCCCTCGTCGCCGTCGCCGTCGGAAGCACCCTCTCGCTCCTCATGCGCCTCCACCTCAGTTGGCCGAATCTCGCACTTCCCTTCCACGGCCCCATCCTCCCCGAAGACTACCTCGCCCTCGTCACCCTCCACGGGACGATCATGCTCTTCTTCGTCCTCACCACCGCGCCCCAGTCCGGCTTCGGCAACCTCATCCTTCCCGCGCAGATCGGCTCGCGCACCATGGCCTTCCCTCTGCTCAACGCCGCCTCCTTCTGGATCACCGCCGCCGCGCTCCTCACTCTACTCATGTCCACCTTCGCTCAGGGAGGAGCCGCCATCTCCGGCTGGACCGCCTACCCACCACTCTCTGCCGTCGCCAGCGCGGGTCCTGGACAAGCTCTCGGCATGGACCTCTGGCTCCTCAGCATCGGCCTCTTCGCCATAGCCTCCACCATCGCCTCCATCAACACCCTCGTCACCATCATCAATCTCCGCTGCGACGGCATGACCTGGGAGCGCCTCCCCCTCACCGTCTGGGGATGGTTCACCGCTGCCCTCCTCAGCATCCTCGCCTTCTCCGTCCTGCTCGCCGCCCTCGTCCTGCTCTTCTGCGACCGCCACGCCGGAACCAGCTTCTTCCTCCCCGCAGGCGATCTCGTCAACGGCACGCTGCACTCCGGCGGCAACGGCTCACCACTCCTCTGGCTCCATCTCTTCTGGTTCTTCGGACATCCCGAGGTCTACATCGCCATCCTTCCCGGCATGGGCCTCACCTCCATGCTCCTGGCAAACTTCTCCCGCAGAAAAGTCTTCGCCTACCGGACCATGATCCTCACAACGCTCCTCATTGGCTTCCTGGGCATCCTCGTCTGGGGACACCACATGTTCGTCGCCGGGCTCAACCCCTTCGCCGGAACCGCCTTCTCCATCTCCACCATCGCCATCGCCATCCCCTCCACCGCCAAAGTCCTAAGCTGGCTCGCGACCACCTGGCGCAGCCGCCCACACCTCACCACCGCCATGCTCTTCTCCCTCGGCTTCGTCTCTCTCTTCATCACCGGAGGACTCACCGGCCCCATCCTCGCCCAACCCATCCTCGACCAATACCTCCACAACACCTTCTTCGTCGTCGCCCACTTCCACTTCATCATGGCGATGGCCGGTATCTTCGGTCTCTTCAGCGCCACCTACTACTGGTTCCCTCTCGTCACCGGCCGCATGATGTCCGAATCCCTCGGACGCCTCCACTTCTGGGGAACCTTCCTCGGCGCCTACACCACCTTCCTTCCCATGCACATCACCGGCCTAGCCGCCGAACCCCGCCACTACGCGCAGCTCACCGGCATCCCCGGCACCGCCGCAGCCAGCCTCCTCGCCCACGGCTCCATCCCTCTCCAGAGCCACATCACCTACTCCGCCATCTTCCTCGCCAGCGTGCAGATTCTCTTCTTCATCAACCTCATTCACAGCTCCCACCACGGCCTCCCCGCCACCGGCAATCCCTGGCAAGCCACAACCCTCGAATGGCACCCCGAATTAGCTCCCTTTTCGGATCAATTTGCATCCAATGAACGAATCGCGGTCGTTCGTGCTCCATGCGCCTACAGCGATACCTCTTTCCAAACGCAATGGGACACCGGCCACAATCCGGAGTAATCTGTCTTCACAGGTATCCTCGGGAGCACGTCCATGCCGGCCATCATCACGCCCATTGGCACAGAACATGAAAAGAAGAAGCGCCGTGTCGATGATCACGATAGCGGTCACGGTCGCCGCCCGCCCAACGATAAGAACGACAAGCGCACCGGCGGCGGTGGCGACAACGACGGCTGGAACAGCCCTTCCCAGGGCCGTCGCGGCCCCCGCGAAAAACTAAGCCGCTTCCGCCTCTTCGTCTTCTTCGCCCTCGCAGGCGACCTCATGTTCTTCGTCGCCATCGTCAGCGCCTTCTTCGTCTCCCAGGCCTCCAGCCACTTCGACGCCTACAACCACTATGTCAATCAGTGGCTCCCCACTGCGGTCCCGCCCATCCTCTGGCTCAACACCGCGGCCCTCATACTCAGCTCCCTCACCATGGAGATCGCCCGCCGCCACATGTTCCGCGAAGTCGACGTCATGGACGAGTGGCTCGGCCTCGGCAAACCCAGCACCCGCAACGCAATGCCATGGCTCGCGGCAACCGTCGCCCTCGGCATCGCCTTCCTCATCGGCCAGTGGATCGCCTGGAACCAGCTCGCCACGCAACACGTCTTCTTCCGTTCAAACCCCAGCAGTCACTTCTTCTTCCTCATCACCGGCGTCCACGGCTTCCATCTCATCCTCGGAGTAGCCGCACTCATCGGCGCACTCATCGCCCTCTACGCCTCCAAACAGATGGAAAACCGTCAGGTCTTCGTCGACTGCGCCGCCTGGTACTGGCACTCCATGGGCCTCTTCTGGATCTTCCTCTTCGTTCTCCTCGCCTTCTTCCAATAGGACGAAGGGGCCCCTTCTAAGTCGTTGTCATAATCTGTTGTTGCATGTTTTACGCCGTCATCCTGAGCAAAGCGAAGGACCCCTGTATTTTGTCCAAACAACCACAAATCTCCCGAAGCACCTACCTGCCAGTAAGGCTTCTCCTCCTCGTCGCCTTATTGGCACTCTCCATCCCCTCCAACGCGCAAGGCTGCACCCAGTGCCGCGACAACACCGCCGCCACACCCCCACAAACCCAGGCCGCCTACCGCCACGCCATCGAACTCATGGTCGCAACCGCAGGCAGCATCTTCCTCGCAACCGTCTTCCTGCTCAAAAAGCCCCGTTAGCTAGAACCGCTTGAACGGCAGAAACTTCCCCGACATCGCAATCTTCACCCGATCCCCCTTTGGATCAGCCTCCCGCTCAATCGACATATTGAAGTCAATGGCGCTCATAATCCCATCCCCAAACTCCTCCTCGATCAGCGCCTTCCACGTCGTCCCATAGTTCTGGATCAACTCATAGAACCGGTAGATCAGCGGATCGGTCGGCGGCATAATCGCCGCAGCCCCGCGCTCCGGAGAAAGCGTCAGCCACCGCGCCTCCTCCTCCGTCAACCCAAGAATCTCCGCCGCCTTCGCCGCCTCCTCCACCGTCAGCACCGACTGCCCCAGCAACGCTGCCGTATACAGCAGATCCGACCCCGAACCCAACTCAGCCGCAATCCCCTTCCACGTCAAACCGCGCGCCACCTTCTCGCTCAGCACCTTCGCCGACACCACCTCACGACTCAACATACGCAGACCCTCCTACGCTCCACTCTAGTAGGAGGACCACACCAAGCGTCAAAAAAATCGCACGCGAAGCATCCGCTTCTACCCGTTGGCTATGACCACATTTATCGACGCATGCTGATCGCAAGACGATTGAGCGCATTCATAACAGCAATTGCAAACGTAAGGTCAGAGATCTCCACATCCGAAAAGTGCTCTTTGAGCGCGAGGAACAGCGCGTCGGGCGCCTGGCCGTCCGTAATCTCCGTGACTGCGTCCGCCCAGGCAAGCGCAGTGCGTTCCCGACTGGTGAAATGTGGGCTGATGCGCCAACCAGCGAGTGTATCGATACGCTGGTCTGATTCTCCTTCAGCGCGAAGCGCGATCGCATGTCGCTCCATGCAATAAGCGCAGCCATTAATCTGAGAGACCCGCATATTAATCAGCTCAAAAAGAGCCTTGCCGAGCGAACCATTACTAACCTGCGCATAGGTTGCATAGAGCCCCTTGTACGCATCGGGAGAGAGTTTATCGTAAGCCAGTCGAAGATCCATAAGCGAATTTTACTGCCCCACACAATGCTCAACCTGTGCGAAAGCAACAAACGTTTCCTCTGTATTCTTTTCGGCCAAAAACAGCAATCACCATGACATCCCTCCAACCCGCAGAGATACGCCATGGTGATTCACCGATGCACCAAACAAAATCCGAAAGCTACCGCTTCTTCTTCGCAGCCACCTTCACAGCCTTCTTCGCAGGCACCGGCTTCTTCGCCGGAGCAGCGCTCTTCTTAGCCGGAGCAGCCTTCACAGGAGCCTTCACCACTACCTTCTTTACCGGAACCGCAGGCTTCTTCACCTGCTTCACCGGAACGACCTTCTTCGCAGGAGCCGCCACCTTCTTCGTCACCGGTTTAGCCGGAGCAGGAGCAGCCTTCTTCGCAGGAGCCGCAGCCTTCTTCACCGGAGCAACAGCTTTCTTCGCAGGAGCCGGAGCAGCCTTCTTCGCCACAACCTTAAGCGGAGTCGCTTTCACAGCAGCCTTAGCCGCAACCGGAGCAACAGCCTTCACCGGAGCCACCTTCACAGCCACAGTCTTCACAGGCGCGGCCTTCGGAGCAGGTGCAGCCTTCACCGGAGGAGGAATCTTCTCATCCAGCTCATCTGACTCCTCATCCTCGTCGTCCCCATCCTCCACCGCATCCGCATCCTCTAGATCGAGGTCGACATCCTCATCGGCATCCACTTCATCCTCTGCCTCAGCAGCGGCGGCAGCTTTCTTCCGAGCCTTCGCGCCCTTCGCATCCTTCTTGGCAGCGCGAGGACGGCGCAAATGCACCGTCGGCGGCGGAGCAGGCGGCGAGTAGCTCTCAAGAAACGCCTTCATCTCCTCAACCGTCCCCAGCTTCCCATCCATCAACGCGAAAAACAGCTTCTCCACCAGCTCATCGAACCCCGCCAGATCCGGCACGATCCGCATCTCCTGCATCAGCGTGTAAGGAATCTTGTTCCGAGCCTGCGGCCACTCCGTGTAATAGCTCTTCAGCTTCGTCTGGATCGCGCTACTCTTCGACGAATACGCCACCCACAGCACCGCCTCCGGCTTAGCCGAGCCCAGCAGCTTCCACGCATCCGAAGGTGCCGCAGCTCCCTTCCCCGTCAACTGCGCCGCAAACTCCTTCGCCTCGTGCTCAAGCGATTCGATCTCCTTCACAAACCCCGGCCGCACGAAGCTGTGCTTCAGCTCCGCAACCTCCTTCGCCGAAAGCTTCGCCGTCAGCAGCGGAAAATTCGCCGCCGCCGCCTCAGGATGAATCCCCCGCATCTGCAACTGCGTCTGGACCTCACGCAGCTTCTCCAGCTCCGTCGCATTGGCCTTCGCCACCGTCAACGCCGGGAAGAGCTGCTTCATCCAGCCCTCCTCCTCCAGCTTCCGCAGAATCCGCAGAGGATCTTCCTCGTGGAAGATCTCCTCCGTCTCATATCCGCGATGGAACTGATCCATCGCCGCGATATAGTTTTCCTGCTTGCCGGTGTCGTAGCGCGACTGCGTCTTCTCGTCCATCGCCCAACCCAGCCGTGCCGCAAACCGCACCGCGCGGATCATCCGCACCGGGTCCTCGATAAAGCCGTAGTTGCTCACCAACCGCAACTGCCGGTTCTCGATATCCGCCACACCGTTCAGCGGGTCCATCAGCAGGCCATATGACCCAGCGTTCAGCGACAGCGCCATGGCGTTCACCGTAAAGTCGCGCCGACGCAGGTCGTCCAGAATTGTCGCCGTCTTCACCACCGGCTTGCCCGGCTTTGGATAGGTAACCGACAGCGTGCTGCCGATCTCCATCCGCACGCCGCCCGGAAACCGCACAAAGAGTGCATGAGTCGCCGCCGCCTCGCCGGTAATGACACCACCGGCTAACTCAATCTGTTTCTTTAGCTTGAGGGCATTCCCCTGAACCACCACATCCAGATCGCGAACCGGAGAGCCGCTGGTAAGATCGCGTACCGCGCCACCCACCAGAAACACCGTTAGTCCCTGCTCACGCGCAACCTCGCGCACAATCTGAAGTGCTGCCTGCTGGCCGGCGGAGAGCCGGTTTTCAAGCAGATAGATGTAATCGGCCATAGTGTACTTTCGCTCCAGAACCAAGCCTTGCTCGGCTCACCTAACCTCTTCGAGATCAGTCATTTAGAAAGATCAATGGTACGAAACGCAACATGTAAGCGTAACATAGCGTTGACATTCTGACTACCCTTTTGCACCTATTTCGCTGCGACAGTACCCCAGTTCGCTGCGGCCACAGCACACTTCGTGCGACAATCCGCCAGACACACCGTCCCGACTCTTTATGTCCAGCTCGCAAAAAAAAGTAATCGTAAGGCGCTTCGCCGGAGACGTCACCCCCGGCTATCTCCCCCTTAACGCCTTCGTCCGCCAAGACGCCGCCACCCCGCGCGTCGACCTCCTCGACCTTAGCGGCCGCGTCATCTCCCTCCACCTCAACGACATCAAAACCATCAGCTACGTCCGCGACTTCAACCTCAACGACACCGTCAACCCCGAACGCCTCGCCCGCCGCACCTTCCTCGCCCGTCCCCGCACCGAAGGTCTCTGGGTGCGACTCACCTTCCGCGGCGGCGATCTCCTCGAAGGACTAGCCCCCACCGACCTCTCCCTGCTCTCCAACGCCATCGAGGACATCGGCCTTCACCTCACCCCACCCGACATCCGCTCCAACACCCAGCGCATCTTCGTCCCACGCTCCGCCATCACCGATCTCCAACTGATCGCCGTCATCACCACCCCCTCGCGCAAAAAGCCCCTCCCCACCGAAGAAGCCCCCTCCCTACAGGACACCCTCTTCGAAACCCTCCCCCCAAACTCCCGCCCCAACTAATCCGTAAGCTCTTCTTCTACAATCGCCGCATGAGCACCTCCCTCACCCTGGCCGCACTCGCCCATCATTTAGGAGCCACATTACAAGGCAATCCCGAAGCCCTGATCACCGGAGTCGCCTCCATAGAAACCGCCGGTCCGGGTGAACTCACCTTCGTAGCCAATCCCAAATACGCCGCCCTCGCCCGCACCACCCGAGCCGCTGCCATCCTCGTAGAACCATCCTTCCCCGAAGTCGAAGCCGCCACCCTCCGTCTCAAAAACCCCTACCTCGCCTTCGCCCGCGCCATCGAGCTCTTCTACACTCCCCCCGCCTACGCTCCCGGCATCCACCCTACCGCCGTCGTCGCCCCCACTGCGCGTATCGGCAAGCACGCCCACATCGGTGCCTACGCCGTCGTCTCCGACCACGTCGTCCTCGGCGACCACGCCACCCTGCTCCCCCACGTCGTCCTCTACCCCCACGTCCGCGCCGGAGACCATCTCTTCGCCCACGCCCACGCCATTGTCCGTGAGCACTGTCAGCTAGGCGACCACGTCACCCTCCAGAACGGCGTCGTCATCGGAGCTGACGGCTTCGGCTTCGCCAAACAAACCGACGGAAGCTGGTACAAGATCGTCCAATCCGGCCCCACCGTCCTCGAAGACCACGTCGAAGTCCAGGCCAACGCCTGCATCGACCGAGCCTCCATCGGCGAAACCCGCATTCACGCCGGAGCCAAAATCGACAACCTCGTCCAGGTAGGCCACGGCTCTACCGTCGGCCAAAACACCCTCCTCTGCTCCCAGGTCGGCCTCGCCGGGTCTACCACCGTCGGCAAAAACGTCATCCTCGCCGGACAAGTCGGCGTAGCTGGCCACTGCACCATTGGTGATGGAGCCATCGCCACAGCTCAAAGTGGCATCCCAAATGATGTAGCTCCAGGCAAAGTCGTCAGCGGCTATCCAGCAATCGATAACCGCCAGTGGCTTCGATCCGTAGCTCTCTTCAACCGGTTACCGGAGCTCATACGGGACCTACGCTCCTTTAGTAATACGAAAAAGTGATTTGCAGTTACCAAAAATTACCCTATCCTGATTTCACTGATCGGACATCCCAGGCCAGAACGGAAATGAAGGAAGGCCGCGGCTTCGTGAAAATTGACATCACAGACATCGTCAATCAAGAACCGGCAGCCGAAAAGCCAGTAAGCCTTCTTCTGCTCGACGACGAGCTCGTAAACCTCACCCTGCGAGCCACATTTCTCCGCAAGCACGGTTATCTCTGCCTGACCGCCTCCACCTACGAAGAAGCGCTCGAGCTCTTCGACCAGATCGATATCGCCGTCCTCGACTACCATCTCGGTGCCGGAAAGTTCGGCAGCGACGTCGCGGCCCTCCTGCGCAAAAGCCGCCCCAACGTCCCCATCATCATCCTCTCCTCAACCCTCGAGCACTACTTCGGCGGAGCCGAGGACATGCACCTGCTCAAGGGACACAGCTCGACCGAAGATCTGCTCGAGGCTCTCCAACTGCTCGAAGCCAAACGTCGCGGAACCCCAGTCGTCGTCGATGCGCCTCAGTTCTTCTACACGCGCATCTGCCACGCCATCGGTCCGGACGTCCTCATCCAGTTCTTTGACGAAAAAGGGACCTGGGTCTATTGCAACGAAGCCGCAGCCGAATATCTCGGCCGCGATCGCGACTGGTTCCCCGGCCGCAGCATCCACGCCGAGATGCCGCGCACCTTGCGCGACTGGCAAAGCATCATCATCGACGTTCTCTCTCTCCACAACACCTACATCGCCCGCAGCCGCAAAGGATTGCTCAACGTCTCCGAGGACCTCACCGAAGATCTCACCTGGAGCATCCTGGCCTTCCCCACCACCCTCCACGATGGCCGCCCCGGAGTCATCCTCACCGCACGCCTGCTCACACCCGCTCTCTCACCCCCCTGATCCCCCCACAAACAGGCGCAACTGATACCCTGAATCTTCATGCGTCTCCATCGCCTCCTCATGCCCGCAGCCGCTCTCCTCGCTCTCACCGGCTGCCACTCCGCCATCGTCGAAGCAACCATCAGCAACCGCACCGCCGCTCCCATCCCGCTCATCGAAGTGGACTACCCAAGCGCCAGCTTCGGCACAGAAAACCTCGCCCCCGGCAAAGACTTCCACTACCGCTTCAAGATCCTCGGCGACGGCCCCACCAAGGTCGTCTACACCGACCAGTCCCAGCACGAGCAACACAACGACGGCCCCACCCTCCGCGAAGGCGACGAGGGCCACATCACCGTCCTCTTCGCACAAGATGGCATCCACTGGCAGTGGGCCCCCAAAAAGCGCTAGGAATCAGCAGCGTCAGTTATCATCCTCTCCATTCGCCCGCCCCACCTTGGGACCATGCGAAACATGAAGGGCCGAAACACCGTTCCCTACGCCTTTTCTCTTATTGGCATTGAAGCTGAGCAGAGCGCCGCTGGTAAGAATCCCTCCGGCAAAGAGAAGGATAAATATCAACATAACCGCCTCCCGCAACCGCCTGCGATCGATCTGCCTGGGCAGCAGCGGCAACACTCCGCAGCCTGTATCCGGGCCATCGCACCGTCCACTGCTCACTAAGATGCGCTTTCCCTCTCATGCGATAAACTCCAGCTATGCCGCGTGGCTTTTTTATCACCTTCGAAGGTCTTGACGGCTCCGGCAAGACCACCCAGCTCCGCCGACTCGCCACCTCGCTCGCCGCGGAAGGACACCACGTCGTCACCCTCCGCCAACCCGGCGGAACCGCCCTCGGGGACCGCATCCGCGGCGTCCTGCTCGACTCCCGCTCCGAAGCCTCCCTCGGCCCCATCGACCCCATCGCCGAGCTCACCCTCATGTTCGCCGACCGCGCCCAGGCCATCGCCGAAGTCATCCAGCCCGCCCTCGCCGCCGGCAGCATCGTCCTCTGCGACCGCTTCACCGACTCCTCCGAGGCCTACCAGGGCGGCGGCCGTCAGCTCGGCTCCGACCGCGTCCTCGCCCTCCACACCGCCGTCTGCGGCACCCTCCAGCCCGACCTCACCCTCCTCCTGCTCCCCCCGCTCGAAGCATCCCTCGCCCGAGCCCGTCGCCGCAACCACCGCAACACCCAAACCCACGGCACCGACGAAAACCGCTTCGAGCGCGAGTCCGACGAGTTCTACGGTCGCATCCACAACGCCTACCGCCGCATCGCCGAACGCGAGCCCACCCGCGTCATCACCATCGCCGAAAACCACACCATCGAAGAGATAGAAAAGATCATCCACCAGATCGTCGCGCAACAACTCCCCGCAACATTGCCCACCTCACAAGCATCCACTCTGGAAGCATGAGCACCCCAAGAAAGCAGCCATACCATCTCCCACCCGGCCTGCCCCACGCCCTTCCCTTCTACACCTTCAAAAAATGGGTCAAGCTCGGCGACCCCATCCGCCTCTTCGAGCACCTCCACAAGACCTACGGCAACATCGCCCACTACCGCTTCATGGGCACTCCCATCGTCTTCCTCAACCACCCCGACTACATCCGCGAGGTCCTCGTCACCCAGTCCTCCTCCTTCGTCAAAGAGCGCACCGTCCGCCGCATGAAGGTCCTCCTCGGCGAAGGCCTCATCACCTCCGACGATCCCATCCACATCCGCCAGCGCCGCATCGCCGCCCCCGCCTTCCATCGCCAGCGCATCGCCGCCTACGCCGACCAGATCGTCGCCCTCGCCGCCGCCCAGCGCGACCGCTGGCTCCCCGGCCAAACCATCGACATCGCCGCCGCCAGTATGCAACTCTCTCTCGAGATCGTAGCCCGCACCCTCTTCGACACCGAAGTCACCGCCGACATCCGCGCCATCAACGACGAGGTCAACACCGTCATGGGCCTCTACAACTTCCTCGTCGCCTTCCCCAAGCTCGAATCGTTCATCAACCTCCCCATCCCCGGCCTCATCAAGTTCCGCCGCTCCAAGGCCCACCTCGACGCCGTCGTCAACCGCCTGGTCGCCGAGCGCCGCGCCGAGATCAACGCCGGAGCCCCCGACAAAGGCGACCTCCTCCACATGCTCCTCACCTCCACCGACTCCGACTCGGAATCCCCATCCGACGGCATGTCCCCCGACCAGATCCGCGACGAGGTCCTCACCATCTTCCTCGCCGGCTACGAGACCGTAGCCAACGCCCTCACCTGGACCTGGTATCTCCTCTCCCAGCACCCCGAGATCGAAGCCAAACTCCACGCCGAACTAAACACCGTCCTCGGCAACCGCCTAGCCACCCTCGCCGACTACCCCAACCTCCGCTACACCGAGCAGATCTTCGCCGAGTCCATGCGCCTCTACCCGCCCGCCTGGGCCATGGGCCGCATGTCCACCAAACCCGTCACCCTCGGCCCCTACACCCTCCCACCCGGCTCCCACGTCTTCTTCAGCCAATACATCATGGGCCACACCCCCGAGTACTTCCCCGATCCCCTCCGCTTCGACCCCGACCGCTTCACCCCCGAAGCCAAAGCCGCTCGCCCCAAATACACCTACTTCCCCTTCGGCGGAGGCAGCCGCCAGTGCATCGGCGAAAGCTTCGCCTGGATGGAAGGAACCCTCGCCCTGGCCACCATCGCCCAACGTTGGAGCCCACGTTTCATCCCAACCTACCCCATCGTCCTCCAACCCAAAATCACCCTCCGCCCCAAGAACCCCGTCATGATGCACCTCCAACCTCGCGAATCAACTCCCTACACCTCCCATAAAAACTGTCATCCTGAGCGAAGTGCAAAGCACTGAGCCGAAGAGCCTGTCCTGAGTTTGTCGAAGGAACCTGCGGTTGCTCTTGCTGTTGTTTGTTTTTGAAACTCACCCCCCAAAAAACTGTCATCCTGAGCGGAGGCGTAGCCGAAGTCGAAGGACCTGCGGTTGTTTTTGTCTTTGCCGTTGCCGTTGCAGTTGTTCATTCCACCCAGAGCTCTCACTTTTCCAGCCGCAGACGATACACTAAGGCAAGAATCCGGAGAACGCATGTCGACGAAGGCCGTGGAGATCGCACCAGAAAGCCCGGACGCTAACCCCGTCCAGAAGATCCAGCAGGAAGACACCGAAACCCCACTCGAGGGCCTCGCCTCCATCTGCTTCATGCTCGTCGTCTACCTCTTCGCCACAGCCTTCATCTTCCAAAACTTCGAAATCCCCTCCGCCTCCATGGAGAAGACCCTCCTCATCGGCGACCACCCCCTCGTCGATCGCGTCATCCTCGCTCCTCCTTCAAAATGGGCCTTCTTCATGCCCAACCGCGACATCCACCGCGGCGACGTCATCGTCTTCTTCAAGCCCAATCCCGAAACCCCCGACCTGATCCTCGTCAAGCGCGCCATCGGCATCCCCGGCGACCGCATCCACCTCCGCAACGGCATCGTCTACCTCAACGGCGTCGCCCAAAACGAGCCCCAGGCCAGCAAGCCCGCCGACGACGGCGACCCGCAACACGCCTTCAACCCCTACCGCGACGACTTCCCCTCCATCGCCCCCAGCACCGACTACGGAGCCACAGAAAGCTGGTCTGTCGAAGAGCCCAGCCACATCCAGGGCGACGACCTCGTTGTCCCCCCCGGCAAAATCTTTGCCATGGGCGACAACCGCACCGAGAGCCTCGACGGCCGCTTCTGGGGCTTCGTCCCCCGCGAAAACATCCTCGGCCGCCCCCTCTTCATCTACTGGTCCTTCAAAACCCCCGCCGACCAGATCAACAAGACGAGCCTCGGCGAACGCATCGGCTTCATGGCCCACGTCCTCATCCACATCTTCGACCAAACCCGTTGGAATCGAACCCTCCACATAGTCCGCTAGGTCCGCTAGCCCGCTAACCCACGAACCCCGGGGGCCCATCTTCGCGACAGCCCATCGTCGCTAAGGTGGGCATCGCGCAAACCGGGGTCCCCAGCGAGCGCAATTTACTCGTTGGTGTGGAAAGCACGACCGTTCTCCTCCACTCCGTCCCCCCCAAAAAAACTGTCATCCTGAGCGAAGCGCAAAGCGCGTAGTCGAAGGACCTGCGGTTGTTCTTGTCGTTGCTGTTGCCTGTTCTTATCCTCCTACCAAAAATCTGTCATCCTTGAGCGAAGCCGCAGTCGAAGGACCTGCGGTTGCAGTTGCATTTGCTGTTGCAGTTACCCGCCCTTTTCCCCACAAAAACCCTTGTCAAGCCCCACCACATTCACAATCCCCCTTATCTCTAACAAAAATAACCGCTTCCACCCACAACAACACCTGTCCATTCTCCCCCTCCAAACGCGTACAATTAAAGAAGGAAGATAAACAGCTCGCACCAGATGCAGGCGCAGTTCAACCTATTGATATATCAAACTAAGTCCTTTGTTTTTCATATTTTGAATTAGAAGATATACCCACCCCCAACGGCATGGGAGCAATAGAAAAGGAGAGCGGGAAGCACCACCGAAAACCATGACCATTCCCGCCACCTTCAACGAATTCCTCGGCAACTCCACCGCCGTCGAGCACCTCCGCACCGCCATCGCTGCCGGTCGTCTGCCCCACTCGCTCATCCTCGCCGGACCATCCGGCGCAGGCAAATACACCCTCGCCCTCATGCTCGCCATGTCCGTCGAGTGCGAGCGCCAGCCCCGCGACCTCTGGTCCAACGGCCAATCCCTCGCCAGCTTCTGCGGCGTCTGCCATAACTGCACCCGCATCGCCACCGCCGCCGACCTCGACGAGCAGGTCACCGCCGCCGTAGCCGCCCGCGAAGACCTCCGCGAGACCGACAAGAAAGAAACCCGCGTCCTCATCCAGCCTCACCCGGACGTTCTCATCATCCCGCCCGACCCGCCGCAGCTCCTCATCAAGCTCGGCCAGGTCCGCACCCTCATCCAGCGCGCCCAATACCTTCCCTCCGAAGCCCCGCGCAAGATCTTCATCCTCACCGCCGCCAGCTTCATGAAGGAAGCCGCCAACTCCCTCCTCAAAGTCCTCGAGGAGCCACCCGACTACGCGCACCTCATCATCCTCGCCGAAAACCCCGGCGAACTCCTCCCCACCATCCGATCCCGCTGCGCAACAGTCAGACTTGGAGCATTACCGGTAGAAGAGATCGAGATGCTCCTCGCCGACAACCGCCCCGACGTCCCCGCCAAACAGCGCACCCTCATCGCCCGCCTCGCACAAGGCGCCGCCGGCAAGGCCCTCGGCTTCGACCTGGCCACCTACGTCGCCGCCCGCACCGATGCACTCCTCCTCATCCGCAACGCCAGCGCCGAGCCCGACCACACCGCCCTCTTCAAGATGACCGAAACCTATCGCGCCGGAGCCGAAGGCCAGCAAAAAACCACCGCTCTCCTCCGCGCCCTCTCGCTCCTCCTCGAAGACCTCCTCCTCCTCGACTCAGGAACCCCCGAACTCCTCCGCAACACCGACATCCGCCCCGAACTCGACCGCCTCTCCGCCGCTCTCTCCTTCCACTGGATCGAACAAGCCAGCCGCGGCCTCGACCAGGTCTACACCGGCATGCGCCGCAACCTCCTCCGCAACCTCTCGCTAGACGCCTTCGCCACCAGCCTAACCCGCTAACCACACCCAAAAAGAACTGTCATCCTGAGCGAAGCGCGCAGCGCTGAGCCGAAGGACCTGCGGTTGCCTTTGCCGTTGAAGTTGCTTGTTCTCTTTCAATCAACCCGAAAACTCTGTCATTCTGAGCGAAGCCGAAGGACCTGCATTTGCTCTTGCCGTTGCCCGTTCTTCCACCACACAAGGCAATCAACCCCGCCGAGCAGCCTTCTCCAACCGATCCCTCAGCGCCAAACCAATTCCCGCACCCGCAGGCAAAGGACAAACAATCACCCCAACACCAACCGCATCCAACTCCCGCAACCCCGCAAATACCCCACGCGCCAAACCCTCGCCATCCTTCCAAGCCGCCCACCGAAACACCACCGAACCCGGAGCCGCAGCCCAACCAACCGGCAACATCACTCCAACACGTTCCGATAGCTCAAGCAGCCGTCCAACCCGCTCCTGTAACTCCTCCTCATCCCGCACCAGCACCAACCGAGCCTGCGGAGCATAGTGCCTCATCCCAACTCCCGGCGAAGGCAAACTCTCCGGCGCTCCCGATACAGCCGGAGCCTTGTAAACCTCCACCGAAGCACCCGTAACCGCCGCCAACATAGCCGCCGTCACCGCACCCGGCCGATAAACCAGCCCCGCAGCCACATCGAACACCGTCGACTCCACGCCAACCTCGGTCGCTCCACCATCCAGCACCGCGTCGATCCGACCATCCAGATCCTCGAGCACATGCGCCGCCGTCGTCGGACTCGTCCTCCCAAACCGATTCGCACTCGGAGCCGCCACCGGAACACCAGCCGCCGCAATCAACTCCAGCGCAACCGCATGACGCGGCATCCGAACCCCCACCAGCGAACGTCCCGCCGTCACCGCATCCGGAACCGCAGCCAGCCGAGGCAGCAGCAACGTCAGCGGTCCCGGCCAGAACGCCGCCATCAGCGCCTCCGCAGCCTCGGAGACCTCCGCAACCCGTGTCAGCATCGCTCGATCGCTCACATGCACAATCAGTGGATCCCAGCCCGGACGCTCCTTTGCCGCAAAGATCTTCGCCACCGCCGCCGCATCCAGCGCATTCGCTCCCAGCCCATAGACCGTCTCCGTCGGAAACGCGACCGTCCCGCCGCCGCGCAGCAACTCCGCCGCTCGCGCCACCCGGTCGACCCGCAACCGCTCCGTACTTTGCTTTAAAGCCGTCTCACTCACTCAACTATCGTACTTTGCCCACAGCAAACCGCCGTATACTCACCCCATGCAGAGCGCCGAAATCGAGCTTAAGTTCCGCCTCCCCGATCCCGCTGCCCTCCAATCCCGCCTTCCATCCCTGGGCTTCCACCTCGACACGCCGCGCACCTTCGAGAGCAACACCCTCTACGACACGCCCGCGCACACCCTCCGCGAATCCCACCAGATCCTCCGCCTCCGCCAGTACGGCGACCTCTGGACCCTCACCCACAAGCGTCATCCCGACGACGAAGACCCCGCCGAGATCACCCGCTACAAGGTCCGCATCGAGACCGAAACCACCGTCGCCGACGGAGCCGCGCTCGTCGAGATCTTCAGCCGCATCGGCTACTCGCCCATGTTCCGCTACGAGAAATACCGCACCGAATGGTCCCACAACGGCGCCCATCTCGTCATCGACGAAACCCCCATCGGCAACTTCGCCGAGCTGGAAGGGCCCGTCCAATGGATCGACGAGACGCTCCTACAGCTCGACATCAACCCCAACGACTGCCTCACCGAGAGCTACGGCAAACTCTTCCTCGCCTGGAAGACCCAAACCGGTAGTCCAGCGGAAAACCTCACCTTCACCGAGATCCAATCAGCCGTCGCAGCGTTATAGTCCTTTACGCAAAAACGAGATGACCTGTCGTTGGACAGGCCATCTCGTTTTGATGCTCTAAAACACTTTGCTTATGTTTCTTTAGAAGATCTGGAAGTTCACCTCAACGTTCAACTCCACCAGAACCGGCTTCCCGTTCTCCAGCGCGGGTTTGAACTTGTACTGAAGAACGGCTTCCCTGGCCTTCTCATCCAGTCCCATACCAACGCCACGAATGACGCGAACGTGAGTCGGCCTTCCGCTCGTATCGACCCACAGGTTGACGAGCACGTTTCCGGCGACCTTCGCCTTCCGCGCCTCTTCCGAGAACTCCGGCTCAACCGAATACACCAGCACCGGAGCCGAAACTCCACCGCCAATCCGCTTCGGTCCGCCGCCTGTATTGCCGCCCGAACCCGGCCCAAGCCCCGGACCATCACCCGAGCCAAGCCCTGTTCCGCGCCCGTTGCCCATCGACATTCCGATCAGCGGCGAGTTCGCCACACCGATCTGCGGAATGCTGCTGGCCATCTTCAGATCCTTCTGGACCTCGATGGTCGGCTGAATCTTGATCTTCGGCTCTTCCAACGGAGGCGCTTTCGGCGGAACGATCTGCTGGTCCGCAAACTTCGGAGGCGTTCCCTTCGTCACCGGCGTCGGTCCGCGCTGTCCGCCGCCGCCTCCCATTGAAACCGCTTTCGGCGGTGCCTTCGGCGGAGGCGCGTCCAATTCGACCACCTGCGTCAACTTCGGCTTCGACATCAGCGCGACCTTGGAATGCAGAATCCACGCGATCAACAGGATCAGCAGCGCATAGATGACAACAGACGCCGCAGTTGCTTTGGGATTCTGCTTCGTCGCCATCCGGTCGATCACCGGAATCGGCTTCGACTCGAGCACAAGTGGCGGCAACTTCGCCGGGAAGAAGACGTCCCGGACATTGCTCCAGAGCGACGCGAGCACGCCCTGCTCCTCGATCACCATCTCGTCCATGTGCGCGTCTTCGACAGGACGCAACCGGGGAGCTTCGTGGCTCGGGTCAATCTCAGGTGTTATCAATGTATTCGCCATCAACCTTTAGCCTCGGCAACGCACTCGGCCTTCGCCGAGACTGCGCACCCATCCCGTTCTTCGCGCACCATTCACTACAGTAAAACTACGTTCCCGGTCTACCGCCGGTTTTCCTGAAACATACAGCGGCGCGCGGCGCCTGGCTCCGATTCACATTCTACAAACATTCGCCAGGTAGCGCATCTTGTGTTGGACGTGTTTCACCCGGCAGAAGTCACCTGCGCATCTCGTTCGTTACTCCTCGCGCCCGTCTACAATAGAGGTTTGTCGTCAGTTGACCGTAAATCGGGGATCAGCCCCGCACGAAATACGAGGAACGAATGCCGGAAGCACCAGAAAAAGCGCCCGCAGCAGAGCTCAATAAACCCGAGTCCAAGGGTCTGAAGTCCACCCTGAACCTCCCGCAGACCACCTTCCCCATGAAGGCGAACCTGCCGGTCAATGAACCACTGCGCCTCGCCCAGTGGCAGGAACAGGATCTCTACGGCCAGATTCGCGCCGCCCGAGCCGGTGCCGAAAAGTACATCCTTCACGACGGTCCGCCCTACGCCAACGGCGCCATTCACCTCGGCCACGCGCTGAACAAGTGCATCAAAGACTTCGTCGTCAAGACCAAGACCATGGCCGGCTTCGACGCCCCCTACGTTCCCGGCTGGGACTGCCACGGCCTTCCCATCGAGATCAAGGTCGACGAAAAGCTCGGTCGCAAGAAGCTCGAGATGGACCCCATCGCCGTCCGCCGTGCCTGCCGCGAGTACGCGCAGAAGTTCGTCGATCTCCAGAGCAGCCAGTTCCAGCGCATCGGCGTCTTCGGCCGCTGGAACAACCCCTACAAGACCATGTCGTTCGAGTACGAAGCCCGCATCCTCGAGAGCTTCTACGACTTCTTCGAGAAGGGCTTCGTCTACAAGGGCCTCAAGCCCGTCTACTGGTGCATCCACGACCGCACCGCTCTCGCTGAAGCCGAGGTCGAATACGAGCAGCACACCTCGCCCAGCGTCTACATCCGTTACGCCCTCACGTCGAACGCCAAGGCAATCCATCCCGTATTGGCCAGCCAGAACGTCTACACCATCATCTGGACCACGACGCCCTGGACCATCCCAGCCTCGCAAGCCGTCGCCTTCAACCCGAAGATGGAATACGTCGCCCTCAACACCGCGACCGGAACCTACATCGTCGCGGAGGCGTTGCTCTCCACCGTCATCGTCCACTGCAACCTGATGAGCGGAAAGAACCCCGGCGAGCCCGCCTCGCAGTCCGACATCATCGCCCTCTTCCCCGGTGAAGTGTTGGACCGCACCACTTATCAACACCCGTTCCTCGATCGCACCATCCTCGGCGTCCTCGCCGACTACGTCACCGCCGACCAAGGCACCGGAGCCGTCCACACCGCGCCCGCTCACGGCGTAGACGACTTTGCCACCGGCAAACGCTACGATCTCCCCGAGATCCAATATGTAGACAACGCCGGCAAGCAACGCAATACGAACGGTCAGCCGTATGAAGACCTCACCGTCTTCAAATCCAATCCCGTCATCATCGAGTTGCTGAAAGAAAAGGGCGCACTCCTCAGTGCCACCAACTTCGAGCACTCCTATCCACACTGCTGGCGCTGCCACAACCCCGTCATCGTCCGTGCCACCGAGCAGTGGTTTATCGGCATGGAAACCCCGATGACCAACCAAGATGGCTCCGCAACGACCTATCGTCAGCGAGCCCTCGACGAGATCAACAAAGTCGTCTGGGACCCATCCTGGGGCAAGGAGCGCATCTCCAACATGATCGCCACCCGACCCGACTGGTGCATCTCGCGCCAGCGCATCTGGGGGGTTCCCATCGCGGTCTTCCTCTGCGAGAAGTGCCACACGCCGCTCAACGATCCTGCGATCAACAAGAGCATCGTAGACCTCTTCATCCAAGAGAGCGCCGATGCCTGGTACAAGCACGACGCCGCCCATCTCCTTCCCGCAGGAACAGCCTGCGCCTGCGGCAACACCGAGTTCCGCAAAGAGATGGACATCCTCGACGTATGGTTCGAGTCCGGCGCAAGCTGGCACGCCGTCCTCGAGGCCGAACCCGAGCTACGCTTCCCCGCCGACCTCTACACCGAGGGCGGCGACCAGCACCGCGGCTGGTTCCACTCCTCGCTGCTCACCTCCGTCGCCATGCGCAACGAAGCCCCCTACAAGATGGTCGCCACATCCGGCTGGACCCTCGACGAGCAAGGCCGAGCCTTTTCCAAGTCCATCGGCAACGGCGTCGATCCCGTAGACGTCGCCAAGCGCCTCGGCGGCGAGATCATCCGCCTCTGGGTCGCCAGCGTAGACTTCCGCGAGGACGTCGTAGCCAGCGAAAACATCATGCAGCGCGTCAGCGAAAACTACCGCAAGCTGCGCAACACCCTCCGCTTCCTCCTCGGCAACCTGCACGACTTCTCCCTCGCCGACAAGGTCGAGTTCGAGTCGATGCAGCCACTCGACCAATACATCGTCGCCCGCCTCGTGGAACTCACCAAAAAAATCCGCGCGGCCTACGATACCTTCGAGTTCCACCGCGCCTATCACGCACTCAACGAGTTCACCAACACCGACCTCTCGGCGCTCTACCTCGACGTATTGAAGGACCGCCTCTACACCTTCGCCCCCAACCATCCCGCTCGGCGCAGCGCCCAGACCGCGCTCTGGTACATCGCCGAATCCCTCACCCGCCTCATCGCCCCCATCCTCAGCTTCACCGCCGATGAGGTCTGGGCGCTGCTTCCTCCGTCAGAGATTCGCGAGTCCAGCGTGCACCTCGCGAAGTTCCCCAACCTCACTCTCAGCGACATGACCGCCTTTCTTGCAGAATGGAAACAACTGCTCGAGATCCGAGTCGAGGTCATGCGCGACATCGAAGTGCAACGAAAAGATGGGCTCGTCGGCAAAGGTCTCAGCGCCGAAGTCTCGATCGAGGCATCAACCACCGACCACGCACTCCTATCCAAATATCGCGATGCCCTCGAGGAGTTATTCAATGTCTCGAAGGTCGAACTGACTCCCGCAGCAGAAGCCAATCCGGAGAAGATCAACGCAACCGTCAAACCCGCTACCGGCACCAAGTGCGAACGCTGCTGGCGCTACACCGACGACGTAGGCGAAGCCGCACAGTACCCCACCGTCTGCCAACGCTGCGCCGAAGCCCTCGAAGCCATCGGCTACACAGAAGGAGCGGCCTAATGCGCACCCGCGACCACCGCCTCACTCTTCTCGCCCTCAGCGCCTTCGTCATCCTCGCCGACCGTCTCAGCAAAGACTGGATCGTCGCCCACATTCCCGCCGGCTCCGCCATCACTGTCATCCCCAGGGTCTTCCGGCTCACGCACGTCCTCAACACCGGCGCAGCCTTCTCGCTCTTCGCAGACTCGCTCTCGCCACTCGCCGTGCGCAACATGCTCATCGCCTTCTCGGTCGTCGCCGTGCTTGTCGTCGGCGTCATGCTCTGGAACGTCGGTCGCGCCCTCAGCGTCACCTCCGTCGCTCTCGCACTCATCCTCGGCGGAGCCCTCGGCAATCTCTACGATCGCATTCACCTCAAGCACGTCGTCGACTTTCTCGAGGTCAAGATCGTCCATTACCACTGGCCCGACTTCAATGTCGCCGATAGCTGCATTGTCATCGGAGCCTGCCTGCTGCTGCTCGAAATCTTTCGCCCCCAACCCGCATCACAGGAATAGAACGACAACCAACCCCAGGGATTAATGAACGATCAGATCACAATTCGCGGCGCGCGCACACACAATCTCAAGGGCATCGACGTTGACATCCCGCACAATGCCCTCACCGTCGTCAGCGGCGTCAGCGGCTCCGGCAAATCCTCGCTGGCCTTCGACACCGTCTACGCCGAGGGCCAACGCCGCTACGTTGAATCCCTCTCTGCCTACGCCCGTCAGTTCCTCGAACGCATCGAGAAGCCCGACGTCGACTTCATGGACGGCCTCGCTCCAGCCATCGCCATCAAGCAGAAGAACCAGACGCGCAACCCACGTTCCACCGTCGCCACCGCAACCGAGATCTACGACTACCTCCGCCTGCTCTACGCCCGCTGCGGCACCGTCACTTGCCTGCACTGCGGCGGCATCGTCCGCCACGACACCGTCGATGAGATCGTCACCGCACTCCTCGCTCTGCCCGCCGGAACCCGCACCTACGCGCTCTTCCCCATCATCCGCGCCGAGCTCAAACTCGAGCCGATGCAGGGCACGGCTACAGAAGAGACGGAGGCCCCAAGCACCACAAAAAAGACAGCAAAGAAAGCCGCCACCAAAAAAACAACTGCAACCGTTACAAACATCACCGACTCACTCAAAGAGCGTCTCGCCGAGCTCCGCCGCCGTGGCTACAACCGCCTCTACCAAAGCGGCAAGATCGTCGAGTTCTCCACCCCTGAATCACTCCTCGAGCTTGATTTCGCTCAGCCCATCTTCGTCCTCATCGACCGCCTCTCCATCAGCCCAGACTCACGCGCAAGAATCGTAGACGCCATCGAGACCGGCTACCGCGAATCCGGCGAGGTCCAGTTCCACACTGCTCCCCGCGAAGGTGAAGGCGAGCCGCAGCACCTCCGTTACTCCGCCGCCTTCGAGTGCTCTACCTGCCATCGCGCCTACCGCGAGCCCGAGCCGCGCCTCTTCTCCTTCAACAACCCCTATGGTGCATGCCCACGCTGCCAGGGGTTCGGCAACACCATCGACTTCGACCCCAACCTCATCATTCCCGACAAATCGAAGACGCTCGATGAAGGCGCCATCGCTCCCTGGACCACTCCCAAATATCGCCCGCACCATGGCGAGATGCTCCGCGCCGCGAAGTCTGCGCACATCCCCACCAACGTCCCGTGGTACGACCTCACCGCCGTGCAGCAGCGCTTCCTCGAAGACGGCAGCGGCAGCTTTCCCGGCATCCGCGGCTTCTTCGCCGCGCTCGATCGCAAGAAATACAAGCTCCACGTCCGCGTCTTCCTCTCAAAGTACCGCGGCTATGCTCTCTGCCCCGACTGCCGTGGCCAGCGCCTCCGCGCCGAAGCTCGCGCCGTCCTCATCAACAGCATCAACATCTGCGAGGCTTCCGCCCTCACCATCACCGCCGCGCAGCAGTTCTTCGACAATCTGCAACTGTCCCCGGCACAGACCGAGATCGCCGGAAAGATCCTCGAAGAGGTTCGCCAGCGCATCCACTTCCTCCATCAGGTAGGACTCGACTACCTCACACTCGACCGCCTCAGCTCTACGCTCTCCGGAGGCGAATCACAACGTATCCAGCTCGCAACCAGCCTCGGCTCGCGTCTTGTCGGCGCACTTTATGTACTCGATGAACCAAGCATCGGCCTCCATACACGCGATACCGCGAAGCTCATCCGCATCATGGAAGACCTCCGCGACCTCGGCAACACCATCCTCGTCGTCGAGCACGATCCCGACGTCATCCGCGCCGCTGACCACCTCCTCGATCTCGGCCCCGGCGCAGGCGAACTCGGCGGCCAACTCCTCGCCGCAGGCACCGTCGCCGAAGTCACCGCCGACCCCAACTCCATCACCGGGAAATATCTCTCCGGTCGCCTCACCATCCCTGTTCCGAAGCATCGCCGCGAGCCCGGCCGCGAACGCCTCAAACTCACCGGTGCCCGCATCCACAACCTCCGCGGCGTCGACCTCGACATTCCCCTCGGCCTGCTCTGCTGCGTCACCGGAGTCTCCGGCTCAGGCAAGTCCACCATCGTCCACCAGGTCCTCTACCGCGCCCTGATGCAGGCCCTTGGTCAGACCGAAGGCGCCGACCCCGCTCACCTCTACCGCGAGCTCTCAGGCACCCAACACCTCAACGATGTCGTCCTCGTCGATCAGTCCCCCATCGGCCGTACCCCGCGCTCGAACCCCGTCACCTACATCAAAGCCTTCGACGACATTCGCGCCCTGTTCAGCGCCCAACCCGACGCCAAGCGCAAGAGCCTCACCCCCGGCCACTTCTCCTTCAACGTCCCCGGCGGCCGTTGCGATGTCTGCGAAGGCGACGGCACCGTTACCGTCGAGATGCAGTTCCTCGCCGACATCGAACTCCCCTGCGAAGAATGTAACGGCACACGTTACAAGAACTCCATCCTAGACATCAAGTACAAGAACAAGAACATCCATGACGTTCTCAACATGACCGTCAAGGAAGCCCTGTACTACTTCGCGGGCCATCCGAAGATCGTCGACAAGCTCTACGTGCTCGACGAGGTCGGCCTCGGCTATGTGCGTCTCGGCCAATCCGCCACCACGCTCTCCGGTGGCGAAGCCCAGCGCGTCAAGCTCGCCTCGCACCTCGCCACCGCCCGCTCCACCAGCACCCGCGCCTCCAGCAACGAAGCCGCTAAGAAAGCCGCCAGCCGTACCCTCTACATCCTCGACGAGCCCACTACCGGCCTTCACTTCGACGACGTCGCCAAGCTCCTCAACGCCTTCCACAAGCTCATCGACGGCGGCGGCTCGCTCCTCGTCATCGAACACAACCTCGACGTCATCAAGTCCGCGGACTGGGTCATCGACATGGGCCCAGAAGGAGGCAGCGGCGGAGGCCAGATCGTCGCCGCCGGTACGCCTGAGCAGATCGCCACCAACCCTGCCAGCCACACCGGCCACTGGCTCGCCCCCGTCCTCAAGGCCGCCTCGGCCACCCGCACCGCACACGCCGAAGAGATCCTTGCATGAATATCCTAACGGCTCAAAAACAAGAAGAAGCGAAGCCGAAGTACCTGCGATTACTGTTGTGCCTGTTCCTCCTTGCACCCCTGGCGGCCAAAGCCCAGCTCCCTCCCGGCACCATCGACACCACCGCCGCGCCCCAGCCCGACCCCTCAGCCGCCCTCCGCACCCAAGCCACCGACGCCCTCGACAAGCAGGACTATCCCACCGCCCTCAAGCTCCTCTCGACCCTCGCCGAGCAGAACCCCAAAGACGCCCGCACCCTCTACGATCTCGGCTTCACCGAAGACGCGCTCGACCATGAGCCCGAAGCGACAGCAGCCTATCAAAAATCCATCGCCGCCGACGCTACCTACTTCGAACCCCATCTAGCCCTCGGCCTCCTCCTCGCCCGCACCGGCAAGCTCTCCGAGGCCCATGCCGAACTCGCCGCCGCCGTCACCCTGACCACCCCCGACGGCACTCTCAAGGCCCGCGCCTACCGCGCCCTCGCCCGCCTCGACCAGACCACCGATCCCGCCGCCGCCAGCGACGATCTCCTCGAAGCCCTCAAGCTCTCCCCTGAAAGCGTCGAAGACGCCCTGCTCGCCGGAGAACTCGCCGAAGCCGCGCACGATCTTCCCGCCGCCGAGGGCACCTACCGCCGCATCCTCGCCACCCATGCGGACGATCCCGCCGTCACCGCCGCCCTCGCCCACCTTCTGCTCTCACTCAAACGAGCCCCCGAGGCCGAACCGATCCTCACCTCAGCTCTTGTCCGGCATCCAGGCGACCCTACGCTCACCAGCCAGCTCGCCGCCACCGACGCAGCCGAAGGCAAAACCGCCGAAGCCATCGCTCTCATCGAAGAACTCCACACAGCTAGCCCCACTAATCCCAACCTCACCCGTCTCCTTGCTCATCTCTACAGCGACAACAAGCAGCCTGAGAAAGCCGCCCCGCTCTACGCCGATCTACTCAGCCTATCTCCCCAGGACGCCAGCCTTCTAGCCGATCAGGGCGCGACTCTTCTCCAGTTGCACAACTACGTCGAAGCCCAGAACGTCCTCACCCGAGCCATCTCCAATCCGACAGCTTTCGCCAATCCAGTTGACCTGGGAAGCGCAGCCGAAAACCTCGCCTTCGCGGCATCGCACAACAATCATCCAGATATAGTCTTGCAAGCAGTCGCGGTTCGTGCTAAAGTGCTGCCAGATTCAGCAGCGTCCCTGTTCCTTGCAGCAACTGCGAATGACTCACTGCACCACGTCAAGCAAGCGTCCGAGTTGTACAAACAGTTTCTGGCCATCGCGGCCGGAAAATATCCAGATCAGGAGTGGGAGGCCAGCCACCGGCTTATCGCTCTCCAACACATGAGGTAGAAAGCGCTCCTTCGAGGTGCGTTATGGGCCGCCTTCCTGGTTGTTCTCTCGTCTCTGCCTTAGTTCTCATCTCAATACTGATCCTCGCTCAGCCTCTTCCCTGCCACGCCGCCACGACCGATGCCACCCTGCTCGACGCCACCACGATCGCCGAGATGGAAGCACGGGCCCAGCAGGCCAAGCCCCGCGAACAGTGCTTTCTCTACACTCAGCTCGTCCACTCCATGACCGAGCTCGCCGGTCACCAGATGCTCGTCGGCGATACCGATAGCGCCACCGCCACCCTCAAACGTGTCCAGCACTATGCACTGCTTATTCACCTCGGCCTCGCCAATGACACAAAACGCCTGATGAACGCGCAGTTGCTCATGCACACCACAACACGCCGCCTTGGCGAGTTTGTCCAAAGCACCCCCTTCGAGGATCGCGATACGATGGTGGCGACGCTCAAGCAGCTAACCAAGGTCGAAGACGAGCTGCTGACTCAGGTCTTCTCCCACTAGCCCTTACCGTCCTCGTCAACGATGCGCAGACGCCTGATCCTCGCCCTCCTGCTTCTGACCATCGCTCCGCATCTCCACGCCCAACGGGAGAGTTCCGCCATGAGCGACGCCGAGGTCGAGCAACTCCGCGACTCGGCCTACGTCGCCAACGACCGCGTCCTTGTCTTCATCAAGTTCCTCGACGAACGCTCCCAATCGATCCAGACCCTCACCACCGGACCACGCAAACCAGGACGTGAGGCGGACATTCACGACATGCTCCAGCAGTTCACCAGCATCGCCGACGAGCTCAACGACAACCTCGACGAGTACGGCCCCGCCCATCGCGACATGCGCAAGGCCCTGCCCAAGCTCCTCAGCGCCACCGAGCGATGGGCTACCATCCTCAAATCCCCCGCCGACAACGAGACCTACAACGTCTCCCGCAAGCTGGCTCTCGAGTCTGTCCGCGACCTCCGCGAGGCCGCCAGCCAACTCATTGAAGACCAGCGCACGTGGTTCGTCACGCACCCTCCTCCCAAAGAAAGCAAAGGCGAACCCCTCACCATCCCACGCTAAAAGCGCCCCAAAACCTACTATTCAAGAAAACTCCATAACCCGCCACAAACTGTCATCCTGAGCAAAGTGCGCAGCACGGAGTCGAAGGACCTGCGGTTGTATTTGCAGCTGCCTGTTCTTTGTTTGTCACTCCATCGTTCAGCAAAGGAATCCACCTTTTGCCATCCCATCTTCTAAAATGAAACCAGGACACCAGAGAGACCACACTGAGCCACACGAAACAACCCGGCCCCCTGCGCCTCTTCCTGCAACTCTTTGCGCCCGAGCCTGCCCCACCACCACCGGTCGTCCTTTCCTCACCAAAGCCAAAGCGCCCGCGCCTCCCAAAACCTCCATCCGCGTCGCACCTTATCGAAATATTTGAATTGGAGTACCGCGAGCTCCGCCCCCGTGCGCCAATTCCTGCGCTCGATATCCGCTTCCGCCGCTTCACCTCGCTCAACACGACCATTCGCCTCCGCGAAGGCCGCTTACATGTTCGCCTGTCGGACCTTCTCGAGTCCGCGCCAGAGTCCGTCCACCACGCCATCGCTCACATCCTTCTCGCCAAGCTCTACAAAAAGCCCATCTCTCCCACCCACGCGGACCGCTATCGCCGCCATACCTCGTCGGAGACTGTCTCCAAGCAAGCCGAACACATCCGTCAGACCCGCGGCCGCAAACGTATCTCCACCCCGCAGGGACACCGCTACGATCTCGACGAGGTCTTCGAGAGCCTCAACACACGCTTTTTTCACGGCCTGCTCGGTCGCCCCACTCTTACCTGGAGCGCCCATCATGCCAAACGCATGCTGGGACACTACGACGCCGCCCACAACACCATCGTCGTCAGCCGCGTCTTCGACCGCCCCGACACTCCTCGATGTGCCATCGAGTATCTGCTGTATCACGAGATGCTCCACCTCAAGCATCCCGTCCGGGTCAAAGCAGGTCGCCGCTGCGTCCACTCGAAGGAGTTCCAGGCCGAAGAGCGCCTCTTCCCCCAGTTAAACGAAGCAAAAGCTTACCTGCGCCGACTTTAGTAACATCCATCAGCCCATGCTATTAGCTTTTCGCTAATAGCATGGACGACACTCCCGCCGCCATTCAATCCATGGAAGCACCCCCTGAATGTTCCACGTGGAACATTCAGGAAGCCGTGGAACCTTTTCTGGCCCCCACTGCGAGCATCACGATTGCACCGACGACCATGGAGCCGATGGCTGCGACCTGGGCGTTGCTCATTCCCCAGTAGATGCGGGGGTTGATGCGGACAAACTCTACCAGGAATCTGCCTAAGCCGCTGAGGAGGAGGTAGAGGCCAGTGAGCCACCCAAGTGGTCGGACCTTTCGCCCTAGACGCCAGAGTAACCAAGCGAGGGCCAGGGAGAATAGCAGCTCGTAGATGGGGGTGGGCTGGACGAGGTTCGGAGTGGGGACGAGCGCGTCTGGACGCATATGTACGCCCCAGGGAAGGTGTGTTGGGATGCCATAGTCTCCGTCGCCCGAGGTGAGACATCCGATGCGGCCTACGCCGTAGCCGATGGCAGCGGCTGGGGCGGCAAGATCGAGCATGCGAATTGGTCCTACCTTAGCGATTCGCCCTTGCCACATCAACATGGCAACACCGGCGAGCATGCCGCCGAACCAGGCGAATCCTGCCTGGAACCAGTGCAGAAAGGCGACCAGCACCTTGAGGGGCTGATGCCAGCCTGGCGCGGAGATCTCCCGCATGGCAAAGCGGAGATCAGGGATGTTCTGTAGCTCGTGCCAGACCTTTGCGCCGATGACACCGGCGACGACGACCATGGCGACGACATTCAAAGCGTCGGCGTCCACACCATGACGAAGAAAGTTTTTATGCAGAACGACAGTTGCTGCAACCGCGGCCAACCACAAGAGCAGACCGAACGTGCCCAGGTGCACCGGGCCGATATTGATATAGGGATACATACGCCTCTCAGCTTCAAGTATAGCGATCCGAGGGCATGAGCCTTCCCCTGCACCCTCCATTCGCGCTAACCTTACGTTCATATGCCTTCCAGTCCGCTCCAGTTCCCTCCCGCCGCCTCCATGGATGTTCTCTACTCGAAGACGCAGATCGCCGAGCGCGTTGCCGCCATCGGAAAACAGATCTCAGAGGACTATGAAGGCCAGTCCATCGTTCTGATTGGCGTCCTCAAGGGCGCTGCGATCTTTCTTGCCGACCTTGCGCGGGCCATCACGGTCGATGCGACCTTCGACTTCGTTGCGGTTTCGAGCTACGGGCGGGCACGGGTTTCTTCTGGCGCGGTGAAGCTGATCAAGGACATCGACAACCCGATCGAGGGTAAGCATGTGATTTTGGTCGAGGACATTCTCGATACCGGGTTGACGCTGAGCTACCTGCGCGGCCTGATGCTCCAGCACAAGCCTGCGTCCCTCAAGATCGCTACTTGCCTTGATAAGCCCGAGCGACGTCTTGTTCCGATTGAAGCGGATTATGTGGCGTTCAGCATTCCTAATGCGTTTGTGATTGGTTATGGGATGGACTATGCGGAGCGCTACCGGAACGTCGAGGACATTCGGCTGATGCCTCCTGAGGTTGGCGGCCACTAAAAAAGAACAAACAACAACAAAGGCCAATGCAGGTCCTTCGACTCTGCGCTTTGCTCAGGATGACAGTGTTTTGGGTGGATGGGAGAGAACAGGCAACGACAAAGGCATCGTCTTACGGATGCGCTTCTATCTCGAAGGCTTTGGCGAGGAGCTTGTAGCTTCGCAGGCGAGCTTTATGGTCCCAAACGATGGTGTTGACGATCAGCTCCCGGAGGCCTAGAGCACTGGCCATCTGTTCCAGATCCGACCGCACTTTGGCGGGGGGGCCGACGAAGTAGCGGGGCCACTCACCTTCCTCGGTCTTGAGTCCGGCGGCAGTTCCGGGCTCGCCCAGGAGCTTCAGTTCGCGGAGCGCCTGCTCAGGTTGGGCAACCGGACTGCGGTCTCCCTGGCGGATGCGGTACTGGAGTAGGCGGACACTGGCGTGGAGGAACTCGGCCTCTTCCTGGGTCTCCGCGCAGATGACACCGACGGCTACGGTCGCCTCGGGGGCATCGCGGCAGGTGCTCATGAGGAAGCTACGCTTGTAGGCCTCGATGGCAGAGCGGGTGTTGACGGGGCTGAAAAAGTGGGCGAAGGAGTAGGGCAGGCCGAACTCGGCTGCGGCAGCGGCGCTCCACATGCTGGAGCCGAGGAGCCAGACATCGGGGCCGCCGGGCATATCGGGAGCGACACTTATCCTGGAAAAAGGATGGTCGTTCGGGAAGCCGTGGTTGAGGAACGCCTGTAGCTCCTCGACCTGTTGGGGGAAGTCGTCCAGCATTTTGGTGTTGCGGTCGCGTTTAAGCGCAAGAGCCTCTACCGGGCCGCCGCCGGGGGCACGGCCTATGCCGAGATCGACGCGACCGGGATAGAGGGCGTGAAGCATACGGAAGCACTCCGCCACTTTAAGGGGGGTGTAGTGGGGCAGCATGATGCCACCAGCACCGATGCGGATACGACGTGTCTCCGCGCCGATGCGAGCGAGCATGACCTCTGGGGCGGTGCAGGCGAGGGTTCCCATGGCGTGATGCTCGGACATCCAGAAGCGATGGTAGCCAAGCGCCTCGACGTGACGGGCGAGTTCGATGGAGCGCTGGAGCGCGTCCGCAGGTGTGCTGCCGACCGAGACGGGAGACTGGTCGAGCACTGAAAGCCGTACTTTTGTGGGATCTTTTTCCATGACTTTAGTTAGATGTTGGAACTCGCGAAAAGAATGAGCCAACACGCTGACACGAAAGCAGTGGATTTAGCGGACAATCATGCAGCCTTTCGGGTGACACCTCAGAGGCAGGGGTCGCGCCGCTTGCCTATCGAAGCTTCGGCCAGCTAGTCTCAGAACTGGCAGGACATGATCCGGCGCGCTTCATCTTTCCCCCGTCGGAAGGAGTACCTTTGAGCACAGTTTCGGTTTCCAATCACTCCACCTATGACGCAGCCGCCTTTGCCGCGCAGGCGTTGGCTTCACCACAAAATCTGGCTGCGGTGCTGGACCACACGCTACTGCGCCCGGACGCAACGCGCTCCCAGGTGATTCAACTGTGCGAAGAGGCGGCGGAGCATAAATTTGCCTGCGCGATGGTGAATCCGACATGGGTTGCGACGGCGGCGCAGACACTGGCGGGGACAGGTGTACCGGTAGGGGTCGTGATTGGCTTTCCGCTAGGAGCTACGTTGTCGAGCTCGAAGCGCGACGAGACGGTGCGGGTACTGAAGCTGGGCGCGCATGACGTGGATATGGTGCTCAATGTCGGGTTACTGAAGTCGGGCAAGCCGGAGGACTTCGAAGCGGTGAAGCAGGATATCCGTGGGGTGGTGGAGCTGGCGCATGGCAGCGGAGCGATTGTGAAGGTGATTCTGGAGACGTGCCTGTTGAGCTTTGAGGAGAAGCTGCGGGCATCGGAGCTGGCGCTTGCGGCGGGAGCGGACTTTCTGAAGACGAGCACTGGTTTTTCGACTGGCGGGGCGACGACGGACGATATTGCGCTGATGCGAGGGGCTGCGGGAGTGAATGCAGGGGTGAAGGCATCGGGGGGGATACGGTCGCTGGCGGATGCGTCGGCGATGCTGTATGCGGGAGCCAGCCGAATTGGGGCGAGCGCGAGCGTCAAGATACTGGCGGAGCTGGGTGGACAGGCTCCGGCGGCAACAGCGGGGTCGGGATACTGATCTCTGATAACTGCCTGTGTACGGGTGGGAGCGCTCCACAGGCCGTGAAATAGTATCATCGCAACTTCGATGGCCAAGAGCGACAAGTCGAGACGAGCCGGTACGCCCGGTGCCGATCCACCAAGAGCGGAGGATCACTTCGAGGGGGATTACCGCCCTCCGTTGCAGGAGCACGCGCTTGTGCCGGAGCCTAATCCGCATATTCGCGTGGAGCCATTGCAGGTGGAGTTTTTGCACCGGCTGGCGGATGCTCTGAATACGACGCTGGATGTGAATACGCTGATGCACAAGGTTGCGGACCTGGTGCGGGCGGTAATCGACTATCGAATCTTCGCGATCCTGCTGCTGAACGACCGCACGAACGAGCTGCGGATGCGCTTCCAGAGCGGGCATACGCCGGAGATCGAGCGGCTGCGGATCAAGATTGGGCATGGTGTCGTGGGGCAGGCTGCGCTGCAACGGCGGTCGCTGCTAATCGAAGATGTTTCGACGTTTCCGCAGTATATTGACGCGAACCCGAATGTGAAGTCGGAGCTGGCGGTGCCACTGATCATGAAGAACAAGGTGATCGGCGTGCTGGATCTGCAATCGGAGCAGCCTGGGTTCTTCACGACGGAGCATCGGAGGTTGCTGGAGCTGACGGCGTCGCGGATGTCGACGGCTATCGAGAACGCACGGCTGTATACGCGTGTCTCGCGCCAGGCGGAGACGCTGAGCGTGCTGAACGACATCTCGCGGGAGATCACGAGCATCCTGGACCCGGACGATCTGCTGGAGCGGATCGGGCAGTTGCTGAAACGGGTGATCGACTTCCAGATGTTCACGATTCTGCTGTGGAACGAGCGGGAGGAGCAGTTCGAGCATCGGTTTTCTTCGCGGTATGGCGAGCGCATTGCGAAGGTTCGCACGGTGCAGCTGGGACAGGGACTGATCGGCGTGGCGGCTGAGGAGCGGATACCGATCCTCGCGCCGGATGTGCGGAAGGACAGCCGCTATATCGCGGAGAATCCTGAGACGCGTTCAGAGCTGTCGGTGCCGCTGATCTACAAGGGCAAGGTGATCGGGGTGATGGACCTCGAACATACGCGGGTGAACTACTACAACGAGGAGCATCAGCGAACTCTGAGCACGCTGGCGGCTCAGGTTGCGATCTCGATTGCGAATGCGCGGCTGTACCAGCGCATCCACGAGGAAGAGCAGCGGATGGAGCGCGATCTGGAGATGGCACGGCAGGTGCAGTTACGGCTGCTGCCGGGTTGTCCTCCGAAGCTGGAACGCGCTGAGATCGCGGCGAGATTTCTTCCGGCGCGGTCGATCGGCGGCGATGTGTACGACTTTCTCGACTATGGGAATGGGCGGGTTGCGTTGGCGGTGGGGGATGTTTCGGGCAAAGCTGCGCCGGCGGCGTTGTATGCGGCACTGGTGTCGGGGATACTGCGTTCGCTTGCTCCGCAGCGGTTGTCGGCGGGGGCTCTTCTGGCAGCATTGAACGACCAGTTGCAGGAGCGGAAGCTGGCCTCGCAGTATGTGACGATGCTGATTGCTGTGTGGGACGACAGCGTGCAGACGTTGCAGATTGCGAATGCGGGATCGGTGCAACCGCTGTACGTGACGGCGGATGCGGCTAGCTTGACGAATGCGATCGACGTGCGAACGATCCCGGTGGAGGGGTTTCCGCTGGGACTGTTTCCTAACGTGATGTATGAGGAGAGGACGCTAACGACTCGGCCGGGCGACATGGTGGTCTTCTTCTCGGATGGCATTGTGGATGCGAACGACTCACGGGGCGAAATGTTCGGCTCTGAACGGCTGAGCACGTTGTTACAGCATCATCCAACAGCTACGGATAGCGCGATGGCAGCGGTGGAGGCCATTCTGGATGCGGTTTCCCTATTCCAGGCGGGGACGGAGCACTTCGACGATGAGACGGTCCTGGTGTTGCGGGTTTTGTAGCTTTGGAGGCTATCCCCCAGACTGACGGATAGCCGCATAGGATTTACGATAGAAGGAATGTCCACACAGACTTCTTCTCTCCAGATTGTTCGTCCTGCACGCTCGTTTCAGGGCTCGGTTACACTTCCCGGCGACAAATCCATCTCTCACCGGTATGCGATGCTCGCCGGTCTGGCTAAGGGCACGACGCGTCTCTCGAATTTTTCCACCGGGGCCGATCCCCATTCCTCGCTGAGCTGCATGGAGGCGCTGGGCGCGACGGTAGACAAGAGCAACAAGGACTACATCGCCGTAACCGGCGTGGACGGTAGCTTTCGCGCGGCGGATGTGCCGCTGGATTGCGGCAACTCGGGGTCGACGATGCGGATGCTCGCGGGGCTGATTGCGCCGCATGCGCATACGTACACGATGATCGGCGATCACTCTCTGACGCTGCGTCCGATGGAGCGTATTCGCAAGCCGCTCTCGCAGATGGGCGCAAGGATCGATCTGGTGGAGGGTCATGCTCCGATCACGATCCATGGAGGGCCACTGAAGGCGATCGACTTCGATACGCCGATTCCTTCGGCTCAGGTGAAGACGGCGGTGCTGTTCGCGGGCTTGCAGGCGGAGGGGACGACGTCGCTGTCGGAGTCGATCCGCACGCGGGACCACTCGGAGCATGCACTGCGGGCGTTTGGAGCAACGCTGACGCGAACGGGCGATAAGCTGTTGATTCCGGGCGGGCAAAGGCTCTCGGCAATCGACGCGACTGTGCCAGGGGATCTCTCTTCAGCGGCGTTCTTTCTTTGTGCGGCGCTGCTGTTTCCGGACTCGAATCTGGTGCTGGATTCGATTGGGATGAATCCTACGCGCTCTGCTCTGCTCGATGTGATCGTTGCGCTGGGTGGGACGATCAAGGTACTCAATGTAGAGGAGCATCATGGCGAGATGATCGGGACGATCCAGGTGAACCGTGCGCCGGGCGGACTGAAGGGAATCGATATTGGTGGGGCGTTGTCTGCGCAGTTGATCGATGAATTGCCGGTGCTTGCGGCGATTGCACCGTATACGCGGGATGGAATTCGCATCCGCGATGCGAAGGAGTTGCGGGTGAAGGAGTCGGACCGGATTGCGCTGGTTGCGAAGAACCTGAAGGCGATGGGCGCGGAGCTGACGGAGTATGAGGATGGGCTCGATATTCCGGGCAACCAGGAGCTGCATGGCGCGGCGATCGACTCGGGTACGGACCATCGGATTGCGATGGCGTTCTCGATCGCAGCGTTGCGGGCTGTGGGTGAGACGGAGATTCATGGAGCAGAGGCAGCGGCGATCTCGTTTCCGGAGTTCTTCACACATCTTGATGGGTTGAGCCAGCGCTAACGCGGAAGATGATCAACGTTCGCGAGAGACCGCTGGATGCGGCTCTCGCGGGCCTTTAGTGATGCGGGATACTTCAACAGAAGTTCGTTGAGAGCCGCGATAACGCTGTCGGCGGAGATCTCGTCGAGATGATAGTTGGATGGAACGGTGTCGCGATCTTCGCCGCGGAGGATGCGGACGTTCTCGATGCCCAGGGGAAGCCATTCGAGCGGCTTCTGCCAGGAGGGGCCGAGCACCACCATGGGAACACCGGTGGCGCGGCCAACGTGCATGGTTCCGGTATCGAGCGTGACCATGACATCGCTCATAGCGAGCACTGCTGCGAGTTGGGTTACGGTGGTTTTTCCGGCGATGGAGGTGCCGATGCCATTGGCAGCCTGCGAGAGGGCCTCGATGGGATTGACGTCTGCTGCGGTGCCGACGTAGACGACCGTGCAGCCACGTGTGTGTGCCGCCTTGATGACCTGTACAAAGCGATCGGAGTGCCAGCCGGTGCTCTGGCCGCCGCTGTTGGCTGTGACCATGATGACGATCGGATTACCTTGCGGGTTGGCCTGTCGCAGGAGGGAAGCTGCCGCTTCTGCGTCACTTTGAGAGAAAGAGACGTGAGGTTCTTTTATTTGCGGAGTACAGTCGAGGAGCTTGGCGAGACGAAGGTTGTTGTTGATGAGGCTCAAGGTTCGGTCGTAGACGAGTGGCCTCTGGTAGAGTGCAGGCTTCTGCGTGTAGCCGCCGCGCCATCCGCTTGATGCGAAGAGGCCGAGGAGGGAGATTCTGGTGCGCTGATCGGAGGCTCCGGTCAAGACACAGTCTGGGGTGAAGTTGAGCGTGCGAAGGGCGTGGCGCAGATGCTTTACGGTAGAGCAAAGATCGATCAGAGGATCTGGCGTCTCAATCAGATGATCGATGAACGGAGAGTGACGTAAAACCTGGGAGCCGAGACCACGGGTTGCGACTGCGATGCAGAGTTCGGGGCGACAGCGCTTCAGGGCTTCAAACAGCGGAGTCAGATGTACGCAGCAGCCGAGCGGAAGCCGGTACTCAAGGATGAGAAGTTGTCTGACCTGCGCGGGTGCAACCTGTTTCTTTCTAACTATGCGCTCGAGGGCGAGCAGAACAGGAGACAGCATGGATCTCTCTTTCATGATGACTGTCTCTCGATTGTACCGACGGAGGGGGCATCGCTATCTGCTAGGATGGCCTCAGAAAGCAGCCTTTTTCCATGAACGTTACTCAAGCGGTCTTTGGTGTGTTTCATCACTTCGAACTGGCACACCAGTTGCACAAGCGAAATCATCTACAGAAGATCTACTCGACGTGGCCGTGGGCGCGGTTGAAGCGGGAGGGGTTACCGCGTTCGCTTGTGGGCTGCTTTCCGTTGATCCATACGACGGATTATCTGCTGGGGCGGACGCGATTCTATCCGGCAGCGGTTTCCGCGGTGATGAATTCGTGGAATGCGCGGGGATTCGACTGGTGGACGCGGAGTGTGATTCAGCCGTGCGATGCGTTCATTGCGATCTCGGGCGCGGGGTTGCTGACGGGCGCGAAGGTGCAGGCAAATGGTGGGAAATTTATCTGCGATCGGGGCTCGACGCATCAGCGATACCAGGAGAATTTGCTTGCGGAGGAGTATCGGCGGTGGAACGCTCCGCAGCCTTTGAGCAAGCCGCATATCGCTGTGCGTGAAGAGGCTATCTATGCTCGGGCCGATGCGATTACGGTGCCGTCGAGTGTAGCGAAGCGGTCGTTTATCCAAATGGGAATCCCTGCTGAGAAGGTGCATGTGATCCCGTATGGGGTGCGGCTTGACCAGTTCGCACGAACGGTGGAGCCGCCGACGGATTCGTTCGAGGTGTTGTTTGCCGGACAGGTGAGTCTTCGCAAGGGGATACCGTATCTGCTGGAGGCGTTCTCGCGGCTGAAGCACCCGAAGAAACGTCTGACGGTCGTGGGGAGTGTGCAAGATGATGTGCGTGGCCTGCTCGGCAAGCTGCCGCAGGAACATGTGACCTTTACGGGATCCATCCCACAGGCGGAGCTTGCGAAGAAGATGAGCGCGAGCCATCTGCTGATGCTGACGAGCGTCGAAGAAGGGCTTGCGTTGGTGCAGGGGCAGGCGATGGCGTGTGGCTGTCCGGTGCTGGCGACGACCGCGACGGGCGCGGAGGACTTGTTTACGGATGGGGTTGAGGGGTTTATCGTTGCGGATCGCGATGTGGATGCGTTAGCGGCGCGGTTGCAGGAGATTGCGGATGATCCGGCGCTACAGTCGCGACTGAGTGAGGCAGCTCTGCTTCGCGTGAAGAGTCTGGGTGGGTGGGATCGGTACGGGGAGATTTGGGACAGGCTGTTGCATGGGTTGACTGGGTTGCCGCATAAGGCGGAGAGGTAAAACGAACAAAGGCAAAGGCAACCGCAGGTCCTTCGGCTACGCTCAGGATGACAGTTTTTGGGTGGGCTACATCTTGTAGCGGCCCATGTCGTCGTCGTTTAGGTTCTCGAGCCACTGGCGGAGTTCGTCGGTGCTGACGCTGGGGGAGCTGTCAGCGGACTGGCGGGCGTGGTTGAGCACGTCGCGATGGACGTAGATGGGACAGTCCCAGCGGAGGGCTAGCGCGATGGCGTCGGAAGGTCTGGCATCGAGGGCGATGACTTCCCCTCCCTGCTCCATCCAGATGAGCGCGAAGAAGGTGTCGTCACGGAGCTCGGAGACGACGACTTTGTTGACGCGGGCGTTGAGACCGTGCGCGAGATTCTTGAGCAGGTCGTGCGTCATGGGGCGCGGGGTGGTGCTCTTTTCAAGTTCGAGCGCGATGGCGTTGGCTTCGAAGACGCCGACCCAGATGGGGAGGATGAGATCGCTGGCGACGTCCTTGAGAACGACGATGGGCATGTTGGTGACGGGGTCCATCATGAGGCCGCGAATCTGCATCTCGACCTCGGTCGGAGCGACTGCTTCGGATTCTGCGTGAAGCTTCATCCTAGTTGACCTCAACTGCTGCACCCAGAAGGCTGTTGGGGAAGGTCTGCGTAATGCGAACCTGCTGGTAGCTTCCGAGAGCGGGCAGGATGAGCTGGTTCGTGGTGAAGTTGACGGTCTTGTTCTGCGAGCTGCGGCCTACGACCTGGTTGCGCGATTTGTTGTGGCTTTCGACCATCAGCTCCATGATCTCGTCGAGGTGCCGGTTGTAGTTGACGCGCTGAATCTCGCGCTGGCGGTCGAGGAGGATCTGGAGGCGCGCGGATTTGATGTCGTCGGAGATAGAGTCGGCCATGGCGACGGCGGGCGTGTTGGGGCGTGGTGAGTACTTGAAGGCAAAGATGGCGTCATAGCCGACGGCTTCGAGGAGGGTAGCGGTGTCTTCGAGGTCCTGGTCGGTCTCGCCGGGGAAGCCGACGATGATGTCTGAGGTGATGCTGATGTTGCGACGGGCTGCCTTGATCCAGGCGATACGCTCGAGGTACCAGTCGCGGGTGTACTCACGGTTCATGGCCTTGAGGACGGCGGTGGAGCCGCTCTGGACGGGGAGATGGACGTGGTCGCAGAGGGTGGGGACGGCGTCGATAGCGTCGACGATGTCTTTGGTGAAGTCGCGTGGGTGCGAGGTCGTGAAACGGACACGACGGATACCGGGGATGCTGCCTACTGCTGCGAGGAGCTCGGCGAAGGACATTTTGCCGGAGGGATCGAGGTAGGAGTTGACGTTCTGGCCGAGGAGCTGAATCTCGGTGAAGCCCTGGTCAGCGATGCGACGGGCCTCTTCGAGGACGGAGGCGGCGGCACGGCTGCGCTCTTTGCCACGGGTGTAAGGGACGACGCAATAGGCGCAGAACTTGTCGCAGCCTTCGATGATGGTGATGTAGCCGCGGTGGGGGTTGGTGCGGGCGACGAACTCGGTCTCGAAGGTCTCATCGGTTTGACGGTCGTCCAGGCCGGTGATGCGCTCTTCGCCGCGCTCGAGGCGGGCGAGCATCTGCGGGAGGTTGCGATAGGAGGCAGAGCCAGAGACGATAGAGACGTAGGGAGCGCGCTCGAAGATCTTTTCGCCCTCTTGCTGGGCGACGCAGCCGATGACGGCGAACTTTTTGCCCTCGCCCTTCATCTTCTTGTACTCATTGAGACGATGGAAGACCTTCTGCTCGGCCTTGTCGCGGATGGAACAGGTGTTGTAGAGAATCAGGCCGGCATCTGCTTCGTCCTGGACGCGGGCGTAGCCTTCGTGCTCCAGGGTGCCGATGACTTTTTCGGAGTCATGTGCGTTCATCTGGCAGCCGAAGGTTTCGATGTAAAAAGTCTTGCTCACATTAACAGTATATCGCCCGTACTGGGTGAATGACCGGTCCCGGGATTTCTAAACCAGCGTAAATGCTGGTCTTCGGCCTCATAAAGGGCCTGGAAACCTGTAGCAATCCGAGGGTTAGTTTTCGGATGGTTTCGTTCCAACCAGCTCGAAACTGAGCACGAAGCAGTGTTCCCTGGCTTCATTTGCCTCAGATTCTCCCCATGTCCGACTCTTCAGCTCGGAAAGCGGTCATAGATGATGATTATGCATTGATTGCATTTCGAATAGCCAATTATCTGGGAGTAAGCTGTATTCACTATGGCAACGAAGGGATATTTCAACGTGCATTGCATTTGGTTTGTATTGCGTGTTCTGCTGGTGACGTTTTCGTTCTCACTGATTGCAAGCGGCGCTGAACCTGCCCCGGTGAAACCGGTTGATCCTGTCCATGCGTGGGTTGGTTTGAAGGGTGCTTCTTCGCTGGATAATTGGGTGCGATGGCAGATTGCGGAAGAGCGGCGGCTGATTGCTGGGATGCTGGCAGTGAAAGGTCCGCGCACGGTTGAGAACACTCTGCTGCCGTATGATCGCGCTGAGATGCACCTGACGCTGGCGGGGGATCAGGGCGGCATTATGTTTGAGGTACATCCCGATAAGGCCGTCCGCGATAAAGCGCAGGAGCTTGTCCAGGTGATCGCGACTGAGAGCACGGGGATTGCGCTGAATCAGGAGATTTATCATGCGCTTGCCGCCGTGGATATCAGCCAGGCCGATGCGGCGACGAAGCATTACATGGAGCGCACACTGCTGGAGTACAGGCTGGGAGGCGTCGATAAAGACCAGATCACTCGCGACACGGTGAAGAAGCTCGAGGATCAGATTACGGAGATCTCGCTGAAGTTCAGCCGGAATGTGCAGGACGACGTACGCAAGATTCCGGTGAAGGACAAGAGCGAGCTTGAGGGACTGCCGGAAGACTATATTGCACGCCATACGCCTGATGCTAGCGGGGCGATCACATTGACTACCGACTCGCCCGACATGACTCCGGTGATGAGCTATGCGAAGAATGCGAAGCTGCGCCGGGCGATGTTTTTGGCCTATAACGATCGCGCATATCCGGCAAATGAGCCGGTGTTACATCAGTTACTGGATACGCGGCAGAAGCTGGCGACGACGCTTGGATTTGCAACGTGGGCGGACCTTGCAACGGCAGACCAGATGATGGGTTCGGCAACGAAGATGCGAACGTTTCTGGATGAAGTGGACGTGGCTTCCCGCGATCGTGCAAGGCGCGAGTTCGCTATGTTGCAGGATTTTGTCCGGTCGAAGGACCCGAGCGCTCTACCGGTGACTCTGTCGGATGCAGGCTACTGGAATGAGCAGTACCGGCGTTCTGCGTATGCGTTCGACTCCCAGAGTGTGCGACCTTATTTCCCGTACGCCCAAGTGGAAGCGGGAGTTCTGAAGACCGCGTCGCGACTGTTTCATCTGGAGTTTCATGCAGTCCATGATGCACCGGTCTGGGACCCGTCGGTGCGTGCTTATGATGTCTACGACAGCGGTCAGAAGGCGGGGCGGATCTATCTGGATATGCATCCTCGCGAGGGCAAGGACAAGTGGTTCTCAGAGAGCGGACTGGTACCGGGAATGAAGGGCGAGCAGTTGCCGGAGACGACACTGGTGTGCAATTTTTCGGGAGGAGTTGCTGGCGACCCTGGATTGATGCAGTTCGATGAGGTCGTCACTTTCTTCCACGAGTTTGGACACATGATGCATGAGGTGCTTGGCGGCAAACAGCACTGGGCAGGACAGAGCGGCGTGACCACGGAAGGGGATTTTGTTGAAGCACCTTCGCAGATGCTGGAAGAGATGTTCCACGATCCGACGATCCTACAGAGCTTTGCGAAGGACTACAAGACGGGTCAGGCGATGCCGCTTGCGTTGATCTCGCAGATGAACCGCGCGAGTTACTTCGGTCGTGGGCGCTGGGTGCAACAACAGCTTCTGTATTCGAACTACGCGCTTCAGGTGCATGATCGTAACCCTGACACGTTGAACTTCTATACGACGCTGAAGGAGGATTACGTGCGATTTAGTCCTTATCAGTTTGTCGCCGGGGATCATTTTTATGCGTCGTTTACGCACCTTACGGGGTACTCATCGAACTATTACACGTATGTGCTGGACAAGGTCATTGCGGTAGATTTCTTCGCCGCGTTTGATCCGAATAACCTGCTGGATGGGCCGGCTGCATTGCGATATCGGAAGGCAGTCCTGGAACCGGGCAGCTCGAAGCCAGCTGCGCAGCTGGTACAGGATTTTCTGGGCCGGCCGGAGAGCATTGACGCTCTGAAGCATTGGATGGACAAGGAGTTCGAAGCGCCTCCGATCGCTGTAGTTGGTAGCGGGAGCAAGGGCAGGAAGTAGATTGGAGAAGCGGTTTACTATCCGATTGAGAATTCTGGATCGATGGGTATCTGGAGGGCTGTTGCCAGCGCATTGGTTTCGGCTGCCATGCCAATTACCGCTAGCAACTCAGAATACTGCTGGTCCGTGAGTCCCTTGGCCCGGGCTGCTGCGGTATGGGAATGTACGCAGTAGCTACAATTGTTGATCGTCGATGCGGCGATATAGATCAATTCCCTGGTGAGTGGATCGAGCGTACCTGGCTCGATCATGACTTCTTTGATGCTTGACCATGTTCGCTCCAGAAGTACCGGCTGGCTAGCAAGTGCCCGCCAAAAATTATTTACAAAATCAGATTTGCGGGTGGCACGTATGTCATCAAAGACTGCTTTTACGCGAGCATTGGCTGAGACTTCTTCGTCAGTCCAAAGCTTTACGGTAGCCATAGTGAAAACCTTTCAATTAGGTGAATCGGTAAGATCGCTGTCTTTTGTTTCGCGGATCAGGATTAGACCGAAAAAGGTAAGGATTGCAGAGGCCGTGAGGTAGTAGCCGACGTATTGCAAGCCATAGGTCTTGGCGAGCCATGTAGCAATATAGGGGGCGAGCGAGGCACCGAGAATTCCGGCCATGCTAAAGGCGAGTGAACTGCCAGTGTAACGAACGGGTGTTGGAAAGAGCTCCGACACGACGGTACCAAGTGGTCCATAGGTAAGGCCCATGAGAGCCAGCCCCAGGGCCATCATGAAGACGGCTCCGGTAGTACCGGCGGTGAAGAGTGGAGCAAGGACAAGACCAAAGAGAGCGATGAGCCCTGTGACTCCGAGCATGACAGGACGTCTCCCACGTTCGGCAAGCAACGCGGAGATGGGAATCGTGAGTGCGAAGAAGAGAATGCCGAAGAGCTGGATGAGTAGGAAGTTGCCGCGGCTGTAGTGGAGAGCGGTGGTTCCCCAGGACAGTGCGAAGACTGTCATCAGGTAAAAAAGGACGAAGGTCGCGAGGCAGACAAGAATGCCGGCCACGAGTGCACGGGTGTGGCGGCGCAAGACGGTAAGGATGGGAACGCCTACCTGCTCGGCGCGTTGGAGCGATGCCTGGAAGACGGGTGTTTCGGTGATCGTCAGGCGAACGTAGAGCCCCAGCAGCACCAGGACGGCGCTAGCAAGGAATGGAAGCCTCCAACCGAAGGCGAAGAACTGTTTGTCAGTGAGCCAACGCGAGAGCAGGAGGAAGGTCCCTCCGGAGAGCAGGAAGCCGATGGGAGCACCGAGTTGCGGGAACATACCGTAGAGGGCTCGCTTATTCGGCGGGGCGTTTTCTATGGCAAGCAGAACAGCGCCGCCCCATTCACCGCCAAGCCCGATGCCCTGGCCGAAGCGGCAGAGAGCAAGCAGCAGAGGTGCGGTGATGCCGATGGCATGGTAGCCGGGAAGAATTCCGATGGCGAAGGTTGACAGGCCCATGGTCGACAAAGCGAGAACCAGTGTCTTCTTGCGGCCGATGCGATCGCCAAAGTGGCCGAAGAGTGCGGAACCGATCGGCCGTGCGAGGAAGGCGATGCCGAAGGTGGCAAGTGAGGCTAGCGTAGAGGAGGCGGGATCGGATGCCGGGAAGAAGAGGCGCGGGAAGACAAGCACCGCTGCCGTGGCATAGATGTAGAAGTCGAAGAATTCGACGGTCGTCCCGACCATGCTGGCGAAGAGAACCTGACGCGGCGTATTGATGTGCTTTGGTGGCATTTTGTCTGTCATCATCCTGAGACTTGAATTCTATTCGAATGGACGTGTCATAGCTTTCCTGTATTCGACAATCACGTAGGTTCGGCGAAGATAAGTGGAAAAGAGACGACACCGCGACGAAAGAGAAGGCTGCTTATTTTCGGACAGCCCGTGAGTCTGGAAACAGATTGCTTCCCCTATGCCGACATATCGTTACTGATCGGCGACTCGTTGATTCCGGCCGATTCGTTGTGAAAAAGCATTTCTTTGGCGAATGCTGGGGATAGAACCTAACAAATCTGTTCTTTAGCTTTGGATAGACGCAATTCCAACGTGTGTTCCTCGCGTCGATAATAGGGCTCGAGTTTGTCAAGTATTAAAGAAACAACCACACACATTTCATCGTTGAAAGCCATAAGTTCTCTCTTCTTGAACCAGAGCACTTCAAAGATCGTGTCTTTGATGTGTTCCTGGAATTCGATTGGGTGTTCCTTCTTAGAAAGTTTCTCCCACCGTTCAAGAAGAAAATACATGTCTAAGCGACGCAACGCGTCATCCTTAATCGAGTGATGGTGAACAATTTCGTTTCGCACTCCTGAGTATCTAGCCAAGAGTTTATTCAGCTTCTTCAGCGGCTCATGGACATCGGAGACCTGCACCTTCACATTTTGAACCACTACAGCGAATCGACAGTTTTGGGGACTGTTGGTCAAATGGAAAGCGGAATTGACGAGCTTCAGTACACGATCCAGTAGCCCCTGTGTCCGTATTATGTAGTTCTCCAGATGGTAGACGATCAGCGAATGTCGATTTATATATGCCTTATCCATCGCAGAAGTCTGACGATGATTGCCTATAAGAATCGGGATCTGATCAAGTTGCTGGCATAGAGTGAGTAGATTGGCCATTGAGGCAGCAACCTCAATGAGGAAATATTCGTGCTCGTCGGGCTCACGATCATATTTCGATGTCAACATCGAGGGAGAGCCGCCCAATGAGGCATCTATCTCTACACCCTTTGCTAGTGCGTTCCGTACGAAAGGATGTTCATCTATTTTCCCTAGCTGGCTCACATGGCAAGTCTGACATTTTTTTCATCGCACTTGCAATTCTGCCCCGGAAGGCAATAGAGTGCGATCACTCCCGATAAAACGCCCATCTCGCCACCAAACTCCCGAATAGACGGTTACGCTTCCCTCATTCGACAACGTTCTGGCAGCCAGTTACTCGGAAACAATCCTGCGACGACACTGTTCAATGTTCACTCTTCAGATGCGCTGCTTAGCCCATCTTCCCTGACGGAAGAGGATGAGGCTGATGAGGACGATCGCTGATTGCGCAACGACGACTGAGACGAAAACACCGTTGACATGCATCCGGGTTTTCATTGCCAGCCACCATGCCAGCGGGATCTCCAAGATCCAAAAGCCAAAGAGGTTGACATAGGTGGGTGTGACCGTGTCGCCTGCTCCGTTGAATGCTTGTAGAAGCACCATACCGTAGGCATAGGCGATATTCCCGCAGCTAAAGATTCGTAAACAATCGACAGCGATCGGCATCACTGCGGGGTCGCGGGTGAAGAGACCTATGATCCAGGGGGCGAAGGCGATAAAGACAATCCCGACGGAGCCAAGAAAGATCATGTTCCACAAGCCTGTTCGCCAGACTGCATTGCGGGCGCGATCAGGATGTCCTGCACCCAGGTTCTGCCCGACCAAGGTGGCAGCAGCGTTGCTCAAACCCCAGGAGGGTAAGATCGCAAAGATCACAATGCGAATACCGATCGTATAACCAGCCAGGGCCGAGGCACCGAAGAGGCTAACAATACGAACGAGACCGATCCAACTCGCCTGGCTAATAAGGAACTGTAGGATACCGGACATTGAGACACGCATCAGGCGCCATAGAACCGTGCCCTGCAACCGCATGTGACGCGACAGTATATGGAGCCGTTCTGTCCCCTTGCCAAGTCGATAGAACTGATAGAGAACACCGATGCCGCGCCCGCTGAATGTAGCGAGCGCGGCACCGGTGACACCCATTCTCGGAAATGGGCCAAGGCCAAAGATGAGACATGGGTCGAGAATCAGGTTGAGTATGTTCGAGACCCAAAGCAGACGCATGGCAATGGCAGCATCACCAGCGCCTCGGAAGATAGCGTTGTTCAGGAAGAGCATGAGAACAATGCCCGAACCGCCGAGCACAATCCGGGTGTAGTTAGCTCCGCTGGCAATGATAGCTGGCGACGCGCCCATAAGCCCCAGTATCCGAGGCGCGAGCATAAAGAACGGAATGCCGAGAGAGAGTGAAACGACGAGCCCCAGGAATACAGCCTGGACCGCCGATATGGCGGCTCCGTCGGCATCCTTCTCGCCAATGCGGCGCGCGACCATGGCGGTCGTCGACATGCCAAGACCCATCCCTATGGCGAAGATCAGAGTGAGAACCGACTCAGTGAGGCCCACCGTGGCGACCGCGTCAGGACCGAGCCGGCTCACCCAGAAGACGTCAACCACCGCAAAAAGCGATTCGAGTACCATCTCCAGGACCATCGGAATGGCAAGCAGAAGGATGGACCGATTCAAGCTGCCTGTCGTGTAGTCCTGATGGCTGCCGCGGAGGGCCTCTTTGACAGATTGCCGAAGAGACGGGTGAGTTCCGGATTGGGTTGTTGCCCGCATTGGATGATGGCTAATAGTATCTCGGAACCATGGCGTTCGGGCATGTGCTCGGCAAGCCGTCGCTCGATAGGCGGCTTGTGCGAGATGCCCCATCGACCGCTCGAGGATAATGCAGCGCCTAGCTCCATAAATTGCTTCGCACCCTGACCGGAAAGTTCAGAAATTACTATGTGCGGCCTTCGTCTTAAGACGGGGTTCTTCATTGAGCATAGCGTTGGTTTTCAGTTAGGATTTGGAAGTAGGTAAAGGAGAATATTGAGATGAGTTCGTCGAGTGAATCGGGATCCTGGTTGGATCGGTGGTGGCCGCTGCTGGTAATCCTATATGGTGTCATCTTCGTGTCTGTCCTGGTGTCGTTCAAGCCAACGTGGTGAAGAGAAGGTAAGGCGGGTGCATCAAGCTATTACAGACTGACAGAAACAGAACCCCACCCTGACCGTACGCATGTGTCAAAGCGGTGGGGTTCTGTTCGTCGGGTTGTTTCGTAAGCTGCACTTGGAGTGCGCCTCTTCGTTTTTTGGAAGCCTTTCGATCCCAGCAATACCGGGAAAGTCCTATCCCATCATCCGATGTGAAACGGTCTTTTCCTGATCCGGGTCTGTGAACTCGCGACATGATTCTGCACTGTAGTGCTTCGAATTTGTTGTTCGGGATGACAGGACCGTTCAATTTGAGCCCACCCTCTCACGTCCCACCTCCCTGCGCTCATGAGCCTGCACATTCCAATAGCTTTTTTATTTATTTCGGGGCATGCATCATCGCGGACTGAAATAATCGAAATTATTTTCCGAGAGCCTTTATCTGCCGAGGTAGTATTATCCCGCCGGAGCAACAGGCTCTCTCTGGTCTTTATTATTCTCTTTGGGATGGTGACGACATGAAAATGAAACTATGGCTAGCGGCAGCTGCGGCGGCGGCTTTCGCTCCAATCTTGTTGGTTGCGCAAGCTCCTGCGGGTTCTACCGGACAATGCAAAGATGGCTCCTACACAACAGCAGCAAGCAAGTCCGGGGCTTGTCGAGGTCACAAGGGTATTCAAACGTGGTATGCCACAACGGGAGCGTCTGCTCCGGCAACAACACCAGCAGCCACAACCAAACCAGCACCAGTCCCCGCTTCGGCACCTCAACCCACAACAAAGCCAGCAGCAGTCGCAGCTTCGGCACCTCAGCCCGCGAAACCAACACCGACCCCAGCCTCTTCCGGGAGCAGCAAAGTTGCCGCTGCCGGTGGTGGCCCAGGCTTGGTTTGGGTGAATACCTCATCCAAGGTGTACCACTGCCAAGGTACCGCAAACTATGGCACGACGAAACAAGGGAAGTACATGTCGGAGGCTGACGCCAAAGCAATGGGTGCCCATGCCGATCACGGGAAACCCTGTTCGCAATAAGGAAGTTACACGAAGAGCTTCCTGCAAATGACAGGAGGCTCTTCGCTTATCTATAGATCAGCTTGGCTCTTGTCAGTGAATTTTTAGGAGTGATACCTACCCATTACCTGGTTGAGGTCGCCTCGTCTGCATAGAAATCCGCAATCTGGGCTGCGTAGCGCTGTTCGACCACGCGGCGCTTCATCTTCATGCTCGGTGTCAAGGTTCCGTCCTCTACACTCCACTCGTCGGGAACAACGGTGAGGCGTTTCATGCTTTCGTACTGAGAGAGGCTGCGGTTCACCTGATCGACGATGTCCTGATAGAGCTTGACCACTTTGGGGTCCTTCGACAGCACGTTGCGGTCGCTCGTTGACAGACCCTGCCCCTTTGCCCAACCTTCCAACGCGGCAAAGTTCGGCGAGATGAGAACACATGCGAACTTATGTTTGTCACCGACGAGTGCTGCCTGTGCAACAAAGGTGTTAGCCTTCAGCTTGTTTTCGATCGGCTGCGGTGCGATCAGCTTTCCTCCGCTCGTCTTCAACAGCTCTTTCTTGCGGTCTGTGATCGAGAGGAACCCATCTCGATCGATGGCACCGATATCGCCAGTCTTAAACCAGCTATCGGGTGTGAAGGCTTCTTCGGTCTCTTTTGGCTTCTTCCAGTAACCTTTGAAGACCGCCGGGCCGCGAACCTCCAACTCTCCATCCTGAGCAAAACGGCACTCCATGTTGGAGAGCGGTTTACCTACTGTGCCGATCCGGTAGGCTTCGGGATAGTTGACCGCGATCACCGGCGAGGTCTCCGTTAGACCATAACCTTCGAGGATGCGGATGCCGGCGTCGGCGAACCAACCGGCGGTGTCCATGCCAAGCGGCGCACCACCGGAGATGAAGGTCCGGGCGCAGCCGCCAAAGGCCGTGCGAATCTTCGAGAAGACGAGCTTGTTCGCCAGCTTCCAGCTCAGTGAGCTGGGAGTCTTCCCCTCTAGTGTCTCCTGACGATGTTTCTTGCCTACGCCAATCGCCCAGCGCAAGATACGTGACTTGAGGGGAGAGTGCGCCGACTTCCCTTCTACGGCCTGGCGGATCTTCTCGTAGACACGCGGGACCGCAAGAAAGATGGTGGGTTTGACCGCTTGCATGGAGGGCGCGAGTTGATCGAACTTCGGACAATAGGCAAGCCGGACCTCCTGGCAGATAAGAGCGTAGTCGGTGTGGCGTGCGGTGACGTGCGAGAGCGGCAGGAACGAGATGCAGCTATCGGTACCGTTGAAGCCCATCGGGCCGGTAGAGATATTGATGTTGCTACCGAGGTTGCCGTGCGTGAGCATGACTCCCTTGGGCTCGCCCGTTGTGCCTGAGGTATAGATGATTGTGGCCAGGTCAGCGGGCGTGATGGACTTGACCTGTGCATCGAAATCGACGTTCGCCGTCTTCCGTTCGGGTGCGCCTGACATGAGTGCAGCGAAGCTCTCTGCGTTGGCAAAACTGCCCGAGTCCATGACGACGACGTGCTCGAGCGCGGGCAGGTCTCCCGCTTCGGCAATCTTCGCGTACTGCTCGGCGGAGGAGACGATGACGACTTTGGCCTCGGAGTCGCGAAGCATGTAGCCGACGTGCTCCGCCGTCAAAGTTGGATAGAGCGGCACATCGACAGCGCCAAGCGCCAACGTTGCAAAATCGGTTACGGCCCACTCCCATCGATTCTCTGAGAGCAGAGCAACTCGATCTCCTTTGATAATGCCCCATGCCGTCAATACATCGGCCAGAGCCCGTACCCTTCCATACAGCTCGGCAGACGAGATAGGCTTCCACGCTCCATCGGAGTCCTGCCATACCATGACTGTTTGCTCACCACGCACGCTGATTCGCGCGAAGACATCGTTGACCGTCGCTACATTAAGAAGCATGTTCCCTGCCTGACGTGATCCCGTTCAGCAGCACATTGAGGACCTGTGCCGCGGTTGTCTTCGCATCATAGATGCGCCCTGTGAATACAGCGGAGCTGAGGAGCTCGTCGATTGCGCCGAACATGCAGTGTGCCACGATGCCGTCGGAGACATCCTTGCGGAAGATGCCCTGAGACTGTCCGCGCCGGATGACCTCGCGAACAAGCTGAATATACTTGACCAGATGGTGATGGGAGAACTCGGCGATGAACCTGGCGCTTTGGCGCACCTCGGTTTGCATCAGAATCGCCATATTGCGATCCGCGGTGCTTGTATCGAGGTGAACCTGGGCAATGTATAGGAGTTGTTCCCGGGGATCGGTGATCGTCTCAAACTGTTCAAGCACTTGTTGGTGGAAGCGGTTGAAGCTTGCATCGATCGCGGTACGCAGAACATCATCCTTACTCTTGAAGTAGAGGTAGATGGTTCCATCGGCCACACCCGCACGGGCCGCGATTGCGCTTACGGGCGAGTTGAAATAGCCATTCTCCGCAATGACTTCAACAGCCGCATCGAGAATGCGCTGGTATTTCTCCTTCAAGGACGCGGCTGACGCAGCCATACCCTCTCCGGTAATTGCACTTGCTTTGATTCCCGCTTTCGAACCTGTCCGCTTCAGACCGACCTCATCCGCTGGAAATCTCCAGTCAGGTCACTCTAATGAATGTGAGAAGCTTTGCCAATACTGAATGGGAATTCAGCATGACAAAGTGAATTTTTATACGAAAGAGGATTTCCCTTCTACCGAAACCCGCAAGGGCGGCCCGCCAAATCGGCGCTCCGCCCTTGTGGGTTAGAGGAGGGTTAGACCTGGGGCTTCGGAGTAAGCCTTACAAAGGCTGCCGCACTCTTCGGCCAATCCGCTAGCATGGTCAGCGCAAGGCTGCTTGCGGAATCCTCTGCATGGCGGGTGATGAGGGACTTCAGGCTCTCCTGAGACTCGGGATCAGCCTCGGTGAAGCTATCGACGGTGACGAACTCGGGGTGGTAACGCTGACCGAGTACGAAGGAACCGTCCGCGTCGTAGATCCAAGCCAGACCACCGGTCATTCCAGCACCGAAGTTCATGCCGGCACGGCCCATGACGACGACCGTACCGCCGGTCATGTACTCGCAACCATGGTCTCCAACACCTTCGACTACGGTGATAACGCCCGAGTTGCGGACAGCAAACCGTTCGCCCGCGCGTCCGGCGGCAAAGAGATAGCCGGAGGTCGCTCCATAGAGAGCCACGTTGCCGAGGATTACATGGTTGCCGCTGTCTTTTGCGGCAAGACCACGAGCCCGGATGACGAGCTCGCCTCCTGAGAGGCCCTTACCGACAAAATCGTTGGCCTGCCCGTCGAGTACGAGCTTCATCCCCTCGACAGCGAATGCACCGAAGGATTGCCCTGCGACTCCCTGGAGATTGAAGGTGACATTGACCGAGACGTCGGCCTGGGCGCGCTGGAGCGAGATTTCGCCAGCCAGCCGGGCTCCAATGGCACGATCACAGTTGGCGATGGGCGAATTGACCACATAGGGCACACCATCGAGAATCGCCGCCAATGCAGGCTCGATCCAGGGCTCATCCAGCGCGAGATGTGAGGAGGGACGATCGTTTCGTCCACCCTCCCAACGCGTCGGCCCCTCGCTTACCTGCGCGAGCAGGGGCTGGAGATCGAGGTTCCCATCAAAACGAACCTGTTCCAGCAGATCGGTACGGCCGACGGCCGCTTCGATGGAGGGCAACCCGTAGCGCGCGAGCAACTGCCGGAGGTCGCCGGCGAGCTGCTCGAAGAAGCGAACGACATGCTCAGGCTTGCCACGGAATTTGGCACGCAGCTCAGGCTTCTGCGTTGCAATGCCGGTAGGACAGGTGTTGAGATGACACTGTCGCGCCATGTCGCAGCCCAGGACAACCAGAACGGCTGTACCGAAGGCGTATTCGTCCGCACCAAGCAAGGCGGCGATGAGCACATCGCGTGCCGTGGCGAGACCACCATCGGTGCGCAGACGGACACGGCCACGCATGCCATTCTCCATCAGAACCTGCTGAGCCTCTGCCAGGCCAAGCTCCCACGGATTGCCTGCATACTTGATGCTCGAGAGCGCCGCAGCTCCCGTTCCGCCGGTGTTTCCGGCGATGACGATGAAGTCCGCGTAAGCCTTCGCGACTCCGGCGGCGACGGTGCCTACGCCACAGCTCGAAACGAGCTTGACGCCGACAGCCGCACGCGGATTGACGCGTTTGAGATCGAAGATGAGCTGGGCGAGGTCCTCAATGGAGTAGATGTCGTGATGCGGCGGAGGCGAAATGAGCGAAACGCCTGGTTGGGCGTGGCGAAGGCGTGCAATGAGGCCGCTCACCTTGTAGCCGGGCAACTGACCACCTTCACCGGGCTTCGCGCCCTGGGCCACCTTGATCTCAATCTCTTCTGCGTGAGCGAGGTACTCCGCGGTGACACCGAACCGGCCCGAGGCGACCTGTTTGATCTTGTTGTTCAACAGGAGCTCGGAGACTGAGGCGGCCTGTACAACCGGCTCGGCCAGTGCCGTTGCACCCGCAGTGCGGGCCTGCATGGAGCTGAGGCCGTCATTTGAGTGTGTCTCCACAGGATGCAGCTTGTACACGTCGCGGTCTTCCCCACCCTCTCCTGTGTTCGAGCGACCACCGAGCATATTCATCGCCATGGTGATTGTCTGGTGAGCTTCTGGACTGAGGGAGCCTAGCGACATCGCGCTGGCGATGAACTTCTTGCACAGGCTAGCCGTGGATTCGACTTCACCAAGGGGAAGCTCTACACCTGCGGGACGGATCTCCAGCAGATCCCGGAGAACAGCAGGATTGCGGGCGGCAACATCGCGAGAGTAGATTGCAAAGGCATTGGTCGGATCGGCGGGTAAAGCCACCCCGCGTGCACTGCCGACGACTGATTGCAGCGCTTTGACCGTCCCCGGCTGCCATGCGTGAGGCTCGGCCAGCTCTGTCTTGCGGAAGCGGACCCATCCATAGTCAGGGAGATCGGCCGAAGGCGCAGCATCGGCAGGAGCTGCCCGCCAGGTCTCGCGCAGCTGCCGCTCAAGCTCGGCGAAACCGATACCGGAGAGCGGTGCGGGAGTATCGACGAAGCAGCGGTCGACGACGCTCGCGTGCAGGCCGAGGATATCGAAGAGATGCGCGCCACGATAACTGTCGACGACAGAGATTCCCATCTTCGACATGACCTTTGCGAGCCCGGCATCCAGCGCCTTGAGCATCTTCCTCTCGCACTCGGCTGGATCAACGCCTGCGGGGGCGAGGCTCAATGCTGTCTCAAGCGCGAGCCATGGACAGACCGCTCCTGCGCCGTAGCCGATGAGGATGGCGGCGTGATGGATGTCGCGGCAATCGCCGGCCTCGACCGCGAGACCTGCGAGAGTCCGCAGACCGGCAGCGACAAGCGCCTGATGGACGACGCCGGTCGCCATCGCCATAGGAATGGGCAGATGAGCCGCGGTGGCTGCACGATCAGTCAACATGAGGATGCGGGCACCGCCGTCACGCACCAGCTCGATCGCTTGAGACGCAAGCGTATCGAGTGCCTGGGTAAGGGTCTGCTCCGCTGGGAAGACGCAGGGTAGCTCCTTCATACGAAGCTCGGACGCGTGAGCGTGCTCCTTCTGGCGTAACGCAGCAACCTGTCCAAGCGAGAGAAAAGGCGAAGACAACGACAGGCCGGGGAGCGGCGCGTTCTTGTCCAGCATGTGGGGCCAGGGGCCAAGCCGCGTGTGCAGCGAAACAACACAGGCCTCGCGCAAGGGATCGATCGCCGGATTTGTTACCTGCGCAAAACGCTGCCGGAAGAAGGCATAGACCGGGCGTGGGGAGCGTGCGAGGAAGGCAAGCGGCGTATCGTCGCCCATCGACCAGACGGCATCCTTGCCATCGACGGCCATAGGCTGGAGGATCATCTTGACGTCTTCGCGGGTGTATCCGAAGCCGCGCTGCAGGGCGGCCAACACGTCCGTCTCCGGCACCGCAACTGCAAGAGGCGTCAGAGGCGCATCCTCAACCAGCTTCGCGTAGGTGGCACCGGCGTCGAAGAGCTCCAGCAGCTCTTCATCCTCATAAACCTTGTGTGCAGACAGATCGACGACCAGCATCTGTCCGGGACCAAGGCGGCCGCTGTGTGTGACCTTGTCTGGGTCGAGATCGACCAAGCCTGTCTCGGAGCCGGCAACGACTAGGCCGTCGCTCGTGATTGCGAACCTGCATGGACGCAGACCGTTGCGGTCCAGAACCGCTCCGACGACCTGGCCATCGCTGAAGGCGATCGCCGCTGGACCATCCCAGGGCTCGGCGCAATCGGTGTGATAGCGAAGAAAAGAGGAAGACTGATGACCAACGGCAGCGGGCGGCAGCAGAATGCGGATGGATTCTGAAAGCGTGCGTCCGTTGCGTGAAAGCAACTCGATCGCCTCGTCCAGACTGGTCGAATCTGTGCCGCCCTTGGTCAGGACAGGCTTGCACTCGACGGGAAGCGTGGAGTCACGGGCGGCCATGCGAGCGCGGTTTCCCCAGACAGTGTTGATCTCGCCGTTGTGAGCAAGGCTGCGCCCTGGCTGGGCGCGATGCCAGGTGGGAAGCGTATTTGTCGCGTAGCGCTGGTGGAAGACCGCGAAGGGGGTAACGTAGTCCGGTGAAGCGAGGTCGGGGTAGAACTCAGGCAGTAGCTTGCCGATGCACATGGCCTTGTAGACCAGCGTCTGGGATGAGAGTGAACAGATATACCCCGTTAGCTTGCCCTGCTCGTGCATGCGCTCAAACTGCTTGCGCGCGAGATAGAGGCGACGCTCCATGGCAGAGACATCGGCATTAGCGGCATCGACAATAAGGACCTGACGGATCTTTGGCATCGTGCCGAGGGCGATTTCGCCAAGACACTCCGTCCGTATGGGAACGTCCCGCCATGCTACGGCTTTCAGATCATGCGAAGACAGGCAGCTCTCCAGAAGAGCTTCGGCGCGTGTTTCATCCGCCGGAATAAAGAGCATGCCGACACCGAGAGTCTGCTCCGGCATCAGGTTGAGACCGGCAGCCTTCACCAGCAAAGTACGAGGCACGGCGGTCATCACACCGACGCCGTCGCTGCTCTTGCCGTCCGCCGCAATGGCACCGCGATGGGCCAGGCGCTCGAGCGCCGTGAGTGCCTGCTGAAGGATCTCGTGGGACGGGGTCGCGGCTACGGAGGCCACAAAACCTACACCACAGGAATCATGGTCAAAACGCTCGTCGATGAGCGAAGATTGTCGGCGCGCTACCACAGCGGACTCACGACATGAAGAAGCAGAAACTGATGTGTTGTACCTGTTCATAGCTCACTATACTTCGCGGCGACATGCCTCGTGGCCGCGACCCTTCACAGAATTTGAGAAAATTTATCGACAGGACTAGCGTATATGCATATTTATACATGATAATGTATCTTTATGCACTAGCGGAGATCGACCTAACCAAGGAATTCACAGGGCATCAACGAGATCAGGATATTTCTATTTCTAGCAGATGAAACTACAACGTCATACCGAAATCCGTGAACTATTGGCTCAGTCTGCCATTGCCAATCAGGATGAACTGCGCCGCAAGCTGGCGGAACGCGGATTTCATGTGACCCAGGCGACGTTATCGCGCGATATTCACGAATTGCGGCTTTCGAAAGGACCTTCCGGCTACTCGTTACCTGCTTCTGCTGTAGCGGAAGAGGACGACCTTCCGGGAATCCGAGATGTGCTGCGGAGCTTCGGCCTTGAAGTCAGGCAGGCCGCGAACCTGCTGGTACTGATTACGATCACCAGCGGTGCGCAGCCCATTGCCGCCGGAATCGACTATGAGGACTGGCCCGAGGTCGTCGGCACGATTGCAGGAGACGACACCGTGCTCATCATCTGCCCGGATGAGAAAAAGGCAAGCGTGTTGAAGATGAGAATGGATGAGTTGATTGGCTGACATGGAATTGACAAGAAAAATCGTGGATGGAGAGTACGGAAGCGTTCCTATCGCTGTCGCAGGCGTGAGCGGATATGCGGGTGCGGAGTTGGCTCGGTTGTTGCTACATCATCCACGCTTGAAATTTTCGCGCCCCGTGTTTTATGGAAGAGCGGGAGAGATGCAGAGCACGTCGCTTACGGATTTGCATCCCCAGCTCGCAACGCATGATGGCCCGATCGATCCGGTGCATCCGTTCGATTGGGACGATCTGGTCGAGCGCGGCACGAACATTCTTTTTCTTGCACTGCCGCATGAGCAGTCGCGCAAATGGGCACCCGAGGCGTTGGCGCGCGGAATACGCGTCGTCGACCTGAGCGGAGCATGGCGCTTACAGCAGGATGATCTTCGGGCCGTCTATAAGCTCGAAGATGTGGACCCGGTTTTGGCCAGGGAGCTACAGGCTGAGGCGATCTTTGGTGCGCCCGAGTTACACCGCAATAAGATCGCAACAGCGCGTCTGGTTGCAAACCCCGGTTGCTATTCGACCTCGATCATCCTTGCGCTTGCTCCCCTGTTGCAGGCTGGGATCGTCGATATCGATCACGGAATCATCTGCGATGCGAAGTCGGGCGTCAGCGGCGCGGGAAAGGCGGCAACCGCAAAGACGCACTTCATGTATGCCGCAGATAATCTTTCCGCGTACAACGTCTTCGGCCATCGCCATACCGGCGAGTTGCTCGAACAATTGCATCTTGATGCCAGCCAGATTCAATTTACGCCGCATCTGCTACCAATTCCTCGTGGCATTTTATCTACGATTTACCTTCGTCTAAAAGAAGTCACGACGCCTGATGCAGTTGCAGTTTTGCTTAGAGACTTTTATAAGGACAGTCCGCTGGTACGGATACATGCGACTCCTGCGCTACCCCAAATTCAGCATGTCGTACGAACGAACTTTTGCGACCTGGGCTTTGAGCTGGCAAAGGATGGAAAGCGTCTGGTGCTGGTCTCCTGTCTCGATAATCTATTGAAGGGCGCAGCTGGCCAGGCGGTACAGAACATGAACCTGATGTGTGGCTGGCCAGAGGCGGAGGGACTGCTGTGAAATTTGTCGTGAAGCTGGGCGGTGCCGCCCTCGAAAATAAAGAGTTGCTGTACACCTGCGGCAAGGCGATTGCCGAACTCGTCAAGGATGGCAACCAGGTTGCTGTCGTGCATGGCGGCGGCGTGCAGTTGACGCGCACACTGGCACAGATGGGCAAGAAAAGCGAGTTCATCTCCGGCCTGCGTGTTACCGATGCAGAGACGAGGGATGCAGCGTTGATGGTACTTGCGGGACGCGTGAACAAGGCGCTTGTCGCTGCTCTCGGAACACACGGACAGGCTGCTGTGGGATTGTCGGGCGGCGACGGGCATGTCTTTCGCGCGCGCAAGAAGAAGACAACCCCTGATCTCGGATTTGTCGGAGAGATCGCTGCCGCGGACCCGCGCTGGCTTGACGCTATCTGGAAGATGGGAGCGGTTCCGGTGATTTCGTCGATCGCGCTCGGCTTCGATGGGGAGTACTACAACATCAACGCGGATGAGATGGCATCGGCCTGTGCAGTCTGCACGCTTGCCGATGCGCTGGTCTTTCTCACCGATGTTCCCGGCGTCAAAGGCGCGGATGGTAATGTCCTGCGATGGCTAACGCTTGCTCAAATCCCAACACTTGAGAAGCAGGCAGTGATCTCCGGTGGAATGCTACCGAAGTTGCACGCCTGCCGCGATGCCTTGATGCATGGCGTCAAGCGCGTACGCATCCTACCTGCGGAAGCGGCGGCACTCCTGCCCGATATCTGCTCGACACGCGTCAACGATGGAACGGAGGTCATGGTCGCATGAGACTGGCATCAATTCAGGCAGCGGAGAAGAAACTCCTTCTGCAAACATATGAACGGAACCCCTATCTTTTCGTTAGTGGTGAGGGTGTCTATTTACGCGACGAGAGCGGTGCCGACTATCTCGATCTGCTCAGCGGCATCGGCGTCTCTGCGCTTGGGTATGGGCATCCTGCGATCGAAGCCGCGATCCGCGACCAGAGCGCGAAGCTCATCCATACTTCGAACCTCTTTTATCACGAGGGGACAGCACCACTCGCTCTGCGGCTCACCGAGCTGAGCGGGCTTGATCGCGTATTTTTCTGCAACAGCGGAACCGAAGCATGGGAGGCCGCCCTCAAGCTGGCCCGCGCTCACGCGGGCTTATTGCGGAGCGAAGGAAAGAATATCGGCACAAGGTTTCTTGCGCTTGAGCACAGTTTTCATGGCCGCAGTATCGGCTCCGTTGCGACGACTCACAAGGAGAAGTATCGCGAACCTTTCGCCCCAGTAATGCCGGACGTCGAGTTTGTCCGCTTCAACGATGTAGAGGATCTCCGGGCGAAATTTTCCTCCGATGTCTGCGGCATTTGCATCGAGCCGGTGCAGGGAGAGGGTGGCATTCATCCTGTTTCGCAGGAGTTCTTCGCGGTCGCGCGTGAGCTCTGCAATTCAACTGGAGCGCTGCTGCTGGCAGATGAGATCCAATCCGGCCTAGGCCGCACTGGACGGTGGTTCGCCTACCAGCATTACGGCCTTCTGCCTGATATCACGACGCTGGCAAAGCCGATTGCAAATGGAATTCCGATGGGCGCGATGCTCTGCACGGAGCGAGCCGCTGCTGCGTTTACACCGGGGATGCATGGCACGACCTTTGGGGGTGGACCTCTGGCCTGCGCTGTTGCTCATGCAGTTCTTGATGTGATGGAGAGTGACAATCTGCTCACGCATGTCGATGAGGTTGGAGCGTACTTCCGCGATAGGTTGCAGGTGCTCGCATCGCGTCATGCGTGCATCGTAGATGTACGTGGCCTGGGGCTAATGATCGGCATCGAACTCAATTCTGCCGAACTGGCCAAGCAAATCTCTGCGGAGATGATGGATCGGCGGATTATCCTGAATCGAACGAGTGAGACGGTGCTCCGCTTTCTGCCGCCCTATATTCTGGAGCGCGCTCATGTGGACATCACAATCAGCGCGCTGGACGAACTCTTCACCAACCATGCAGAACACGCCGGCACCGCGCTGGAAGGAGAACACGCACATGGGTAGCAAGACGATCAGCATCACTCCAGGGGAGAGTCCAGCACCAGTAAAAACTGCGACGCTCGGAATCCAGTCCGACACTGCTTTTGCGGAAGCATCGAAGCGGCTGAACGGTCGCGACCTGTGCTCCATCGCCGACCTGACAGTCGAGGAGATGGCGGCGATCATGGAGTTGGCTCACGCAGTGAAGACGTACCCTGAAGATTTTCGGCACGCGTTGGACGCTCGACAGATGGTGATGTTCTTCGAGAAGGCTTCGTTGCGCACGCGTCTGACTTTCGAGGCTGCGATCAATACACTTGGCGGGAATGCGATCTTTGTCGACCAGACACAGTCTCCGTTGGGGGAACGCGAGTCGCTCGCGGATATGGCGCGCAATCTGGAGCGTTGGATGAGCATCCTCGTATTGCGCACCTACTCGCATGACACCATTACGGAGATGGCGTCCTTCTCGAAGATTCCGGTCATCAACGCGCTCTCCGACCTTGAACATCCGTGCCAGGCTATTGCAGATTTCTTCACCCTTGAGGAGCGATTCGGCTCCGTCGAGGGGTTGCAGTTTGCGTATGTGGGCGATGGGAATAATGTGTGTCACTCCCTGATGCTCACTGCCGCGCAACTCGGTGCGCACTGCACGATCGCATCGCCCAAAGGTTTCGGCCCGAAGCTCGAAATTATTCATAAGGCGATCGAGATCAGCGAATCAACCGGCGGCAGCATCACACTCATGCAAGACCCCATCAAAGCCGTGACCGGTGCAGATGCCGTGTACACCGACGTCTGCACCAGCATGGGCTCGGAGCACGAGGCCACTAAGCGCGCGCCGATCTTTAAGCCTTATCAGGTGAATGAGGCACTGATGTCTTATGCGAAAGCGGATGCAGTTTTCATGCACTGCCTTCCGGCACACCGCAATGCCGAGGTAACAGACGCAGTCCTTGATGGGCCGCAGTCGGTTGTCTTCGACCAGGCGGAGAACCGTATGCATGCTCAAAAAGCTCTTCTTCTGATGCTGCTCGGAGGCGCAAAACGAATCTCCAGCAACCGTGGTCGCAATGCGCGCAAGCGTCCCGACCTGTCTTAATCGAACAGTTTTTCGAAAGGATTTTTTATGGCAGACAAAGTTGTTCTCGCATACTCCGGCGGTCTTGATACCTCTATCATTATTCCGTGGCTCAATGAGAATTACGGCCTCGACGTAATCGCCTTCATCGCTGATGTTGGCCAGGGCGATGACATCGATGCGGTCGTCGCCAAGGCATATGCCACTGGCGCAAAGAAAGCCATCGTCAAAGATCTGCGCGAAGAGTTCCTCAATGAGTATGTCTTCCCTACCGTCCGCGCTGGGGCCGTCTATGAGCATAAGTATCTGCTCGGGACTTCTATCGCTCGGCCTGTCATCGCCAAGCATCAGGTAGAGGTTGCTCTGGCCGAAGGAGCGACCTCTCTCGCCCATGGCTGCACCGGCAAAGGCAACGATCAGGTTCGTTTCGAGCACGCATTTCAGGCGCTCGCCCCAGAACTCAAAGTCATCGCTCCATGGCGCGAGTGGTCACTCGTCTCCCGCGAAGACTGCCTCGATTATGCGGAGGCTCATGGGGTACAGGTTGAGGCCAGCCGTACCAAAATTCATTCTCGCGACCGAAATCTCTGGCATGTCTCCCACGAGGGAGGTGAGTTGGAGGGGACGGATAAGCCTGTCGACCCGACTACGTGGCGCATGAGCAACTCGCCGCAGGATGCACCTGATCGCGAAGAGATCGTCGAGATCGGCTTCGAACGTGGCACCCCGGTCTCGGTCGATGGCCAGAAGCTACCACCCGTCCAGCTTGTCGAACTGCTCAACGAGATTGGCGGCCGCAATGCCATTGGCCGCATCGACATCATTGAAAATCGTTTCGTCGGCATGAAGAGCCGCGGAGCCTATGAGACGCCGGGCGGCACGCTTATCCTCGAGGCCTTGCGTCAACTCGAGGCGCTTACACTCGACCGCGAGACTGCACACTACAAGGAGACACTCGCGCTCAAATATGCCGAGCTCGTCTACTTCGGTCTGTGGTTTACGCCGCTGCGCGAGTCGTTGGATGCCTTCTTTAGTTCAGTAGAGGCAAACGTGACGGGTTCAGTGAAACTGGCCATGTATAAGGGAAATGTTTCGTTTATCAGCCGCACGAGCGACCTTTCGCTGTACTCCGCTGATCTTTCATCCTTCACCATGGGCGAAAGCTACGACCAGAAGGATGCCGCAGGCTTCATCAAGATCCTCGGTCTGCCCGCCCGCGTCCGCGCCCAGGTGCTCGGCAAACAGAAGGCGGTTGCCAAGTGAGCAAGATGTGGTCTGGGCGCTTTCGTGAGCCGTTGGATCACACCTTCGAACAGTGGCAGCGGTCTTTCCCGTTTGACTGGCGGCTTCTCCCACAGGAGATAGCCGCCAGTTCGGCACATGCGCGCATGATTGCTGCAGCAGGAATTCTCACAGACGCTGAGCTAGCGAAGATGCTTGACGGTCTTGCCTCCATCATTCCTCAAGTAACGAAGGATTACTCGTCAAAGATCCTCGACAAGAGCGTTGGGCCGGCCATCGTCGCCTCTTCGCCTGATGCTGAGGATATTCATCACTTCGTCGAGCTGGAGCTGACCAAAGCGATCGGCGATCTTGCACTGAAGCTCCACACTGGCCGCAGCCGCAACGAACAGATCGCCACCGACATGCGCCTCTTCGTTCGCGACGCGATCGACGCGACCCTGGTCGGGTTGCATAACTGGCGTATCGCGTTGGCCGGACTTGCCAAGTCCGCTGGCGATGCCGTCATGCCTTCTTATACCCATCTCCAGCGTGCGGAACCTGTATTGGTCGCTCACTGGCTACTCGCCTATGTCAGCATGGTTGAGCGAGATAGTAGCCGCCTGATCGATGCCCGCCAACGCATGAATCTCTGTCCGCTTGGGTCGGGAGCTGTCGCAGGTGCGACCCTTCCGCTCAACCGCACGATCGCAGCTACCGCGCTCGGCTTTGACGCTCCGACACCAAACAGTATGGACGCCACGAGCGATCGCGACTTTGCTCTTGAATTTACGCAAGCGATCGCGACTCTCGGTATCCACATTTCGCGCTTTGCCGAGGAGCTCACTCTTTACTCGACCGCTGAGTTCGGCTTTCTCGACCTGCCGGAGCGCTTCTCCACCGGCTCCAGCGCCATGCCGCAAAAGAAGAACCCGGATCTTACGGAGCTGATCCGTGGTAAATCGGGCCGCCTACTCGGCGCGGCCACAACTCTTGCGACGCTCATCAAGGGACTGCCGCTGGCCTATAACAAGGATCTTCAGGAAGGGCAGGAGCCTGTGTTCGATGCTGCCGATACGATTGCCGGCATCCTCAGTGTTCTTCCGAAGTTCACCGCATCTCTCCAATTCCGCTTCGATCGTATGAAGACTGCCTCCGAGTCTGGCTATCTGAATGCCATGGCTGCGGCTACTTACCTGACGCATAAGGGAGTTCCCTTCCGTAAGGCACATGAGAAGATCGGCAACGCTGTCCGGTTGGGCCTTGAGACAGGACGAGAGCTTGGAGAGCTGACTATTGAAGAGCTGCGCGGCTTCGGCGAGGAGTTTAGCGAGGATTTCTTCGACAGTATTACGCTCGAGGCCACGTTGGACTGCCACGATGTCATCGGTGGGACGGCTCGCGGTCGCGTCCGTGCTGCCTTGGAAGATACCGAACGACGGATTGCTCTCGAAGCTGACAAATTGATCGAGAAATCTGAGAAACTATCTTAGGAGCGCATCGTATTTGTCTAGTTCTTCCTTATTGCCGGTGAGTGAGTCTACCTCGTCTTCACGTCCACGTGTGGGCGGCGCGACTGTGCGCAAGGCAAAGCTTCAGGACGCGGTCAATATCTTCGAGTTAGTAAATTCCCTTTCTGGCGACGGCACATTGTTGCGCCGGAACTACGCCGAAATTTGCGAAAACGTACGTGACTTTACCGTGGCAGAATCCGAAAGCGGTGTTTTTCTGGGTTGTGGCGCGCTGCATCTTTATGGACCACATCTCTCAGAGGTACGCTCGATCGTCGTCAAACCCGAGGCCAAAGGCCAGGGTGCTGGTGGCAAGCTACTTCGAATGTTGCTGGCTGAGGCTGAGGATCAGGGAGTACAGTGCGTAAGCTTGTTCACGCGTATCCCAGATTTCTTTTTCCATTTCGGCTTCCGCGTTGTTGATCGCACTGTGCTTCCCGACAAGATCTACAAGGACTGTCAGGCGTGCCCTCGCCTTTACGCGTGTGATGAGGTTGCCATGGTACGTGGACCGCTACCCAGAATTGCAGTGCTTGGGCCCAGCAAGATCGCACAACCTGAGTTAGTGAAGCTGCAAACCGGATCACTGGCTTCGGGTCATTAATTCAATGCTCTGCTTAGAGCTTTGCAGCACGAAGGCGCAGGGAGTTCGCGATCACTGAGACAGAGCTGAAGCTCATTGCGGCAGCGGCAATCATAGGACTAAGAAGCAGTCCGGTGAGAGGATAGAGGACGCCTGCAGCCAGCGGCACTCCTAGGGCGTTATAGACGAAGGCAAAGAACAGGTTCTGCCGGATATTGCTCATGGTGCGCTGGCTTAGGCGACGCGCCTTGACGATCCCGCGCAGATCTCCACACAGGAGAACGATGCCTCCGGTCTCCAGCGCGACACCAGTGCCGGTGCCCATCGCAATGCCGACATGGGCTTGTGCGAGAGCAGGAGCGTCATTGATACCGTCTCCAGCCATAGCGACAATGGCTCCCTGAGACTGGTAGCGTTCCACGATCTCAGCCTTTTTCTGAGGCGAGAGACCGGCCTCAAACGGGATGTCAAGAAGAGAGGCAATAGCAGAGGCGGTCGTCTGATTGTCGCCCGTCACCATTATGACCCGAATACCGCTGTCACGAAATTGGCGAAGGGCCTCCTGAGCGGACTCTTTAATCGGGTCAGCGACAGCGAGCAGGCCGATAAAGCGATCTCCTTGAGCCGCGAAAAGAACAGTCTTTCCCTCTCCGCGGAGGGATTCTGTCTGATCTCCCGAAGAAATTACGATATCGAAACTGTGCAGGAGCGCCTCGTTGCCGACGACAACGCGCTGGCCTTCAATCGTGCCGACGACGCCTCTCCCCGTATGAGACTGAAAATCGAGTACAGCAAGGAGGTCGATCTGCCGTTCGTGAGCAGCCTTGGTAATAGCAGACGCGAGTGGATGCTCGCTTGCATTTTCAAGACTAGCCACGATCCGAAGGAGTGTCGTCTCGTTAAAGCCTTCGACTGGAAGGAGTGTGGTCAGCGAAGGCTTACCCTCGGTGAGGGTTCCAGTTTTATCGACGAGGAGCGTGTCTACTTTCTCGAAGAGTTCGAGAGTTTCGGCGTTACGGATGAGAATTCCCTGCGTGGCTCCGCGGCCGGTGCCAACCATGATGGCCATGGGAGTAGCAAGACCGAGAGCACAGGGGCAGGCGATGATAAGGACCGCCACAGCATTGATGAGCGCGTGCGCAAAACGGGGTTGCGGGCCAAGGATAGCCCAAAGCGCAAAGGTGATGGTGGCAGCGACCAGCACGGCTGGCACAAACCAGGATGCTACGGTATCGGCGAGACGCTGGATTGGAGCACGGGTACGCTGGGCATCTCCGACCATTTTGACGATCTGGGCAAGAAGAGTCTCAGAGCCGACGCGTTCAGCTTGCATCACCAGGCTCCCGGTGCCGTTGATTGTGCCTCCGGTGAGGTCTGCACCGGGAAGCTTTTCAACGGGGATCGGCTCGCCAGTCACCATGGATTCGTCGACAGAGCTCGCTCCTTCCAGAATCAGGCCGTCGGTAGGCACCTTCTCTCCTGGACGGATACGCAGTCGATCGCCGACCTGAATCTGGTCAAGATCGATGTCCGATTCAGCTCCATCGTGAGCGATACGACGCGCTGTCTTGGGAACAAGGCCGAGGAGCGACTTGATGGCGCTTCCGGTCTGCACCCGAGCTTTAAGTTCAAGCACCTGGCCGAGCAGGACAAGGACGATGATGACCGAAGCAGCTTCAAAGTAGAGGCCGAGATGACCGGAGCTGTCACGGAAGGACTGCGGGAAAAGCCCTGGAGCCAACACTGCTGCGATGCTATAGAGATAAGCGGCCCCGGAGCCGATCGCGATCAGGGTAAACATATTCGGGCTGCGATGAACGATGGAGGCGTAACCGCGTTCAAAGAAGGGCAATCCGGCCCAAAGCACAACAGGAGTGGCAAGGATGAGCTCGATCCAGGCGAGGATCGGGCTTGTAAGGAGGATATCGATGGAATAGCTGGGGAAGAGCTCCACGAACATGATAGCCAGCAGCGGCAAGGTCAACGCAAGACCGATCCAAAACCGGCGGGTCATGCTGGCGAGCTCAGGATTGGGCATTTCGCTGGCATCAATGGTCTGCGGTTCAAGCGCCATGCCACATATTGGACAGCCACCGGGCGCTTCTCGGACTATCTCGGGATGCATCGGACACGTGTATTGGCCAGAACTGTTTTCCTGCGAAGATGGTTGTGGCGCAGTCGCTTGCGATCCGTCGTATTGGGCTGGATTACTTTCGAACTTCTTTGCGCAGCCCTGACCACAGAAGTACCAGGTGCGGGCAGCATGCTCGATGGCAGCTGCTGCTTTCGCCGGATCAACCTTCATTCCACACACCGGGTCGATCTGAAGTTGATGCGAAGCGTGCTGGGTTGCCATAAGTGTATCTCTCCTTCGATGCTTTTATGATGACTGAGAGATGGCCATCGGTGCCACCTGGGTAGTCTGAGTGGAAAGGATAGACTGGAGTAAGGCATCCGCCCAAAGTGCATCGAACATCCTTTATGGCTACGGACACAAAAGAACTCTCGATAAGCCGCCGCAAACTGATCCTTCGCGACTCAGTAGCTTTTCTCAGCCTCACCTTGATCACCGTCGTGTTGTTTGCGATCACACTGTTTTTATTTCGCTCGTTCATGGCTCATAGGACAGAACTGGCGAAGAGGTGGTCAGATCGGGGACAGGCTGCGCTCACGGCGGCTAAGCCGGAACAAGCGATTGCGGCATACCGGACGGCACTATCGTACGCTCCCGGAGAGCATGCCTATGAACTGAAGCTCGCACAGGCTCTCGGTGAAGCCGGTCGAACGGAGGAGTCGTACAACTACTTTATGGGTCTATGGGAGACCGAGCCGGGAAGCGGATTCATCAATTTGCAGCTTGCGCGACTAGCAGCACAGAAACGAGATGTGCAGGACGCAACCAACTTTTATCGGGCATCCATCTATGGAACGTGGGAGGGTGATGGCGTCCAACGACGACGCGAGGTGAGGTTGGAGCTGGCCCAGTATCTGATCTCACAGCATGATGCTGTAGCAGCACGGACCGATCTGCTCATCGCAGGTGGGAACGCTCCGGATACACCGGAGATCGATAACACACTGGCAAGAATGCTGGAGCAGGCAGGAGATGCAGCAGACGCCCTAAGCTATTACCGAAAAGCGATTGCGGTCGATCCCAAGAATCAGACAACCCTAGATAATGCCGCAAACTTGGCGTATGCGATGGGAGACTTCAATGCGGCTCATACACTGCTTGAACGGGCAGTACGCAATCATAAAGATGATGCGGATGACGTAACGCTATTGGCGCGCACAGAACGGCTGCTCCAGCTCATGCCCGCAGAGGGACTTTCTGCAAAAGAAAAAGTGGATCGAGCTCTTGCAGATCGAGCTATCGCAAAAAAGAGGCTGAATAGCTGCATAGCACAGCGAGGGACGGCGCTCCCTGCTGGACTACAGGTATTGAATGAGAGATGGGCAAACGGAGGCGGAGTGACCAACAGAGCCGCACTTCTTCAAGATACAGATAAGCAAGCCGCAGTTCTGCAGTTGACGTATGACACAGAGATGGAGCTGGAAACAGATCAGGTATGCGGCAGCGCAACGGGTGACGATGCGCTGTTGCTTCTATTGGCAAAGTCCATGCAGAAGACGGGACAATAGCAGGACGTTGAGAGGGCTGAGTCATCACTAGCAAAGTACAGAATGGAGATCAACGCAACCGAGTCTCAGAATCTGCGTTTGATCCAGAGCGCATGATCGCTGGGCGCGAAGAGCGGATATTCCTGCTTCTGTCGATCTTTATCGGGATTATCTCCGGACTACTGGTTGTGTCGTTTCGCATGGCGATCGACTGGCTGAATGTATTGTTGCTCGGGTCTTCTCCCGGACCTCGGCAGTTGCGGCTGATCATCGCCCCTACAGTGGCAGGTCTCGTGATCGCCGTACTGACGCGATTCGTGTTTCCCCAGGTACGCGGCAGCGGAATCAATCAGACTAAGGCGGCGATGTATATCCACAACGGATATATGTCGATCCGAACGGTTATCGGAAAATTTCTTTTGTCGGCGCTGGCAATTGGCAGCGGACAGTCGCTGGGGCCGGAAGATCCTTCGCTACAAATCGGTGCGGGAGCGGCCTCGCTGATCAGCCGGAAGTTGGGGTTGTCGCGGGCGAGGTTGCGAATCTTCGCCCCCGTGGGCGCGGCGGCAGGATTGGCTGCGGCGTTCAATGCACCGATCTCCGCCATATTGTTTGTAATTGAAGAGGTTATCGGGCAGTGGAGTGCCGCTGTTCTCGGGTCCATTGTGCTGGCGGCAATCTCAAGCGTCGTCGTGGCGCGCTGGTTTTGGGGAGCGGAACCAATGTTCCGTATCCCCACCGTGACTCTTCGCGACCCGCGCGAACTGATGGCTTATGCGGTGTTGGGGCTATTCGGAGGTGTCGCTTCGCTTGTGTTTGCGAAGGCACTTGAATATCTGAGGCCCAAGCTGCGAAGTCAACCGGCGTGGTCGCAGATGCTGCAACCAGCGGCAGCAGGATTTCTGGTAGGGTGCATCGGCTACTTCGGTCTGCCGCAGGTAATGGGCGCTGGGTATGAAGCAATCGATCAGGCGATGCATGCGCAGTTTGCCTGGAAGGTTCTGCTGGTGCTAGCGCTGTTCAAAATCATTGCGACAACATTGTCGTTTTCAAGCGGAACGCCCGGCGGTATGTTTGCCCCGACTTTATTTATTGGAGCCATGCTAGGAGCCTCTGTCGGTTCATTCGAAAAGATCTTCTTCCCTCATCTGACTGGATCGATTGGATCGTATGCTCTCGTCGGGATGGGTGTGCTCTTTGCAGCCTTCCTGCGAGCTCCATTGACATCGGTATTCATGGTCATGGAGGTGAGTGGAAACTACTCCATCGTGCTACCTGTCATTCTGGCCAACACGATTGCTTACCTCATCTCGCGAAGCCTCCAACCGGTACCTATCTTTGAATTGTTTACGCATCAGGACGGAATGGATCTACCGTCCATGGAGGAACAGCGCGAAGAGAGCAACCTGCATCTGGAAGATGCGCTGCAACCGATCACCGTACCAGTGTTGCAAGGCTCCGAGACCATCGCGGAGACGATGCGTTCGTTGGGGCAGTATGGGGAGTTGAAGGACATTCCTGCGATTCTGGTGCATTGCCGCGACGGTCTCTGGTATACAGCGAAGCGCGAGGAGCTTATGACGCTGCTTTCCTCAAATCCAGCGACCGATGCTGCTGAGGAGAGTCCAGAGATCGTCACGCTCGAGGAGAAACTAGGAGGGGAGAGAACTCCAGTGCTGTTCCCTGACCTGCCATTAGCAAGTGCGTTGCCGCATTTCCAACGATGGCCACTGCTTCCTGTGACGAACCGGGCGATGCGTGGGGCGCTCGAAGGTGCGGTGTCGATGGAAGATGTGCTAAAGCGGTATCAGCAGCGCTGATACCGCTTCTTCAATCATTCGGTAACGACAGCCTTCGTGAGATTACGGGGATGGTCTACGTCGATGCCATTGGCTATCGCGACGAAGTAGGCGAAGAGTTGGAAGGGGATAACCTCAACGATGGGGAGCAGGTGTTCTGTGGTGGGACCCACGAAGAGGCAGTCGGTGACGATCGCAGGCACTTCGGTATCGCCGGTATTGGCTATGGCGAGTGCGGTTGCGCCCTGTTTCTTCATATCGCGGAGAAGCTGCAGGGTCTTCTCATAACGGAGGACGGAGTCAGGATCGTTTTTATCGACCGTGGCGAGCACGATGAGTGGAACGCTGGGGCTGACGAGAGCGTTGGGCCCGTGCTTCAACTCTCCGGTAGGATAGCCCTCGGCGTGGAGGTAAGAGGACTCCTTGAGCTTCAGCGCGCCCTCCCGAGCGATCGCGTAGTGGATGCCTCGTCCGAGGAAGAGAAAGGTACTGGCATCGAAGTAGCGGGTGGCGATCTCTTTGACAGCAGCCTCCCACTGGGGGAGCTGGGCAGCGATGAGATCAGGCAAGGCTTCGAGATCGGCGAGTTTCTTGGCAACCTCGGCTTCGGTAAGTCTTCCCTGCTCCTGGCCGACGAAGACAGCGAGGAGATAGAGGACCACGAGTTGCGCGGTGAAGCTCTTGGTGGCGGGGACAGCCTTTTCTACTCCGGCGCTGGTGGGGAGGCTGGCATCAGCCTCCTTCGCCATGGTTGAGTGGTGAACATTGGTTATAGCAAGCGTGCCGTGCTTGCGGCTGACGGCCTCGCGAAGGGCTGCGAGGGTGTCAGCCGTCTCGCCGGACTGGGAGACGACAGCTACAGCGGGGTTGCGGAGGGTGTTGACGGAGCGGTAGATGTACTCGCTCGCATATTCGACGTCGACGGCGATGCCGCTGAGGTCTTCGATCATAATCTCGGCAGCGAGGCCAGCATGGCGGCTTGAGCCGCTGGCCGCGATCAGAATTCCGGAGTGCTCTTTCATCCAGCGGCGGATGGGAGCGAAGGCTTCTTCGTTGAATTTACCTCCAGCAATGTAAGGGGCGAAGGTGTTGGTGATGGCCTGGGGCTGCTCATAGATCTCGCGGAGCATGGCGTGGGCGAAGGTTTTTTCTGATTCTGGCATGTTCTTAGTCCTGATTCCTTATTTCTGGGTTACGTAGCGCTTAGGCCAATTCGTGCTGGGGAACGAATGAGGGTGGGCGATCGGCAGGTTTAGCGCCGAAGTGCTCGTTCGGCTTGGAACCCATGTGGAAGATGAATTTGCCACCATCAATAATGTCGGCGTGACGGAACCAGCTCTTGGTATAGGGCTTTCCGTTGAAGGTGACAGATTGGATGTAGATATTGTCCGCACTGTTGTTGATCGCTTCAAGCATAAGTTTATGGCCGTTGCCGAGGTCTACTGTAGCGAAGTCGAAGAGCGGGCTACCGAAGACGTAGTTGCCGCTGACGGGATCTACAGCATAGAAGCCCAGGGAGCTGAGGACATACCAGGCGGACATCTGGCCACAGTCTTCATTACCGGCGAGACCATCGGGAAGCGCGGTGTACATCGTGTTGCAAAGCATCCGGACACGTGATTGTGTCTTGTGGTGAGCTCCAGCGTAGGCGTAGAGGTAGGCGACGTGGTGGCCTGGCTCGTTGCCGTGAGCGTACTGTCCGACCATGCCCGCGATGTCGGGCGGGGCGTCTGCGGGCAGCTCAGAGGATTGGTTGAAGAGATGGTCAAGCTTGGCGAGGAACTGAGACTGTCCGCCAAAGAGGTCCATGTACTCGTAGACGTCATGCTGGTTGAGAAAGGTAGCCTGCCAGGAGTTGGACTCGGTATAGTCGCGCCACTTCTTGGAATGGCCCATGCCCTTCGGATCGAACGGCTCGGCCCACCCGCCTGTGGAGAGGCGCGGACGGACGAAGGTACTCTGTTTGTCGAAGACGTTTTTGTAGTTGCGCGAGCGCTTGAGGAGCAGCTTGTAGTCGGCCATTTCGCCCGCAGCCTTTGCGAGGTGGGCAACCGCCCAGTCGTCGTAGGCATACTCGAGAGTTTTGCTGGCAGACTCGTCGTCGAGGTCGGCGGCGTCATAACCGAGCTTACGGTAGTTTCCGAGGCCGCGATAGTCGTCGTCCATTGCGCGCTTGCGCCAGTATTTGTAGGCAGCCTTGTAGTCGATACCGGGGATGCCCTTGACATAGGCCTCTGCGACGACCGAGGAGGAGTGATAGCCGATCATGCAGGCGGTCTCGACGGCTTGTAGAGGCCAGACGGGGACGCCTGCGGGGCCTTCGGCAGCCATGCGGATGAGGGCGTTAACGATGTCGGGGAGACGCTTGGTCTGAATAAGCGTGTAGAGCGGGTGTAGGGCGCGGTAGGTATCCCAAAGGGAGAAGGTCGTGTAGTTCTGCGTGCCTGTGGGGAGAGCGTGAACTGCCAGGTCGGAGCCGCGATACTGGCCATCGACGTCGCTCATAACGGTGGGCGCGACAAGAGAGTGATAGAGGGCGGTATAGAAGATTTTTTTGTTGGTCTGATTCGTCGTGGTGATCGCGATCTTCTGGAGTTCGTTCTCCCATGCTTCGCTGGCAGCGCGGCGGACACCTTCGAAATCCCAGGCTGGAACCTCGGCGTCGAGGTTGGCGAGGGCACCCTGTACGCTGACGGCAGAGATGCCGACCTTGACGTGGACGACGTCGGCATCGTTGGAATCGCCCATGTCGAGAATGCAGCGAATGTTGTCGCCGGTGGCAGTCTTGACGGAGGGATCGAGGGTATTTGCACCCGAAACAATCACAGCTTTATTGAAAGGCTTCGAGAACTTCATCGCGAAGTAGATGTAGCGACCAGGGGCCCACTCTTTGGTACGGCGGCCTCCACTAACGGTGTCGTTGCCGACGATCTCGATCTCGGAGGTGAGGATATTGGTCCTCTCTCCTTGGAGGTTATCGTCATCGACTCCGTGCTGGAGATCGATGACAAAGTGGCCGGTGGCATCTTCGGGAAAGGTATAGCGGTGGAGACCGACACGATTGGTCGCGGTGAGTTCAGCCTTGATGTTCGAGTCCTTGAGGAGGACAGAGTAATAACCGGGAGTGGCGATCTCGTCGGCGTGAGAGAAGCGGGAGCGATAACCAGAGCCAGGGTCGTTCTCAGGACCGGGATCTGGATGGGGTGTGCCAGTGCCGGGCATCAGGAGGATGTCGAGAAGGTCGGCTGCGCCGGTGCCGCTGAGGTGAGTGTGGCTGAATCCCATGATGGTGGGATCGTCGAGGTGGTAGCCAGAGCAGTGATCCCAGCCGCTGGTGCCAGTGTCGGGGCTGAGCTGCACCATGCCAAAGGGAACGGTTGCACCGGGATAGGTGTGGCCATGACCGCCGGTGCCGATGAAGATGTCGACCTGATCGGTGAGGCGCTCGCCGATAATGGTTGCCGACTGCGCAAGGGCAGGCCACTTGCTGGAGGTGGCCAGGGCGAGTCCGGAGAGGGTTGTGGTCTGTAGGAATCTGCGGCGTGACGGCTTGATCATAATCTTTCTAGTTTTCTCCAGGGGTTAGACGGCGCGGAGGATCGCGGGGTGTTCGCGACTGATTTTAACAACTAGCTCGCCGAAGAGGGAGTTAGCCCAGGCAAACCAGTCGCGGGTGTAATGAGTGGGATTGTCCTTGTTGAAGGATTCGTGGATAAAATTTGTATTTGCATCGGTCGCTAATATCCAACGGAGGCATTGAGTTATCTCGGCCTCATCGGTGCTGGTGAGGGCGCGGATGAGGATAGACATGGGCCAGATCATATCGAGGCCTTCATGCGGACCACCGATACCTTCGGCGATACTGCTATGGAAGAAATACGGGTTATGCCTGCTCCAAACGCGGTCGCGGGTGCGCTGATAGAGAGGATCGGTGGCGTCGCAGCACCCGAGGTAAGGGAGACTCAACAGTCCAGGCGCATTGGCATCGTCCATGAAGAGCTGATTGCCGAAACCGTCTACCTCGTAGGCATAAACATCACCATCAGGGAGAGCAATCTTGCCGTATTCGGTGAGGGCGCGATCGACTTCGATGGCGAAGCGTTCACACTCCAGAGCGAAAGCGTTGTCGTGGAGAATGACCGACGACATCTCGGCGAGTTTACGGAGTGCGGAGACGGCGAAGAGGTTCGCTGGGATGAAGAGTGGATAGATACAGGAGTCGTCGGAAGGACGGAACATTGAATAAATGAGGCCGACGGGCTCCGCAGGGTTGCCGTAACCGCTGAGCGGAACGGTGTCGGTGGGAATGGGGCTGGTGCGCTGGAAGTGATACGGACCATGACCCTGTTTGCGCTGCTGCTCGCGAAGCGTGGCTACGATGAGGCGCATGGCCTGTCCCCACTCCGTGTCGAAGGGAGTCGTGTCACCTGTGGTCTTCCAGTAGCCGTAGTGAAGGCGGATGCAGAAACAGAGGGAATCTATCTCCCATTTCCTCTCGGCTACGCCGGGCTTCTTGTCGGTGAGATCGTCGACGGCCCAGGAGAGTGGCTTGGTGTCAGTGGGGATAGGGAGAAAGGCGTTGGCGTAAGGGTCGAGGAGGATGCAACGGCTCTGGCGGTGGATGAGACCGATGTAGAGGCGCTGAAGATTGGGGTCCTGTTTGACGAGATCAAGGTAAGGCCAGACCTGGCAAGAGGAGTCGCGAAGCCACATGGCGTCGATGTCACCGGTGATGACAAAGGTGTCTGGCTTGCCGTCGAGAACTCCAAGGTTGACGGTGGTATCAAGGGTGTTGGGATAACAGTTCTCGAACATGTGCGCGAGCTTCGGATTGGCAATCTTCGCTTTGACGCTGGTGAGGAGGGACTCGACGGCGGACGAAGTGAACTTGCGAGCGGAGAGCGCAGGGCGGCCTGTGGAGGGTTCGGCTGCGAGTGCGAACGGCGGCACGAGAGTAGCGAGGGTGGTGGCGGCTGCGGACTTCAAGAGCTGGCGGCGGGTCTGAATGGTGGTTCCCTTTCGTGCCTTATTACTTGCTTGCGTCTACCAGTGAGCGGAGTTGCAGTGAGGATCGTAGTTTCGCCAGATCTGCTTTGCTATCGACGGTGATCTGCGCCTTGCCGTCGGGGAGCAGATTGAAGTAGTTGTCGGAAAGCTTGGCGTCGGGATCGGCTTCACCAAAGGAGACGGCGACGTCGCGAGCGAGAGCGTCGGTGGTGATATCGACGATGTAATGGCTTCCCCGCTTCTCGATGTGGCTGGTGAGGTGTGCAGCGGGTAGATCGATGGCGCGGGGCTTAGCGAAGAAAAGCATGTTCTGTGCGACTTGCTTGCCATCAGCAAGGAGTTCGACTAGGGCTACGGTCTTGAGTGGATCGAACCCGGGAATGCTGGCGGTGGAGAACTTCATAACCTGCGTGCTGGAGAGCGCGGGGGCGGTGATAGTTTCGGTTTTTGTCGTGAGGACGTTGCCGGCAAAGTCCATGAGGGTGAGGCGAGCTTCAGCGCGGAGCAGTTGCTGGCGGTCGGAGACAACGTGGACGGCGATTTGTCCGTCGGTGTAGCTGGGCGCGATGAGGACGGGAGCGTAAAAACGATGAGCGTAATACTGTAGGGCCTTCCAGCGGCCGTAGTAGTCGATGCTGGCCCAGGAGGCAACGGGCCAGCAGTCGTCGAGCTGCCAGTAGATCGAGCCCATGGTGCGGGGCATCTCGGAGCGGAGGTGCTCGGCTGCAATCTTGATCGCGCTTGCCTGCATGAGCTGGCTAAGGTAGACGAAGGAGGCGAAGTCCTTTGGGGCTTTGTACTCGACTGCAAGGTACTGGTTCATGCGGTCGAAGCCGTGGATGAAGCGCTCGTGATTCAAGAGTAAGGGCGACTTGAGATCTTCTACATTTCCTGCGAAGGAGCGGATGGTCTGGAGATCGGGCATGGATTGGAAGCCGTACTCAGAGGCGAAACGGGTCTTGAGAGTCCCATAGCTCTCGATCGGCTTGGCACCACTCCAGACATCCCAGTAGTGCATGTCGCCGTTGTGATCGTTGTTGGCCACCTCTTCGAAGTCGGCGCTGGGAGAGCTGGACCAGTAGGGTATGTCATTGCCATATTGCTGGACGACACTCTTGAGAATGTCATGGAACATCACGACATAATCCTGCCAGACGCGCTCACGTTGATCCGGGGCGAGAGATTTTTTGAACTCCTGGCGATCGCCCCAGGAATTCCACGAGGTCTCGACCTCGTTATTGCCACACCAAAGAACGATGCTGGGATGGTTGCGGAGCCGCTCAACCTGCTCGATAGCCTCTTGGCGGACATTCTGCTGAAAAGGCAGATCGCCGGGGACCAGGGCTCCGCCGAAGGCAAACTCTTGCCAAACCATAATGCCGAGCTCATCGGCGATGTCGTAAAAATCGTCAGTCTCGTAATAGCCACCACCCCACATGCGAACCATATTCATGTTCGCGTCACGGGCGGACTGGAGCATAGAGCGATGGCGCGCAGGCGTGACGCTAGGAGAGAAGCTATCAAAGGGAACGACGTTCGCTCCCTTGGCGAAGATGGGAATACCATTGACGACGAACTCGAAGCTCTTGCCCCACTGATCTGGATCGCGACGAAGCTCGACCGAACGTAAGCCGGTCTTAACTTCAGCCTGCGTAAGAGCCTTCTCCGCTTTGCGTATAGTGGCGGTAAATTTGTAACGGTCCTGCGCACCATATCCGTTGGGGTACCACAGCTGGGGAGAGTCAATGCGCAGAGGAATGGAGAGATGATTCAAGCCTGCATCGAGAGGAGTTCCCTGCTCGTCGATGGAGTGAGAATGGCCATCGGGGCCGATATAAGCAAGATGAATATTGACTTGCGTTTTAGCGTCTGCCTCAACGTCAATCTCTGCTGAGATCATCGCTCGCATTTTATTGATGGAATGCTGCTGAATATTGAAGTGCGTGATACGCGCTTCATTCCAGGTATCAATGCGTACGGGTCGCCAGATACCCGAAGTAACAAAAACCGGCCCCCAGTCCCAACCAAAGTTGTACGGAGCCTTCCGCATGAAGTGGCCGACCGGGTAGATATTCTTTGCGCGATCGAGGGGCTCATAGCCCGAACCGGGCAGGATATAAGGAAGCGCTGCAACGACCGGAGTGACAGTATTGACGGGCGAATGAATGAGGATGTGCAGCAGGTTCGCACCGGGCTTGAGCATCGCTTTGATGTCAGCTCGCCACTCGCGAAACTGGTTGTCAGCCTTGAGAATCCGATGCCTATTGAGCGTGACATCGGCAAATGTATCAAGTCCTTCAAAGACGAGTTCAATATGTTTTTGGCGAAGGAGCGCGGAGTCGGCAGTGAGGGTGGTTTGATACTCCCAATCGGTAGTGCCGATCCACTGGAGCCGCTTCTCATTCGTCCCGAAGAAGGGGTCCGGAATAAGGCCAGCCTTGAGCAGGTCAGTCTGTACGACACCTGGAACTGTGGCTATGTGCCACTCATTAACGCCAGGATGATCGTTGAGACCGACAGCACGAAACTGCCAGCCTGCATTGAGAGATCTTGACGCAGATTGGGCAGAGCAGGATGATGCAGCACCGGCAATCATAAATACACCGAGCAGAACGCAAAAGAACCGTTGACGGGAGAGTGCTTTTGCGTCTGAACCTTTAGGTGTGTGCATCATTCTATCCTTAGCTCTCTTTTCTACTTATTCCCATCCCCAATACTGTAGAGCTGAAACTCGCGAATATGGGCTTCGCTGGAACTAGCGATGATATTAAGGCGCACACGACTCGCTGTCACGGGCGAAAATGGGTCGATCTTCTCGTGACCAAGGGCAAACCCTTTTACGATGGGCTTCCATGCCGTCCCATCCCAGACTTCGAGGGCATACTGCTGCACGTGCTGCCCATCATTCAACCATTCCATCGTCAACGCATGGTCGAACGTGACCGGCCTGGGGAAATCGATTTCAAGGGTTGAATGATGAGAACCGATTGGGGCAGACCAGAAAGTATCCCGGTCGCCGTCGAGAGCCCTCTCGGTCTCCTCATCCTTGTGAATGTGCTGCTTCACAAGGTTATTGGCATACCGCTGGCGGATGGCTTCGCCGAACTCCTCCAAACGGGCTACATCTGCATCTGGCAGAAGACCACGGTTGTCGGGTGCGATGCCAAGCATGAGCTGGCCACCACGTCCTATCGACTGCTCGTAGGTATCAAGCAGCTCGGGAACACTCTTGAGTGTGGCCTCGTCGTTGGGGTGGAAGAACCAGTGAAGCTTGTGCAGCGGGGTATCGACCTCGGCCGGCCGCCAGCGGAGATAGCCCCGGCGATCAACGACGTTCCAATTTTCCTGCGTGACCTTACCAGATTCATTGCCGACCCAACGAGCATCTCCGTATTCGAAGAGATTTGTATCAGCGAAGACAATGGCGTTCGGCTGATAGACACGGAGATCCTGAACAATTGCGTCAAAGTTGTAGACGCGCCCCGCGCTCCCTGCTCCATCAAGCCAGAACTCGGTAATCGGGCCATAGTTCTGTACAAGCTCTTCCATCTCGGCAAGATAGTACTTGTCGTAGGCGGCAGAGTCTTTATACCGAGGTTCGTGGCGATCCCAGGGCGAAAGATAGACGCCGAACTTCAGACCGTATTTGTGAGCCGCGTCCGATACGAGCTTCACCATATCGCCCTTGCCGTCCATCCAAGGGCTGCTCTTGACGCTGTAGTCAGTCTGCTCCGTGGGCCAGAGACAAAATCCGTCGTGATGCTTCGCTACAAAAACGACATAGGTCACCCCGGCTGCCTTGAGAGCACGCATCCACTGCTCAGGATCGACTTGAGTAGGATTAAAGCTCCTGGGTGAAGCGGTACCGTCGCCCCATTCGCGATCGCCAAAGGTGTTTGGACCGAAGTGAATGATAGCGCCAAACTCCAGATCTTGCCATTCAACCTGTTGCGGAGAGGGATTGACCTCAGAGAAGTTTTGAGCGTAGCCCTGAGTGGCCGCAAGCGCAAAGAACGCAAGCAGCAGAATGAGAGCAGTACGCCGCATTGCGCCATACTGTGAGGTGACACCACGCTGTTTCACGGAAAACCTCTTGATCCTGGAAGTTTTGTCGATACATTGCAGACGACTTCGCCCAGGGCTCGTTGTCTAAAGAGTTAACGCCAATTCTTCAGATAGCAGAAGTTTAGCGGAAAACACCCATTATGACCAAATCAGCGCCTAACGATCAAAATAGTGAGCAAAAAGACCGGCTGGCCTCCTAAGAGGAGGACTTAGCCGATGTCGCCCGATACTGGCAAAACCTTGTCCGTTGCGATATCGGGCTACAATCACGCAGTCCGAGTAGGCTTTGAGCCTCTGTATCCGTAATACACGATGAAAAGGTAACAAAGAATCGGGAGGATAAAGGCATGATGGATGCCGATGTGGTCGGCCAATACGCCTTCAGCCACAGGGATAATGGCCCCGCCCACGATTGCTGCCACCAAAAGACCGGAGCCTTTTCCGGTTAGTGGACCGAGTTCCGCGATGCCAAGAGTAAAGATCGTGGGAAACATGATCGAGTTACATAGGCCAACGAGCAGGATCGACCACACAGCAACGTGCCCGTAGGTCAGCATCGAGGTCAGCACCAGCAGAGTTGCTAGAACCGCCACAATTCCCAACAACTTGCCCGGACGAATCAGCGTCAGGATTGCCGAGCCGATGAAACGTCCGATCATCGCCCCCATCCAATAGAGAGACACCAACTTCGCAGCAACCTGCACCGTCAGCCCACCCGTATCGGGCTGTGTGAAGTAGTTCACCAAAAAGCTGCCGATCGAGACCTCGGCCCCGACATAAACGAAGATGCCGATCGCTCCAAGCACTGTGTGTTTGTACTTCCAGATGCTGTCGCCGCTGTGTCCGGCACCAGGACGAAAGTCCTGCGTCTGCTCGATCCGAGGCAGCTTGAAGATGGCAACCGAAAGTCCGAGCAAGACCAAAGCGAGGGCGATGTAGAGATAAGGCATCTTGACCGAAGATGCCTCATGCACACGGTAGATCCGCAATGCGGTGGCGGACATCGCTCGGACTTGCTCCATTGTCTTCGGCGCTGCACTCAGAATGAGGATGCTGCCGAAGAACGGTGCCAGCGTCGTACCAAGCGAGTTGAAGGCCTGCGCAAGATTTAATCTACTAGACGCTGTGCGCTCCGGGCCGAGTACGGACACATAAGGATTGGCCGAAACCTGAAGCGTGGTAATGCCCGCAGCTAACACAATCAGCGCGCCGAGAAACAGTGGATACGACGGAGCAGCAGCGGCGGGAATAAACAAAACCGCTCCGAGCGCCATCACGAGGAGCCCGGTCACCATCGTCTTTTTGTAGCCAATGATCTCGACCAGCTTGCCTGACGGCGTAGCAAAGACGAAGTACGACGCGAAAAAGGCAGACTGGACCAGCATGGCCTGAGCGAAGTTGAGGTCAAAGATCGACTTCAGATGGGGGATAAGGATGTCGTTCAGAGAGGTCAGGAATCCCCAAACGAAGAAGAGCGTTGTCACCATCGACAGTGCGGCGGTGTTGGTTGCCGTCGGGTTACCGGCGGTGTTCACCTGGGAATTCGTGCTGAGTACGGCCATATCTGATCCCCTCAAATCCTGTAAATTGATAGCTCTTTCATGACGATAGAGCGTACTCGTCTTACCCGTCCCTGCTGTCTCAGTGACTATAGTTCACGCGGTCGTGGTGGTTCAGGAGCAAACAGGGATATCCCGGCGTACTAAGCCCCAGCAGATTATGGTGACATCCTAATCAATGCACCGTCAATGCGGCACAAATACCGATAACGATGGTTCACCGCGGAGTGCCACATTCTTCTGATCCATACATCGGGTAAACTGTTCTATGGGTGGGAAGCCCCGAAGGACACAAGTTTGCTCAATTCAGCTATATCGAAGGTCTTTGGAACCAGCAACGAACGTGCCGTGAAACGTCTCCGGCCGCTCATCGAACAGATTAACGCCCTTGAGCCTACCGTCCTGGGGCTTACGGATGAAGAACTCCGCGCCAAAACGGGTGAATTCCGTCAACGGATCGCCGCCTCGATCGCTGCAGCCAACGTTGCGGAAGACGACGCCGACGCGCTTTATGCTGCGGAAAAGGCTGCTTTGGACGAGATTCTTCCCGAAGCCTTTGCCGTCGTCCGCGAGGCTGGAAAACGCGTCGTCGGGATGCGTCACTTCGACGTTCAGTTGGTAGGAGGCATCGTCCTTCACTCTGGCAAGATCGCCGAGATGAAGACCGGCGAAGGAAAGACGCTGGTCGCCACACTTCCATGCTACCTGAATGCTTTGGCTGGAAGGGGCGTTCATGTTGTCACTGTCAACGACTACCTGGCCAAACGCGACGCAGAGTGGATGGGCAAGATCTATGGTTTTCTGGGCCTAACTGTCGGCGTCATCGTGCATGATCTCTCCGACCAGCAGCGCCGCGAAGCCTACGCCTCCGATATCACCTATGGAACGAACAACGAGTTCGGTTTCGACTATCTGCGCGACAACATGAAGTTTGAGCTTGCCGATCAGGTTCAGCGTGGCCAGTACTACTGCATCGTGGACGAAGTCGATTCGATTCTCATCGACGAGGCCCGCACCCCACTCATCATCAGCGGACCGACCGATCAAACCACGGACAAGTACGCTCGCGTCAACGTCATCATTCCGCAACTTGAAATCGGCGAACTTATTGAAACAATCGACACCAAGACCTGGAGCGGCGATTTCGTCATCGACGAGAAGACTCGCTCCATTACGGTCACCGACGAGGGTTGGGAGAAGATCGAGAAACTTCTTGGCATTGGCAACATCGCCGATCCGGAAAACTGGGACCTGAAGCACCACGTCGAGACTGCCATCAAAGCGCACAATCTCTACAAGAGGGATGTGGAGTATGTCGTGAAGGACGGCGAAGTCATCATTGTCGATGAGTTCACGGGTCGTCTCATGCCCGGCCGACGCTGGTCCGACGGCCTTCACCAGGCGGTCGAAGCAAAGGAAGGCGTCGCCATCCGCAAGGAAGATCAGACCCTCGCGACGATTACCTTCCAGAACTACTTCCGCATGTATAAGAAGCTCTCCGGCATGACCGGAACCGCTGAAACAGAAGCTGCGGAGTTCGACAAGATCTATAAGTTGGATATTGTCGTAACCCCCACGAACCGTCAGATGCTTCGTATCGAGAACTCCGATGTCGTCTACCGTACGGCGAAAGAGAAATACTTCGCCGTCGCCGACGAGATCGCGCGGCTTCATATAGAAAAGCAGCCAGTTCTAGTCGGAACCACCTCGATTGAAAAATCCGAGCTGCTCAGCGAGATACTTAAGCGCAAGGGAGTTCGCCACGTCGTCCTCAACGCCAAGTTCCACGAGAAGGAAGCAGAGATCGTCGCCCAGGCAGGACGCCTCGGCATGGTCACCATCGCCACCAACATGGCAGGTCGCGGTACCGATATTCTGCTGGGCGGCAACGCCGACTTCATGGCTCGGCAGGAGCTCGTCAAGAAATCTCAGGCACGCGCAGTATCTGCTGCCGAAGGAGCAATTTCACCCGTAGCCGGCCCCGGGATGGTTCGCTTCTATTACTCCGGACAGGAGTTCGAGACCAATCAGGCTGCATGGGATGCAGCCATCTCCACCCATGCCGCCGCGGCCAAGGTTGAACACGATGCCGTAGTCGCCGCTGGTGGCCTACATATCCTCGGGACCGAACGACACGAGTCTCGCCGCGTTGACAACCAGCTCCGAGGGCGAGCAGGACGCCAAGGCGACCCCGGAGCGTCCCGGTTTTACCTCTCACTCGAAGACGACCTGATGCGCATCTTTGCGCGTGAGTGGGTCTCCACCTTGCTCCAGCGTCTTGGTATGGAGGAGGGCGTACCTATCGAGAGCCGCATGATCTCGAAGCGCATCGAGTCGGCGCAGAAGGCCGTCGAAACCCAGAACTTCGAGTCTCGCAAACACATCCTCGAGTACGACGATGTCATGAATAAGCAGCGCGAGGCGGTTTATGGCCTCCGCAGACAGCTCATGGAGGGAGTCGACCAGAAGCAGCTCATCACGGACGACTACCTCTCCACCCTCCTGAGCAACATCCTTGACGAAAACGCGCCGGAAAAGGCCCACCCAGACGAGTGGAAGAGCGAAGCACTCTTCACTCAACTCTACGACCTCTTTGGAGCCCATCTCGAAAATGAACTAGACCTTACCCAGCTCAGCCGGCACGAGTTGGGCGAGACAATCTTTGAGAAGCTCCGCGCTCGTTACGACATCAAAGAACAGATTCTTGGCGTACAGGCGATGCGCTACCACGAACGGATTGTCATGCTCTCCGTACTGGACGGCCTGTGGAAGGATCACCTCCTCGCCATGGACCACCTGAAGGAAGGCATTGGGTTACGCGGTTACGCTCAACAGGATCCTCTGGTCGCCTATAAGAAAGAGTCCTTCGAGATGTTTGAGGGCATGATGCTCCGTTTCCAGGAAGACACCGTTCGTCATCTCTTCCGCATGCAGATCATCGGTCCGGATGGAACGCCTATCGAAACCGCTGAGCAGCTCGCTCAGGCACAGACGCAAGGGATTTCGCAGAATAGCCCGCACGATCCTGCCAGCCAACAGCGGACTCCAGATATTCTGCCGCCAGGTGCGCAGCGTCAGCCCGTACCTGTTCCTACCCGGCAGCCATCAACCACCATCGATGCCCTTGAGCTCGAATTTCAAAAGAAGAAGAAGCGCGAACTTGATCTGGCCCGTTCTGCTGGCACACCAAGCACCAACGGCGCAGCCCCCCGTCGCAGTGGCGAGAAGGTAGGCCGGAATGATGAGTGCCCTTGCGGTTCCGGTAAGAAGTACAAAAAATGCCACGGGGCCAACGAAGCATAAGGAAAATAATCTATAACGTCCTGACGAAACTTTCAGACTCGTCAGGACGTTAGGGCCTACTTCTCCAGGTCGTCCATGAGCAATCCCGCCTTTGTAGCCAGTGTTTTCGCACCCTCAATATCTCCCGTACTTAATGCCTGTTTTGCTTGCTTCAGAAAGTAGCGCACCTTCCTGACCTGCGACTGCTGCGTTCTCGCCGTTGTTTGCGAGAGCGCACTGAGGCGATGCTCGCAGGAGCCAATCAGCTCAGTCGCCTCCTGCTGTATCTTCGGGTTCGCATCATCGCCTGCCGACAATTCTCCGATGGAGATAGCCTCTGGAGTCAATCCAACAGTCGTCTCCTCAGCCGTCGATGGAATGTCTGACGAAGCGCCTTTCTGCACTATTTTTCTGGACACTTTCTTCGGCCTCGCCTGTGTCACCTTCACGATGGGGGCAGTCGAAATGCTGTCCGGAAAGGAGCTTTCCATTGGTGGAGCAACTGGCGTCGGCGGGGGAACATTCGGAGTCAGAATAACTGCAGGCAGCAGCGGAGGCATCTGCCGATGATGGCAGCCGCTCAACAGCGAAGTAACGCTCAGGCAGGCAAAGCCAATGATCAACCGTCGTAATGAGTCTCCGTCAAATATCATCGTCAAACCCGTCTCTCCAGTTGAATCGGTGTCGATTTCATCCGGGTATCCTCATCCACATTGGCACCTGCAACCGGTGAAGCGATTGGAAGGCGCAATGTAAAAGTCGTCCCTCGTGGAGCTGACTCGGGAATAGAGCTCGTACTTGATCGTACTTCCATCGCACCGCCGTGCATCTGCAAAATGCGGTACGTCATGGCTAGCCCGATTCCGCTGCCTTCCGGTTTTGTTGTGAAATAGAGCTCAAAGATGCGTGGGAGAAGTTCAGCGGGGATACCTTCCCCATCATCAACGACTTCGACAATTGCGCTCCTGCCTTCCCTCCGCACCAGGAGATGGATTTTTCCACCATGCGGCATGGCCTGCATCGCGTTCAACAGCAGGTTCAATACGGCCTGACTAATCAGATCTGCGTCAACCCTTACCATCAGCGGCATAACAGGCACATTAAACTCTACATGCACGCCGTTCTCGATCATCTCAGCTCCCGTCAATTCCACCACAGTGCCAAGTACCCTCCGAAGGTCGTGCTCCCCAAGATGAAGTTCCATTGGACGCGTAAAATCGGCTAGCGTCTGGACCACACGGTCCAGACGCTGCATCTCTCCGGCCAGAATCTCGACGTGCCGCTGTGCGCCCCCAAACGCCTCTTCCCCTTTGCCATAGAGCTTGCTACGCAGCAGTTCCAGATGAAGAACCATAGCGTTGATTGGATTTTTTACCTCGTGTCCAACACCCGCCGTGAGACGCCCGATGGCCACCAATCTGCGTGAAACCTCAAGCTCCTGTTCCAGCTTGATTGCTGACTCAATGTCCCGCAACGTCAACAAGGTCGCCATCTCACCGCCATTCTCGCGATCAGCGCCGATTCGATCGACAGAAAGCTGGATACGGCGCCCGTCCTCGAGAGTAATGGTCTGAACTGCAATTGGTGTTTCTCTTGTAAAAGCCGAGAATACGGCCGCACCAAGCACCGTGTCGGGTGCAAAGATTTCCTCAAGACTCTTTCCAACCAGGACTTCTTCATGCCGATTGATGAAGTGAGCCACAGCGTCCGATACCATCACGGCTCGCAGATCCCCCGTGAAAAGCAGAACACCATCCCGTAGCGTATCGAGCATCTGATTCAGATTGGCCTGGAGTGCAGTGTACTCGGCCTCTGTACTGCGAATCTGATGTCCTAACCGATCGATTGTCCGGTTGACCCGAATAACCGCGTCACTGTTGTTGCGTTGTGCCTTGAGCTGAGGCTGAGGAATTTCTTCCTGATCTTGCTTCGCGAGACGCTCAAGCTGCTCGCTAATACGTTTGATTGGCCGCAACGCAGCGTTGGCAAGCAACGCCGCCGCCAACATAGATAACAGCGCTGCGCCAAGCGCAAACCACAATCCCGCATGCAGCCAGGGCAAATAGGCCGCACGGAGGAAGCTCGATCGCACTCCCATGTGCACCACCAGAAAGGGCCTGCCGTTCCTATCCAGCGGAAGGGCGATGTCGAGTACATGTGGGCTACCGAACATCTCGCGGCCTTGATACCAGATGCTTCCATCGCGGACGCTGGCAAGCTTCGTGCGTGTAGCAGCCGGTTGATCCAGCGCATCCGGATCGGAGCTTACCAGGGTCAATCCATGAGCATTCGTAACACTTACATCTTGTACTGTGGGGGAATAGCGAATAATCGCATTCATCGTATCCGCGAGCGGATCGTGGCTCCGTAGCGCATCCACGACCGCGGCCTGGAGAGCTTCTTCAGACCGGTCGACAGGAGGTTGCTCCCGCAAACCAGTCTCTATGGCCTGCCTTGTCATCAACAGAACTTCATGCGCAAGCACTTCGTTGTCCAAAGCCGTCTGTGAGATTCTCTGGCGCAGTAATTCCCCAAGAAACAGCAGTGACAAAACCAGCACCATCGCAAAGGTCACGCCCATTGCAGACAGCACAAGTTTTGTTTTCAAGCGCATGGGTTATTCGGTTCCGCTTGTAGTTGCGTTGTACTCTTTCAGTTTATTCTGTAAGGTCTTGGAGCTGATTCCCAAAATCTCAGCCGCCTTTGTCTTGTTGTTGTGCGTAGAAAGCAGGGTTCGTAGAATAAGCTGCTTTTCCGCCTCATCGACAGTCGTCCCAACCTGCACACGCACAGCGTTGTCATCACTATAGAGTTGCTGCGTAGCCGCATAGTGCCCCGCTCTCTGCGAACCTCCATGCGCTGCTGGAGCAAAGCCAGGTTCGCCGAAGTGCGGAGGCAGGTGTTCGGTCCCCAGAAGTCCGCTCCCCGCCAGAATAGTCGCACGCTCGATCGTATTCCGCAGCTCGCGCACATTTCCGGGCCATGCATATGCCGTAAGCCGTGTCAGTAATGCATCCGTCATGCCTGATACCGTGCAATGGTGCCGCTCGTTCATCAAGTCAATCATCTTTTCCGCGATAGGCTTCACGTCGTCACGATGCGCTCGCAGGGGTGGCATCTGAATATTGAAAACATTCAGGCGGTAAAATAGGTCGCCGCGGAGTTCTCCATTCGCCACTGCCTCTTGCGGGTTTTTATTCGTCGCCGCGACGACTCGTACATCGACGGGTGTCTCTACTTTGCTTCCCAGCCGCCTCAACTTTCTGTCTTCGAGTACACGCAGCAACTTTGCCTGTGTCGCGGCAGGCATTTCGCCAATTTCATCCAGCAGCAGGGTTCCTTCCTCTGCGAGTTCGAAGCAACCGGCTCTCCGTTCTACTGCGCCAGTAAAAGCTCCCTTCTCATGGCCAAATATCTCGCTTTCGATCAGTGTCTCCGGGATGGCTGCACAGTTCACAGCTACAAATGGCTTATTCCGCCGTGAACTCAGATCATGCAGCGCACGCGCCACCAGTTCTTTTCCGGTTCCACTCTCTCCCGTCACAAGCACTGAGACATTCGACGGAGCAACCCTTTCGATCAAGGAAAAGATTGCCTTCATCTCCTGCGAATTCCCCACCAACGGCCCCAATACCCCCGTGTCGCGCAGTTGCCGTCGCGTTACCTCCAGCTCAACATCAGCCTCACGCTGTCGGATGGCATTTTGAAGGATGGTCTTAAGGCGTACCGGTTCGACAGGTTTGGGGATGTAGTCATATGCACCCATCCGCATCGCTTCCACGGCCGATTCGATCGATCCCTGAGCCGTCAGCATGACGACCGATACGCGCTGTGGCAGCTCCATGATCCGACTGAGCAGCTCCATGCCATCCATGCGGGGCATCATCAGGTCAGTCACAACGATCGCAGGCGACCACTGTAAAATCTTCTCAAACCCCTCCGCGCCGTCTGCGGCGCACTCCGTCCGATAGCCCCAGGACTCTACCAGCTCCGTCAGACCTGTCCGTGCATTCATTTCATCTTCGACAATCAAAACTTTTTCTAACAAATAGATACCATCCTGATAAAACTGAACGTCTTTTGGCCTGTATCGTGTGTAAGACGCAGGAAATCGCCTCTAAGATCGAGGTCGTTGCGATGAACTTATAGTGTCGCATCCCTCCGATCTTTGTTGCCCTTTATTAACAAGAAGTTACCTCTGCTCTAACCCAGCGCCCTCTAATCTGTCTCCTAAGAAACGGATCTATTACTTCCGTAAGGAACCTTTAGTCCGCTTATCCTATCCAGAAAACGATATGCTTGAATCCATGTTGGAACCAGAAATCTCCCCAGACCTTTTCGTCCAATATCGACAGCAGCCGCCAGAGCAGGATATGCCCAGGCTTGTTCTCTTAGACGTGCGAGAGCCATGGGAATACCAGACAGCGCACCTGCCTGACTCGCTCTTCATGCCCATGGGCGACGTTCCTTCGAGGGCTCACCAGGAACTCGATCCGGACGACCACATCGTCGTGCTATGCCATCATGGACTACGCTCGCTAAATGTTGCCATGTGGCTGCGCGCTCAAGGGTTCGAGAGGGCACAATCGCTCGCAGGCGGTATCGACGCCTTCTCCCGCACGATCGATCCCAACCTTCCCCGTTACTAAGGCTCATCAGCTACAAAACTACTGCGGAATTGTTCGATAAGAGCACTCCTTGTTACCCAAATGCCGATTACTTAGTCGATTAGCTTTTACGTATGCAACTCCGAAATTGTTCAAGTAAGATCCGCCAGAGTTCTATAACTCCTTCAGAATCGGCCGCAGCTCCTACAAATCCAAGGAGATCTCCCCATGTTCAAACGATCCTTTCTCTTCCGTATGCTCGCCTGCGCGGCTTTGCTTGCACCCCCCGCTGCCTTCGCGCAAACCACCGTCTTCGGCCCCTATTGGGAGTGGCCCAACACGTTTGTGAGTAATAAAAGCATCGTCTTTACCCCGGGCCTCGGCTCCAACCCGCAGTGGTACGAGTCGTTCAAGGTCCCCAGCGGCAATCTATATGGTTACCCTGCAAGCATTCGCGGCTACCATTACGGCTACAACCCCGCAGGAGACAACCTCTTTCCCAAAAAAATGAGCACAATTTCTCACATTCCCGCAGCCTTCTCCTACGCCTCCACCCAGGTCAGCGGGGGCACCACGCTCAAGGGAGACTTTACATACGACATGTTCTTGCGGTACGACAACGGGACCTCCGGAAACAACGTGAACCCGCAGCTCGAAGTGATGGTCTGGGGAGGAAATGCCTCATATCCAATCTCCAGCGCCGGCAGCCCGATTGCTTCCGGGGTCTACTCAGCCGATGGCTGGACCTGGGATCTCTACTACGGCTATAACAGCGCGGCTGGCTACCCCACCTACTCTTTCTTACCCCACCGCACGACCGTACCATCCTCGCTGCCTGCGACCGGACACATCAACGTGGATCTCCGAGCATTTTTCACCGTGCTTAAGAACCTGAACCCCGGCTACTACAACGAAGGAATGTATCTAGATGTAGTTGAGGCCGGCTGTGAGATTACCCAGGGCGACGGTTCCGTCCAAACCACTTACTTCACCGTAGACGCCTACTAGCAGGCACTATCATCACGCCAGCCGAACCCGTAGGTCTCCACCTGTCATCTGGTTCGGCTGGTCGAGGTGCAGCAGGCCCAGCACCGTGGGAGAGATGTCACGCAGGCTGCCCCCTTCTCGGAGGCTGACCTCGTTGCTCTGATCCGTAACCAGGATGAAGGGCACTGGGTTGGTGGTATGCGCGGTATGCGGTCCACCTGTAGCGGGATCGATGAGCATCTCGGCGTTTCCATGATCGGCGGTAACCAGCAGGGATCCTCCCCGTTGCTTGATCGCCTGATAGATCCGCCCCAACTGGGTGTCTACCGTCTCGACCGCACGAATCGTTGGCTCCATCTTCCCTGAATGTCCGACCATATCCGCATTGGCGAAGTTGACGATAATGACATCAAAGGCCGTGTCGTTCACCGCTTTCACGACAGCATCCGCGATGCCGGAAGCGGACATTTCGGGAGCGAGATCGTAGGTCGCGACCTTTTGCGATGACACAAGGGCGCGATCTTCTCCAGGAAAAGGCTTCTCAATACCGCCATTAAAGAAATAGGTAACGTGCGCGTACTTTTCCGTCTCGGCTACGCGGAGGTTGCGCAGGTTAGCCTGGGCCATGAGATTCGCAAGCAGGTTGTCCATCGATTCGGCAGGAATGACAATGGGAAGCTTGAAGTTCTTGTCGTACTGCGTCATGCAGACGTAGTGAAGGGCGCGAGGGACGGTGTTGCGTGGGATCTCGGCGTCAAGCTCGGCAGCCTTGGGGAGATCGCTCCCGCCGTTGGCGGTCAGGCCGGAGTTGCGGGCCAGCACACGCGTGATCTGACGCACACGGTCAGCTCGGTAGTTGAAGCAGATGCAGATATCCTCGTCGCGAATTAGAGCGACGGGATCCCCAGCTCCGTTGAGACAGGTGAAGGGAGGAATAAACTCGTCCGTAATACCGTTGGAGTAGCACTCACGAATGCGAGCGAGCGGATCGGCATAGCTTCCCCCCTCAGCTTGACCGGTAACGATGGCGTCGAAGGCCTGCTTCTCCTTCTCCCAGCGCAGGTCACGGTCCATTGCGTAGTAGCGACCAGACACACTCGCAACTCTCCCTACACCATATTCGCGGAACTTCTGTTCGAGCTCTTCAAGGTAACCGAGGCCGCTCGAAGGCATCGTATCGCGGCCATCCATAAATGCATGGACATAGACATGAGTCAGCTTATGCTGCGCAGCCAGCCGGAGCAACGCATACAAATGACGCTGATGAGAATGGACGCCACCGTCTGACAGGAGACCAAGCAGATGCAGCGCACGGCCTTTCTGTCCTGCAAGTTCATATGCACGAACAAGCGTCGGATCGGTAAAGAAGCTTCCGTCCGCGATGGCTGTGTCAATACGGGTCATATCCATGCGGACGATCCGCCCTGCACCAAGGTTCAGGTGCCCAACCTCCGAATTGCCCATCTGACCGTCCGGCAGGCCAACGAAGTGCTCGCTGGCACGCAACAGGGTGTTCGGGTAATCACGCAGGAGGCGATCGTAGACAGGTTTGCGTGCCTGGGCGATTGCATTCCCGTGAGTCTCAGCTCGATATCCCCATCCATCGAGGATAGTAAGAACAATTGGTTTGGACATCTAGCTTTTCTTTCCGATCAAGGCCAGGAAGTTTTTCAGTGCTTCATTGAATTGGTCCGGCTTCTCCATGTTCGGCATATGTCCAGCATCTTCTATGATGACCATCGTCGAATTGCGAATACCGCGCTGCATCAGTTCGGCATCTGCAATGGATGTAAATGCGTCCTCGGAGCCGACAACGATGAGCGTTGGCAGGTCGAGCTCCGAAAGAACCGGTAGATAGTCTCTCCGCTCCGCGCGGACGCGCAACGCATCGGCTGCACCTTGTGCTGGGCAGCGCTGCATCATGAGCAAAACCTCTGAGGCAAGCGTTGGATTTTCTGCAATGGAGCGTGCGGACAACATCTTTGGCAGTACTTCCACAGCGTATGCCTGGAGCCCCTCAGTATCCAGCCGGTCGGCGAGCGCGTACCTCCACTGCTTTTTTTCCGGAGTATCAAGCTGCGCAAACGTATCTGCAAGAACCAGCCCGGAAAGCCGTTCAGGGTTTACGTTAGCAAGCTCCATAGCCACTTGGCCGCCCATCGAAAGACCAGCGACGATAAACTTCTGCAAGCCTAACGAGTCGGCAAAGTCGAAAATATCCCGAGCATACACACCAAGATCTGCTGGTCGAACAGGCGATGTCGTGCGCCCAAAGTTCCGCAACTCCGGGGCCAGGAGACGATACCCCGGAAAGGCTGAGTAAAGCTGAGGAGACCACATCGTTGCATCGAAAGGATGCCCGTGGATCAGTATAACTGGAAGACCTTCGCCCGATTCCTCGTAGTGGATGGTAATGTCATTGACGCTGATCTGAGGCATGGGTCTCCCTAACTATTCTCCGAAGTTCAGCGATTCGATGCCAAGGAACTCCGCCGACTGACCAAGCTCTTCTTCAATCCGCAAAAGCTGGTTGTACTTGGCGATGCGATCGGTGCGGCTTGCCGAGCCGGTCTTGATCTGACCGGCTCCCGTGCCCACAGCGAGGTCAGCGATGAAGGTGTCCTCGGTCTCACCGGAGCGATGGCTGATAATGCTGGTGTAGCCATAGCGACGGGCAACCTCAATCGCTTCCAGTGTCTCGCTGACGGTCCCGATCTGGTTTACTTTGATCAGGATCGAGTTGCCAACCTTCTCTTCAATTCCCTGCCGCAAGCGCTTAGTATTGGTGACAAAGAGATCGTCTCCCACAAGCTGGACATCGCCGATCTGCTGCGTCATCAGCTTCCATCCATCCCAGTCATCCTCGGCAAGACCATCTTCGATGGAGACAATGGGATATTGGCGAACCCAGGACTCCCAGAAAGACACCATCTCGGCAGAGGTCTTCTCTGATTTGTCCGACTTTTTGAAGACGTACTTGCCAGTCTCCTTGTTGTAGAACTCGCTGGCAGCAGGATCGAGCGCAAGGGCAATATCCTCACCGACCTTGTATCCAGCCAGCTCAATGGCTTCAAGAATCAATTCGATAGCCTCAGAGTTCGACTTGAGGGATGGAGCAAAGCCGCCCTCATCGCCTACGGCAGTGTTGTACCCCTTCTTCTTCAGCACGCCCTTGAGCGTATGGAAAACCTCAGTACCCCAGCGAAGCGCGTCTGAAAAGGTCTCAGCACCGACCGGCATAACCATGAACTCCTGGAAATCGACATTAGAGTCAGCATGGGCACCACCGTTGAGGATATTCATCATCGGCGTCGGCAAAATACAGGCGTTAACACCTCCCAGATAGCGATACAGCGGAATCTTGAGAGCCTCAGCCGAAGCACGGGCACAGGCCATAGAAACGGCCAGAATCGCGTTTGCGCCCAAGCGGGATTTGTTCTCTGTGCCGTCGATGGCGATCATGGTCGCATCAATCAGACGCTGATTGGTGGCATCCATCCCAGCAAGCTCCGGGGAGATAATGCTTTCTATGTTCTCGACCGCACCCAGTACTCCTTTGCCAAGATAATGCTCCTTATCGCCATCCCGGAGCTCAACGGCCTCATGCTCGCCAGTCGACGCTCCGCTGGGAACCGCAGCCCGACCTCGAGCCCCACCATCGAGGATGACGTCGGCTTCAACAGTTGGATTACCACGGGAGTCAAGGATTTCGCGTGCATGGATGGAAACGATCTCGGTCATATTTGTCCTGTTTTTTCTGGAATTCGGCGTGACGAACTGCTGCTGTTGAACGACACGATGACTCAAACGGTCGTTCAATTTGGGTCGTCGGTCGACAGCGATAGAACCGCCGGTCGTGCCGGCAATCGACTGCACAAGTTCTACTTCGTTCGGGTTCACTAAATGGAATTCTAGCAAACGCTTGCCTGCCAAGACCTGAGTGTCAGATGAATTCCCAATTCGTACCCGGAGCTTCGTGCGTATCCGGAGCCGTATTGACGGGCTCGATTCCCTTCTGGGAATTTATGCCCCGGCCACCGCCCGAAGCTCTAGGCTCAAACTTAGGGAATCAGATCTGCGAATACGGTTCATCGAAACACGACCAGAGGATTTTGCCATGAAAGTAATGCTCCTTACTGCGGCCCTTGTTTTACCGGCTGTACCGATGCTAGCGCAGGCCGGGGAACAGGGAGTCTCCCACCCGGATCAAGCACCGATTACGGTCTCAGCACCGCAAGACCAGGCGCAATCCGCTTCTGCTTCGTCTCCCGACGAGGGCGTCGTCACATCCGTTCCTTCCGCTATAACGCAGGACGACGCCAGCGCCTATCATCCGTACCATCCTGGCGCAGGACCATACCAGAGCAACCTCGTCTCACGGCCCACATCACAGCCAGCAGCAGACCGCGCCGATGATGTTGATGCAGACGTTGTCACCAGCCTTCCCTCACGCCCAGGAGAGGTCCCCGAAGGAACTTTGCTAAAGGCACGTATGAACGATTCCCTCTCCACAAAAGATACGATGCGTGGAAGCTCCTTCACTGCGACCCTGACCGAGGACATACAGCATGACGGGCGTGTGATCGTTCCTGCGGGGTCAGTACTCGACGGTATGGTGACCGAGATTCATGGCGGGCGACGCATTTCAGGAAGAGCTGCAATCCATCTGGAGCCCCGGCGTGTAACCTTGCCTGATGGCACCTACTATGTACTGCACGCTCAGGTGATCGACACCAGCGAAGAGAACAACGTCAAAGTGGACGGAGAAGGCACCATTCTCCGTAAAGACCATGCGAAGGAGACGCTAGCGATCGTGACCGCCACTACAGGCAGCGCGGCAGTAGCCGGAGCCATGATCGGCGGAGGTGTTGGAGCAGCAGTCGGCGCTGGTATCGGTGCCGGTGCAAGCACCATCCTGTGGTTGAAACAAGATCGCCAGGCTGCGCTTCCCAAAAACACCACATTGGTCTTCAGCCTGACAACACCAATGTTGACACATCCTCTCCAGGATGGAGCGCAACTGCGCCCCTAAACCGCTGGAAGCAAGCCAGGAAAAGCGGGCGAGACTTCGGTCTCACCCGCTTTTCTTTTGCATTCCTGGTCTAATCCCGTAGCTGCGAAAGTAGCCGCTTCCAGTTTTTCTGATTGCGTCGATAACTCTTCTTAAGATCCTCAAGGATACGTTCAAAATCGGCGTGGCCTGAAAGCTTTCTCCATGTTGGATTCTTCGAAAACCATGGATAGTTCTCATTTCCCAGGTAGATGGCACGACGCAACCAGTGCAGAGCTTCGGACTCATCCCCCTCCAACGCAAAGTAAGTGGCAAGCCGGTACGCCATCTCGCTATCGGCCTCAGCAGCGGAGAGCGTCTCGTCCACGATGAAGGACGCCGCTTTATCGCGGTCGCCGAGTTGGACATAGCAGAGCGCAATCGTCGGAAAGACAATCCTCAGACTGGACTCGTCGCTGATGACATTTTCGAGCGTCTCAATCGCCTTGGAGAGATCACCTGTGCGCATGTACTGATACCCTAGGGAGATGCGTAGCAATGGCTGCTTGGGCTCAAGTGTGAGGCCCTTCTGAATCTCGTCGAGCGCCAGCTCCATCTGATTTTGATATTGATAGACGCGGGCTCGGTTGTTGTAGATGAGCGCAGCATTCGCCGGATTCAGCCGCAGGGACACGTTGAACTGGTCGAGAGCCTCCTCATACATGCCATCGATACGTAGCGTCTGACCAGCGACCAGATGGACATTCCAGTCGTTGCCTGCCGTCTGGAGGAGATTCTCAATGCCATGTCTCGCGGATTCCTTCTCACCCCGTGATAGCAGCATGTAAACACGATAGAGATTGGATTCAACCGACCCGGGATCGAGCGACAACGCCTTATCAAAGGCACGACGCGCCTCGAGGACATGCATCTGTCCCCCAAGACCATGGCGAGCATACTGGAGATGTGTGATGCCAAGGCCAGACCAGCCCGCAGCGTAGTTCTCATCCTGCTGAGTGACACGCTCAAAAAGCTCACAGGCATGGTCAAGGTCGTCGCGGCTGCCAGTTCGGGACATAAAGGACGAGAGCACAGCCCGGGCCTGTAAATAATCCTCAGAAATATCTTCCGTGAGCGACCCGGTGCGGGTCTCTGCCCCTGTTTGAAGATCGCCGAAGCCATGCAGAGTGCTAAAAACCTCGTTGCAAATCTCGGTTTGAACTGAAATAAGGTCAAAGGAAGCAACGTTGATGGAGCCTCCAGCGCGAACGCTTTGAGTGGGAACATCAAGCAACTGCCAGTTCAGGTCGAAGCCTTTATCTGACCGCAGAAAGTTCCCGGCAAGGACAAATTGGACGAGCAGTTTCTTGCCAACTGAGAGCGGATCTAACTGCTGGGTCGGCACAGCCATGAGCGAGCTAGAGGGACGAACGACAAGCGACGGCATACGAGCAAGGCGAGCTGCAATAGCATCAGCCAGCGCATAACCATAGAGCGGAGTGGGATCGGCCGCGCCCACACTACCAAAGTTGATAAACGGGAGGACGACAATGCTATTGGGTTTGCCAGCGTTTGTATTACCACTCTCGCGGAAGCGCTCGGCCAGCATCGAGAGAATGCCTGTCGCTCGTTTCTCCTCTTCCGGCGTATCAAGAGGCAGCCGGCGTTGAGACATGATTCCCACGCTTACATCGCCCGGCATTGCAATCGAATCGAGTTGCTTATTGTGCATGATAGTCCGCAGCCCCTCTCGGACATCAGCAGAGGAGGCAAACCGAGCGGAGGGCTGCTTCTCGAGACAACGCAGTACGAGGCTTTCGAACTCGACCGGGAGATGCGGTGCGATCTCGCGGAGCGACGGCGGCTCGGCGTACTGGATGGCACGAATGCTCTGAAACTCTTGCGCGTCAGGGCGGTGAAACGGATGACGGCCCGTAGCAAGCTCATACAGGATTAGCCCCAAGGCGAAGATGTCTGACTGAACGCTCGACTGTCCAGTTACAAACTGTTCGGGTGCCATATACGCAATCGTTCCGCCACGAGCAGTATAGGTAGCTCCGGGAGCCGGAGGAAGGCGCTTATTCGTCGGACCGGACGGGTCGAATTCGGTCTGATCGAGATTGAGGCGCCGAGCAAGCCCGAAGTCGAGAATCTTGATGAGTCCGCCATCGGTGAGCATGACGTTGGCAGGTTTCAGATCGCGATGAAAGATGCCAAGATTGTGGGCAGCAGAAAGACCATCGGAGATCTGAATGCCGCAGGAGAGGATGAGCTGAAGACTTGCAGGCCCGGCAGCAATCACCTTGTCCAGCGACTTGCCGGGAATGTACTGCATGACGATGTACGCCTCGTCCTCGCCGTCCGCCCTGGCCTCGCCAACATCGTAGATGGCGCAAACATTGGGGTGGTCAATAGCCGATGCAAGACGTGCCTCGCGCAACTGCGTGGTGCGCATCTGCTCGAGCGTCAGATTGCCGCGTTTGAGCAACTTGAGGACGACCGGGCGCTGAAGGAGAGTGTCGTTGGCAAGGTATACCACACCACTTCCCCCTGCACCAATTTTGCGAACGAACTCGTAGTGCTCAATAACGCGTCGCTTCATCCCTCCATTATCGCAAGTGAAGGGATGTGGATGATCGAAGCATCGCTATTGCTTCACCAGATTAGTGGCGAGGCCCCTCACCGCGCTCCCAGGGACGAGGCGTGACGGGATCATCCTGCCACCGCTGCCGTCGCCCGACGAGGAACATGATCAGACCAAAGACAAACATGATCAAACCCCAGCCAAGATTGAGATTAATCCCCATCGATCTCGCATACATGGCTGAATTCGATCGGGTAAGGAACCCATCAATCGAAAGAATGCCTCCCGTAAGCAGGAAGAGCAGGCCGAGGGGAATGCGAATATCAAGTCCCATAGTTTCCTTTAAAAGTGAATTACGCGAAGACCAGGTTGAGGACGACAAGCAAGCTGAGAACCGCAACCGCAAGTGCTGCCGGCTTCTGGTACCAGGACAGGTGGGTTTCAACCGGCTTTGGCGTGAGTGAGTAAACCAGGCCGACAAGTTGCGATTCCGGTGTCGGCTCGGTAAAGAGGCTGACTGCGGTCGTGACAATCATGTTGATAGAGAAGGCAAAGATAGCCGTCCAGAAGTTCTGCGCCATATCGCTGGGATAGTGATGGACAATGGCGATCCAACCGCCATGGATACCGGGAAGCGCATCCGCCGGAATGGTCAGGCCATGATGGATCAAGGCCGCGCCAGTTCCTGCTATCAACCCAGCAAACGCCCCATGCCCAGTCGTGCGCTTCCAGAACATCCCGAGCAGAAACGTAGCAAATAGCGGCGCATTGACGATCGAAAAGACAAGCTGAAGCGCGTCCATGATGTTGTTGAAGTTGGTAACAGCATAGGCCGCCGCGATGGATAGAACAACGCCACCGATAGTCGCCATCCGCCCCATCCAGAGGTAGTGGGCATCTGTCCCCTTCTTGTTGATGTATGCCTGATAAATATCGTAGGTCCAAACGGTATTGAAGGCCGTAACATTACCCGCCATGCCAGACATAAAGCTCGCAAGAAGCGCCGTCAGACCAAGCCCCAGAATGCCAGTTGGGAAGAAATGCAGCAACATCACCGGGATGGCAAGGTCATAGTTGTAGACTGGGTTGCCGTTGCTATCGACGACCACCTTACCGTTAAGCGGATCTGTCTTCTGGGGAATGATGCCATGCGGATGCTGATCGTCGAGCGGAAGGACATGGGCGCCAACACTATGCGCAACAGCAGCGGTCGGTGCTCCCATGTGAGAGGTCACGGACACAGCGATCAGCCCCGGCAGAATCACCAGAAACGGAAAGAACATCTTTGGAATAGCCGCAATCAGGGGAACCCGACGGGCTGAGACCTCGGAATCGGCCGCCATAGCACGCTGAATGACGAGGAAGTCGGTGCACCAATAGCCGAAGCTCAGGACAAAGCCCAATCCCATGGCAAGCCCAACCCATTCGACGCCAAGGGTATTGGTGGACGCATGGGCCAGACCTCGCCAGGAGTGCGTCATCGTAGCGGGTAGCGTGTGCTTGATGCCCTGCCAACCGCCAACGTTGCGAAGTCCGACCCACACCAGAGGCGCAAAGCCGGCGACGATGAGGAAGAATTGAAGAACCTCGTTGTAGATCGCACTCGTCAGGCCCCCCAGAAAGATATAGCCAAGCACGATCAACCCGGAAAGCAGAATCGAAACGTGGAAGATGTACTGGTCCGGGATAATGCCATGGAAGAGCCCCAGCGTCTGGATCAGCAGCGCCATCGCGTACATGGAGATGCCGGAGCTAAGGACCGTCATGATGGCAAAAGAGAAGGCGTTGAGGGCACGAGTCTTCTCATCAAAGCGCATCCGAAGGAATTCAGGGACAGAACGCGCCTTCGATCCGTAATAGAACGGCATCATAAAGATGCCAACGAAGACCATCGCCGGAATCGCGCCGATCCAGTAGAACTGGCTGGTAATGATGCCGTATTTAGCTCCGGAGGCACCCATTCCGATCACCTCCTGGGCACCCAGGTTGGCAGAGATGAAGGCAAGGCCGCAAACCCATGCCGGGATAGACCGACCAGCCAGAAAGAAGTCGTTGCTGGTGCGCATGTAGCGCTTGAGAGCAAAACCGATGCCCAACACGAACACGAAATAGACCAGCATGATCAGCCAGTCGATAATGGTGAGATTCACAATTCCCTTGCCTGTTATTTATAAAATTGGGCCGCTAAGTTGTCTGGGGCAACTTTAGACGGTTTCGCGCAGAGCGTCCAGCAATGGAAATTTAAACTATCGAATCCGCTTTGGCGTGGTTAACGTTTTCTGCATCTAATTGTTATACGTATTTAGATTAATTAGGCGATACGCATCAAAGGTGACTTCGGGATGAATGACCGCATGCAAGACGACTTACCGCAGCGCAAGGGAATGAGCTCAATCTGTACACCATGATTCACCACCGCACAGTGATGGCCCAACACCGATGACCCCGACCCTGCTTCTTATCGACGACAATGCTATCCAGGCAGCAACGCGACAAACAATTCTTCGGCGAGCCGGGTATTTTGTCATAGCCGCTCTGAATCCACAGAGAGCCCTGGATCAGTTCCAACGCAACGAATACCCAGAAGAGATCAATCTGGTGATTACAGACCATTTCATGCCCGGCATGACGGGTGCGGAGTTTGTTCGGGAGCTACGCCGGACACATCCGAAGCTCCCGATCATGGTCATCAGCGGGATGGATGAAGTCGAAACCGAGTATGACGGAATGAACGTCCTCTTTCGCCTGAAACCTCTGTTGCCAGAGGATCTCTTAAACTGCGTGCGCAGTCTTCTCTCTCCAAATACATAGAAATAGCGTGCGGTAAACGGCGGCGCATTGCCGATGTCAGCTCCCCCTGCGAGAATGGGAGTGAGCACCTATGCAAACGCACCCCATGCCGGAATTTGGCAGCTTCTCCCTGCTGCTGGCCCTTGTCCTTACCGTCTACACCTTTGTCGCCGGGGCCTTCGCTCTGTGGCGGCCCTCCACCAGCACGGCTAACGATACGGCCGGACGCCTGGGTGAAACCGCTCGGCGGGCGGGGATGAGCAGCTTCCTTGTGCTGACCTGCGCAGCTTTCGCGCTGGTCTGGGCAGCGTTCACCAACGACTACTCCGTCTCCTATATTCTGCACCACACCAACCGCGCCCTGCCGACCGCATACAAATTTTCATCACTTTGGTCCGGGCAGGAAGGCTCCCTGCTTTTATGGGCATGGCTCCTGAGCGCCTACGGCTTCGTCCTCCGCGCCCGCCACCGCGTCGACGTCCGGCTCTCAGCCTTTGCCTCGACCATCCTTGCGGCCGTACAGGTATTTTTCCTTCTGCTATTGAACTTTGCGGCCCCGCCATTCGCCATTCAGCCGGGCCCGCTCGCTCTGGATGGATTCGGCCTCAATCCCCTGCTGCAGTACCCCGAGATGGTCATCCATCCGCCAATGCTCTACCTCGGCTATGTGGGCTTCTCAGTTCCCTTCGCCTTCGCCCTGGGCGCACTGATGATGCGCTACCCCGGCGAGAAGTGGATCCACATCACTCGCCGCTGGACGATGGTGACCTGGCTCTTTCTGACTTGCGGCATCTTTCTCGGCGCGCATTGGGCCTATAGCGTACTCGGCTGGGGCGGCTACTGGGGTTGGGACCCCGTCGAAAACGCCTCCCTGATGCCCTGGCTCACTGGAACCGCCTTCCTGCACTCCGTCATGATGCAGGAGAAGCGCGGAATGATGAAGACCTGGAACGTCTGGCTCATCTTCTCGACCTTTCTGCTGACACTCCTCGGCACCGATCTCACACGCTCTGGTCTTGTCAGTTCCGTACACGCCTTCGCACAATCTTCGATTGGCGACTGGTTCCACGGCTTCATGCTAATCGTCTTCGGCGTCTGCCTCTTCACCTTTTTCAAGCAGAAGGACCATCTGAAGTCCGAAAATAAGCTCGAATCGCTGGTCTCGCGCGAGTCGAGCTTTCTCTTCAATAACCTCATCCTGCTCGTAGCCTGCTTCACCGTCCTCTGGGGAACTCTCTTCCCTATCATCTCGGAGTACGTGCAGGGCTCTAAAGTCACCGTCGGCGCTCCATTCTACAACCGGGTTAATATCCCAATCGGCCTCTTCCTGCTCTTCCTTACCGGCATTGGTCCGTTGTTGGCATGGCGCTCCACGTCGCTGAAGTCTATTCGGCGGAACTTCGTTCTGCCCGGCAATGCAGTCGGGATCGCCTTTCTTGGTTTGATGTTCGGAGGAGACATTAAACCCTGGAAAGACGCAGACTCCTGGCAGGCCACCTTCTTTTCGCTCATAGCCTTCTCCCTTGCCGCCGGAGTCATCACCGCCATCACCGCTGAGTTTCTGCGCGGAGCCAATGTGCTGCGGACCCAGACTGGCAAGAACCTCCTCAGCTCAGTGATCCTGCTCGTCCGCCGCAACACCCGACGCTACGGCGGTTACATCATCCACTTCGGCATCGTTGTCATGTTCATCGGCATCGCCGGTGGCGCATTCAATCAGGCGAAGGAACAGGAGATGGGCTTCGGCGATACCCTGCAGCTCGGCCCATACCGCCTCGTCTGCCAGAGCTTCACTCAGGACAGCAACGCTAACTTCGATACCGAATATGCCCTGCTCGATGTGTACAAGGGCAACAGCACGAAGATGATCACCCAGCTTTCGCCCGAGAAGCGCTTTTATCACGCAAGCGAGACCTATGCAACGATGGTAGCAAACCGCTCCACTCTGGAAAATGATCTCTATGTCATCTATGAGGGCAAAAATCCCGATACCGACAAGCCGATCATCAAGGTCTTTATCAACCCCCTGATTGCGTGGATATGGATCGGCGTCGGCATTGTCGTCATCGGCACGTTCGTCGCTTTGGTGCCGAATCTGGCTAAATCCGCAGCTACCTCACGCATCGTTCTGGACGTCCCTGCGGCAGAGGCCGAGGTCCATCATGCGTAAGCTTTTGCGCAGCCGATGGGCGCACGCTGCAATCGTCTGCTGCATCATGGTCGTAATGCTGGGCGCAGGCGACCCGTTATCTCGCTTCAACAAGCTCGGACACGAGATGATCTGCACCTGTAGTTGCGGGCAGATTCTGCTGGAGTGTAATCACGTCGGCTGCCCGGTCTCAGAGCCCATGATCGGCGAGCTGCGTGCACAGCTCGCCAGCGGTGGAACCGACACCTCAATTCTCAACTGGTTCGCCGCAAAGTATGGCGCGATCGTCCTGGCAGCACCGATTCGTGGCGGCTTCGACAATGTAGCCTGGATCGCGCCGATAGCGGTCTTCTTCCTCGCAACAATCGGCACAGCTGTAATCGTTCGAGTGTGGAAGCTGCGCACTGTTCAGGGAGCGACGATAAAGCCTGCCGTACCGGGCAATCCCGCAGCAGACGCCCTGCGCGAGCGTATACGACGGGAGACGGAGTACTGATGGGAATCGCAGCAGGAGCCTTCATAACAATCTGCCTCTTTGTCTATATCTTCTGGCCGGATAAGAACCTATTCCGTCAGAAAGACAAGACCCGTGTGGACTATCTGCGCGAGCGTAAGGACGTCATCTACGACAACCTCCGCGACCTGAACTTCGAGTATCTCGCCGGAAAGTATCCTGAGCAGGACTATGCCGACCAGCGTGCCGGTCTCGAAGACGAAGCCGCCCAGGTGATGGCCGAGATGGAAGCCCTCGGAGCACGCGGCGTGAGCGGACGAACAAAGGCTTAACCGCCTGAAACCACCCTCTCTATAACGTGATTGCAGTAGACTTGAGTAGTGATCTCTCGACTTCTCAAGCACTCCAGTTCCCTACGTTTTGCGGCCATATTCGTGGCCCTTTCCACGTCTGCCTTTGCAGCTTCCATTACGGGTACGGTCACCAATAAGACGACCAACAAGCCCGCCGCGGGTGATGACGTCGTCCTCATCCGCCTGGCCCAGGGCATGCAAGAGGCGACCCGTACCAAGACGGACTCTCACGGCCGCTTCACGCTCGATGTTCCCGAAGAAGGCCTGCACCTCGTGCGCGTGACGCACGACAAGGCAAATTATTTTCGCCCCGCACCTCCAGGAACACAGTCGGTCGAGATCGAAGTCTACAACGCCGCTGCTCATGTAAACGGCATCTCCAGAGAGGCCGACATGATACGCATCGAGTCCGACCCAAGCGGGAACGGACTCCACATCGTCGAGAACTTCTTCGTAAAAAACGAGTCCACCCCTCCGATGACGCAATTCAGCGACCGGCCCTTTGAGTTTTATCTTCCCGCCGGCGCTGTGGTTGAGGGTTCGGCGGCACTTGCACCGGGCGGAATGCCAGTGCAGGCTGCTCCTGTCCCGCTTAGCGACGAGCCCAACCACTATGCATTCATCTTCCCCGTCCGTCCCGGTGAGACCCGCTTCCAGATCACCTACAAGCTGCCTTATAGCGGCAGCTTCAAATTTGCGCCTCGTCTCGTAGTACCTACAGACGCCTTCCTGGTCATGATGCCGAAGAGTATGAAGTTCGTAGGCGGTCAATCGACTTCGTTTTCACCGGTGACCGAAGAGACTGCTGCTCAGACCTTCGTCGCTCGCAACGTCCAGCCGTCCGAGCCGATCGAGTTCACCGTCTCAGGGACAGGTCAGATGCCGCGCGACGCAGGTGCGGGAGCAAGCAGTACAGCCAGCACAACCGATAGTCAGAACAGCGGAGCCCAACCGGCTCAAGGAACGGCAGCAACGGATACCCGACCCGGCGGAGGCCTTGGCAATCCTATCGATCCTGAAGGGACAAACGACCCCTGGGCGAAATACAAGTGGTGGATTCTCGGCGGACTCGGACTTGCACTCGCGGGGGGCGCAGGAATTTTACTGAAAAACTCGGCCCCGAATGATGCGGGAACAGCCACCTCGAATATGGCTGCCCTACCAGGGTCGGGGCCTAATACCCTACTTCAGACGCTCAAGGAGGAGTTGTTCGCCGTCGAGACAGACCGGCTTCAGGGCAAGCTCAGCGACGCGCAATACGCAGAATTGAAAGGCGCACTTGAGATCGTCCTTCGCCGCGCTCTAATCCGCGTCGAAGGTGCGGCTGGCGCGTCTAATCTTCAGGGTCCAGCTACCGCAACGGAGCCAGAGATCGGGTAAAGCATCATGAATACCTTCAAATCGACACTGCTGCTTGCTACGCTGACTCTCTTCCTCATCTTTGTCGGGGACCGAGTCGGCGGCCAGAACGGAATGCTGCTCGCGCTGGTCCTCTCAGTAGCATTCAACTTCGGCAGTTACTTTTACTCGGACAAGCTGGCGCTGGCCATGTACCGTGCTCAGCCAGTCACACGCGCCGAGCTGCCCCGAGCCTACGAAGTCGTCGAACGGCTGACTGCGAAACAGGGCCTCCCCATGCCAAGGATCTACGTCCTGCCCACGGAGTCGCCAAACGCCTTCGCGACTGGGCGCAACCCGCAACATGCGTCGGTCGCAGTGACACATGGGATTCTCCAGCTTCTCGATGACGAAGAGTTGGAAGGCGTCTTGGCACATGAACTAGGCCATGTAAGAAATCGCGATATCCTCACCAGCTCTATCGCCGCTACTCTAGCCGGAGCAATCACCATGATTGCCCGCATGGGCTACTTTGCCTCGCTCTTTGGTGGCTATGGCGGTGGACGCGACAGCCGTGAGCGCGGTGGAGGCATGAGCGGACTCTTCATGATCATCCTCGCTCCCATCGCCGCCTCGCTCATCCAGCTAGCCATCTCGCGTTCGCGAGAGTACGAAGCAGACGCAACCGGAGCAGCGCTTACCGGCAATCCTTATGCCCTCGCCCGAGCCCTGCAAAAGCTCGACAACTATTCGCGGCGCATCCCGATGCAGGCTTCGCCATCGACGGCCCACCTCTTCATTGTGGCTCCCCTGCTTGGCAGCGGCGGCTTCGGCAACCTGTTCTCCACACACCCTCCCATCAAGGACCGGATCGAACGCCTCATCGGTCGGGACCACATCTAGCGATGCACTTTCTTCTTCGCGCAGTGCGTCTCTTGACCATGGTGACATGGGTCGGCGGCCTCATGTTCTTCGCCTTCGTTCTGGCGCCGGTAGCCTTCCATATTCTGCCAAGCACTCATGAGGCAGGCCTCGTAGTCGGGGGCACTCTGATCGTCCTGCATCGCATCGGCATGGCATGTGGAACGCTCTTCCTGCTTGCGACATCCATTCTCTGGCTGAGTCGCCGGGCCGACCGGCGTACAGGCTATCTCATCCAGCTAGCCCTCGTCGCCATCATGCTTTCCATTACCGCGTATCTACAAAACAGCGTGCTACCCAGGATGGAGCGCGACCGCGTCCAAGCGGGTGGCGATATCGATGCTACGCCGACGGACGATCCAGCGCGGCGAGACTTCGAACGGCTCCATCCGCTGTCGGAGCGGTTCGAAGGCGTCGCACTACTCGCCGGTCTCGGAATTGTTTTCCTGATGGCTACCCAGTCTGACGCGCCGGAGACGGTAAACTCGTAAAGACATGGAAACAAAGCCATCTGCCTGCCACAGCTGATGATGATAAGGATTGCCTCATGCACAACGGCGACGTGTTGCAGATTCGCCCCAACGAGGCACAGTGAGCGCGTTGGGAGCCAACTTCTGGCTGAGTCTCGCCTTGGGACTCGGTGCTGGCCTTGCTGACTATCTAGGCGGCTTCCTTTTAGTCAGGAGGTCGCCGTCGGCCCGCGCCCTGCGATATTTCGTTGCGCTGGGCTCAGGATTCATGCTAGCAGCATCCCTTTTGGAGATGGTCCCAGAAGGACTGCACGTCAACCCCAAATGGGCTCCGGTTCTCATTCTGCTGGGCTATTGCGGGGTACATCTGCTGGAACATACCCTCGTTCCTCACTTCCACTTCGGCGAAGAGACGCATCATCACAATGTGTCCGTAAAAACCAGCTACTCCGTGCTGTTGGGTCTCGCAACGCACACCTTCTTCGATGGCATCGCAATCGGATCTGGGTTCGTGCTGTCGGATTGGCTGGGATGGATCATCTTCATCGCCGTCTTTCTGCACAAGATCCCCGAGGGCTTCACTGTTGCCAGCGTCATGCTGGCTGGCGGTCAAAGCAGGCGCGCTGCCCTCAATTCGGCGCTATTTCTCGGTGCAACGACTGTGCTGGGCGTTCTTGTCATTAGCCTTGTACCACGCCTTGTCTCAGCGGGATTGCCGCTCTCCGCAGGAGTGACTATATACGTTGCAGCAACGGATCTAGTACCCGAAGTAAATCGCGAGCCAGGCATACGCATGGCCCTTGTCTTCTTTGCCGGGGTGGTTATCTTCTTCCTGTTACGCCTGTTGTAAGCGAACTAAAAGCCGTCTATCGTGCCAACTTCATTTGGCCAGCTTTGGACGAGAGTATCTTCCGAATCATCCGCCCAGTTGCACCCGCAGGCATGGCAATGCCAATAGTCTCTCTCGATCGGAATAGGAGCGGAAAGCCGAACAGCAGAATCGAGGTCGCACCCACCTTGGCATCCGTACTCTCGAAACTAACATCGAGCGACTGACACCGTGGACAATGTGGCTGCTCGTAATCCGGCTCCCCTGCTACCGCGATGCTCTTCGGAATCGGCTGAGTGAGCAGCGCCTCTGCCGCCTGCACATCCTTATCCGCTACCTGTAAGCGAATCCCACCCATCAGATTCGACCACAACCAGTCCATGCGAATAGTGTTTTCATCGCGGAGATAGCAGGAAATACCCGCCGATTCGAGAACACTCCGAGCCAGCAACGCCTCAGCCTGATCACGATACTGACGGATAGTGCTCACACTCTCGAACGCCGCAACCAAAGGTTCTTCTTCAATCAGCGGCGCTTCCATCGACCGTCGCTTGAACTCTGCCCGGACCAGACCCTGCGCCTCATCCGTCAGCGAATGATACTGCGCGCCCAAGTGGCTCAGTTCATCATCCGTCATCTGCGTCAATCGACGTTCAAGGTCGTTGGCCATAGAAGCCAATTATGGACTATTCGTCCACCGTTCGGTTGCGAAGCTCACCAAGCCCAGCGATCGTGATGACGATCTCCTCGTTAGGCTTCAGCCATCGCTGCGGCGTGCGCCCCAGTCCAACGCCCTCCGGCGTCCCGGTGCTGATAATGTCTCCCGCCTCAAGCGGCGTCGTACTCGAGAGGTACTCGATCAGCGCAGGAATTTTGAAGATCAAGTCGCGCGTGTTCGCATTCTGAAGCGTCTCACCATCAATCGTAAGGCTGATGTCCAGCGAGTGAGGGTCGGCGACCTCGTCCACGGTTGTAATCGCAGGGCCAATCGGAGTGAAGCCCGGGAAGGACTTGCCCAGCGTCCACTGCGACGTAGCAAGTTGGATATCGCGGGCACTCACATCGTTCACGATAGTGTAGCCAAAGACATGCTCCATCGCTGACGCCGCAGAGATCTGGTACCCAGACTTGCCAATGACAAAGCCAAGCTCAGCCTCATAATCAGGCTGCGTGCTAATCTTCGGCAGCACGATAGGAGCATCGGGACCGACAACGGAGCTCGACAACTTCAGGAATACCGTTGGAACCTTTTGCACAGCCATCTTCGATTCCGCGGCGTGGCTCTGATAGTTCAACCCGATGCCGAAGATCCGGGGCGGGCGTGGAATCGGCGCATGCAGCGTCACCTCAGCAAGCGACAACCGAGGCCCCGTGGCAACCGCCGTCTTTGCGCCTTCAAGGCCCTTCGCCCCATCTTCGATGAGAGCAAGCAGCGAGCGATAACCCAATCCCGAAAGATCAACGACCTCGTTCTGATTGATAAGAATACCGGGTGTCTGAACAAGATTGGAGGCGGAGGTAAACGTGACAAACTTCATGCGTGTTGGCTCCATGCTTCGCCCTTTGGATAGGCAAAACGAGTTAGGGATTCTTTCCAAATTTCAATGCTATAGCCGGGACGCGTCGGAAGTTGATAGCGACCATTACGAATAACCACAGGGTCAAGAAAATGCTCGTGGAGGTGATCGACGAATTCGATCACACGGTTCTCCATTGAGGTCGATACCGAAAGGAAGTCAAAAGCCGAAAGATGCTGCACATACTCACATAACCCTACTCCACCCGCGTGCGGACAGACCGGAATATCGAACTTCGCCGCCAGCAGCAGGATAGCCAGGTTCTCATTGACACCCGCGACGCGACAGCTATCGAGCTGTAGTACATCGATAGCTTCAGCTTGTAACAGTTGCTTGAAGATGATGCGGTTCTGTACATGCTCGCCCGTCGCAATGCGGACCGGCTTTGCCTCGCGACGGATGCGAGCGTGGCCAAGAATATCATCGGGACTGGTCGGCTCCTCCATCCACCATGGGTCAAGCTCCGCGAGTTGGCGGGTGCGCTCGATAGCCTCCCGTACTCCCCACTTCTGATTCGCATCGACCATCAACTTGTGGGTCCAGCCAATCTCTTCGCGCACAATGTGACCACGTCGCAGATCATCGACTGGATCGCCGCCGACCTTCAGCTTGAAATACGTCCACCCTTCGGCTAGCGCCTCCTTGCATAAGCGGCGAATTTTCTCTTCGCTGTAGCCAAACCATCCCACCGAAGTCGTGTACGCTGGGTAACCCTGCTTCTGTAGAAGCGCAAGCCGATCCGCATAGCCCACACGCCGCGCCATCAGCAAATCCAGTGCTTCCGGCTCAGAGATTGCATCGTCAATGTAGCGAAAGTCTACAGCCTGCAATAGTCGCGCTGGCTCCATCTCGGCTAGCAACTGCCACAACGGCCTGCCTTCGACCCGCGCATACAGGTCCCACACTGCGTTGATCAGAGCTCCGGTAGCGAGATGGATCACTCCCTTCTCCGGCCCCAGCCAACGGAACTGCGTGTCATCGGTGAGCTGCCGCACAAATGCACGTAGGTCGTCCGTGATGGAGGACAGCGTTCGATTGACCACATACCGCGTCAGGTACTCAAGTGCTTGGACGACCAAGTCCGTGCCCCGGCCCAACGTAAACGTCAAACCATGACCTTCGAATCCGGAGTTCGTCTCCAGGATGCAGTACGCAGCAGAGTAATCGGGATCCTTGTTCACCGCATCGGAGCCGATATGCTCGCGCGAGGTAGGAAAGCGGAGATCAATAACGCGAACAGCTGTAATCTGAATCTCGTTCAATGTGGGTGCTCCCATTTCATAATCTGGCCAATCAAAAATCGCTAGGCTGCAGTCCAACCACCATCGATTGGAATAACTGCGCCATTAATGAACTCGGCCTCTCGGGAGCAGAGATAGCGGATAAGCGAAGCGATGTCCTCCGGTGTGCCCAGTCGGCCAATAGGCTGGCGAGCCACCAGCTCCGCGCGCACCTTCTCCTTCTCATGCGCGTGATACTTGTCCAGATACCCTTCCACAAACGGCGTCTGCACGGTCCCAGGAGCGATGCAGTTGATGCGGAGCTCTTTCGGATAATCGACCGCGATCTGACGAGTCATTGCCTGCACCGCACCTTTGCTGGCGCAGTAGGCAAACCGCTGTTTCACCCCTACCGACCCGGCAACCGAACCGATATTGATGATGCTTCCACGGCTCGCCAGCAGCAATGGAAATGCCGTCTGCGTTACCAGAAATACGGAGTGAACATTCACGCGCATGACGCGGGAAAAATCCTCCTCCGATGTGCGCGTAATATCTCCGACCAGGCCGATACCGGCGTTATTGACGAGAATATCGAGCTTCGAAACCTGCCCTAGTGCAGTAGTGATCGATGCAGCATCGGTCACATCCATCGAGAGCGCCTTCGCTCCCGGAAGCTGCTCCGCAAGGCTCGTCGCGGCTGTCAGGTTTAGATCGGCAATGAGGACCTGGGCCCCGGCTCGCGCCAGCTCTCGGCAGGTTGCCGCGCCGATACCGCTAGCCCCTCCAGTAACAAGAGCAACTTGCCCATCCAGACGAAAAGCATCCGGGACAGAATTTTCCATGGTGCTCACACTTCCAGATTCATTCACTTGGAAAGCATAAACTGTTTCATCCATAGGCAAAAATATCATTTCAAATCTTCCCGCACAGAAACACCCCCTTTCACCCCCTAATGCACCGTTTCGATGAGGGATGTTAGATTCATTCTGATCCACAAAGCATTCCAGAACCGGTACCAAGCAATGGAGAAAGCCCGCCGAATGCCACGACACTGTCTAACACTCGATCTGCGAGACGATGCCCACGCCATCTCCGAGTACAAGCGATACCATGAAAAGATCTGGCCCGAGGTGAAAGAAAGCCTCTTCACAGCTGGAGTCCTCGATATGGAGATCTACCTGCTCGAAACCCGTATGTTCATGATCATGGACGTCTCCGACGAATTCACCATGGCCCGCAAAGCAACAATGGACCTAGCCAACCCAAAGGTTCAGGAGTGGGAGACCATCATGCACGGCTTCCAGCAGGACCTGCCTTGGGCAAAACCGGGCGAAAAGTGGATTCCTATGGAGAAGGTTTTCAGTCTTGCTGCACAATAGGTCCATCGTCAAGAAAGTGGCTTCCGCACATGCCGTGGATTTATGTGCGGGCAACTATAGAGAGGCACAACGTCATCCACCATCTTGTAAGCAGTTACGGAGAACGCCCCATGAGCGAAATGGCCCAAAACAAAAAACGTGTAAGCCTTGCAGCCGGTATATTTCTTGGAGCAGCCATGATTCTGAGCGGCTGCAAACATTCAACTCCTACAGCCGGTGTCAAGAACGCCGATGGGTCCATCACTAACGCGGATGGATCCGTAACATACCCGGCAGGGACCACACCTGCACCGGCAGCACCAGCAGGCACACTTAACTCCGACGGATCAACCACAAATCCTGACGGCTCGGTAACTTACCCGGCAGGTTCGGCACGGGCTCGTCAGGAGACGGCGTCTAGCAATGGTTCAGCTCCTGCGCCTGCCCCTTCGCAACCAGCCCCGATCCAGCAGCAGGCACCGCCTCCGCCACCTCCTCCCGTGGCAAAGGTCGTTCCTAGCGGAACCTCTGTCCACGTCACGATCACCGAGACCTTGAGCGCTAGCCAAAATAACGTTGGCGACTCCTTCAGCGGCGTGCTCAATCAGTCGATCCGAGTTGGCGGCGCGCCGGTCTTCGATCGCGGAACGCGTGTAGCCGGAACAGTTGTGGCCTCAAAGCATAAGGGACGCTTCAAAGGCGCAGGCGACCTCGGCATCCAGATCACCTCGATTGGTGGAGTGCCGGTGAATACCACCGAATTTGAAGCCGTAGCCAAAGGAAACGGAAAGCGCACTGCCGGTATCATCGGGGGCGGTACCGGTCTTGGTGCCATCATCGGCGGTCTGGCCGGCGGCGGAAAGGGTGCTCTCATCGGCGGTCTTGCTGGTGCAGGCGCCGGTACGGCAGGTGCAGCATACACAGGGAGCCGCGATGTCGTCATCCGCTCTGAGACCCCCGTCACGTTTCAACTTACGTCGCCTGTCACCGTTCGATAACAGTTTTTTCGCATTGCCGGAAAAGGAGCGGCTCTCAAGCCGCTCCTTTTCTGCGAGGACTAAGATAGAACGATGCGTCTAAGTCCCGTCTTTCTCCTCTCCGCCACCGACGTGGCTCACTTCCCTACCGAAGCCAGGACGCACGGCGCGCCCGAGATTGCCTTCCTCGGCCGCTCCAATGTAGGCAAGTCATCCCTGATCAACGCGCTGCTTGGATCCAAGGAGGCGCACGTCTCCTCCACCCCCGGACGCACGCGCGCCATCAATTTCTTCGCTTTGCACGAGGGAGCTGGAGAAAAAAAGAAGGTAAAGCCTACACTCATCTTCGCCGACCTGCCCGGCTATGGATACGCCAAAATCTCCAAGTCCATCTCGTCAGAGTGGCCGACGTTCATCGAGCCGTATCTCTCCGAACGTGAAACGCTGGCGCTCGGCATATGCCTCGTCGACACCAACATTCCTCCGCAGCCCAGCGACACGCAGCTCATTCACTACTTCCAGCAGACACAACGGCCCTATCTCGTCGTCGGGACCAAGGCAGACCGTCTCTCGAACAACGTTCTGGCGAAGTCGCTTGCAGCCCTGAAACAAGCACACGAGATCGAAGAGATCCTACCCGTCTCAGCCAAAACAGACGCTGGAACCAAGGCGCTCTGGGGACGCCTGATGGCAGTAGCCGAGTAGCTTTCTCAGGTCACTCCAAGCATGCGCCACATGCAACCTCGTTCAAAAAAAATGGGCGACCACGAAGCTGTCTTCGCCGTCGCCCAGGGGTATCACAGCAGATTAGTCGCCGTAGTAGTCAAGACCGAGGTGCGTGATTAGGTCCTCACCCATAATGTGGCGCAGCGTGTTCTTCAGCTTCATCGACTGGATGAACAGATCGTGCTCCGGATAGACGCCTGGCGCGGTGTCGGGATCCTTGAAGTAGAAGCTCAGCCACTCTTGAATGCCGAGGCCGCGCAGACTCGGCGTACGCGCTGCCAGGTCTATGAACAGGATGAGGTCGAGCGCAAGCGGAGCCGCAAGGATCGAATCGCGGCAGAGGAAGTCCACCTTAAGCTGCATCGGATAACCGAGCCAGCCGAAGATATCTATATTGTCCCAGCCCTCCTTGTTATCACCACGTGGCGGATAGTAATTAATGCGAACCTTATGGTAAAGATCCTTGTATAGATCCGGGTGCAGCTCTGGCTGGAAGATATGCTCGAGCACGCCAAGCTTCGATACCTCCTTCGTCTTGAAGGAATCGGGATCGTCCAGAACCTCACCATCGCGGTTACCAAGGATGTTGGTCGAGTACCAACCCGAGACACCAAGCATGCGAGTCTTGAAGGCAGGCGCGAGCACCGTCTTGATGAAGGTCTGCCCCGTCTTGAAGTCCTTGCCGCAGATCGGCGCGTTCATCTTCTTCGACAGCTCCTGTAGCGCCGGAATATCGACAGTCAGGTTCGGAGCCCCGTTCGCGAAGGGAATGCCCTCCTTCAGAGCAGCCCACGCATACAACATGGAGGGCGTGATCGACGGATCGTCATCGACGAGCCCCTTCTCGAAGGCCGCAAGCGTCTGGTGAACCGGCGCATGCTCCATGAAGATCTCAGTCGACCCGCACCAGATCATCACCTGGCGATCGGTCTTCGTCTTGAACTCTGCGATGTCGTTGCGGATCTGGTTCGCGAGATCGCACTTGTTCTTGCCGGTCTTCACCTTTTGGCCGGTAAGACGCTTGACGTAGTGCTGGTCGAAGGCCGCAGGCATCGGCTCGATCGACTCAAGATACGGTCTCATCGACTCCAACTGGTCGCGGTCGAGCACCTGCGCGGTCTTCGCCGCATCGTAGAGATTGCCGCCGAAGATATCCCATCCGGTGAAGACGAGGTCGTCGAGCTGAGCAATAGGAACAAAATCCTTAATCAATGGGCTGTTAGCATCGGTGCGCTTGCCCAGACGAATCGTCCCCATCTGCGAGATGGAGCCGATGGGTTTCGCAAAACCGCGGCGCACGGCTTCCACGCCGGCGATAAGAGTGGTGGCGACGGCTCCCATGCCGGGAATCATGACGCCTAATTTTCCAGTTGCAGGTTTAATGCTGGCCGCGGCTTGCGTGGCGGCTTCGGGTGTAGACATTCTGGCAGGTCCTTCTGTGAGTCAATTTCCGCTCGGGGCAGCTACGGAGAACTCAGTATTGCTCACAGACACAACGATGCGCAACTCCTTGCGATACAAGAAGTTACGTCACCGCTAACTACTCCGAAGACTACGCTGGCTCGGTCTTGATGCGGTTCTTCCAGTGCGAGGTGACGAACAATACAAACAACACCAGCAGCACAACCTCGACCCCCAGATGGAATCGATGAAAGACTGCCTTAAATTGCGGATTAGTATCCCATTGTGCACCGAGCTTCATGCCAACATACGCCAGCGCATAGCACCAGGGCCACGATCCGATGAACGTATAGAGGTGAAAGCGGAGCTGGTTCATCTTCGCTACACCGGCAGGAAAAGCGATAAAGGTGCGAACGATGGGCAACATACGACCAATGAGCACGGTGATAGAACCAAAACGCGCAAAGAAGTGATCCACGCGATCGAGATCGCGTCGGCTAAGGAGCATCCAGCTCCCATAGCGCTCCACCATGGGACGGCCTCCACGAGCACCAACCCAATAGGCAGGAATGGAGCCGAGGTTCGACGCCAGTGACGCCAGCGACGCCAGAATGATCAGATCCAGTTGCGTATGGGCCAGAGCATAACCCGCAAGGGGCATGATGACCTCCGATGGAATCGGAATGCAGGCGGACTGGATCGCCATCAGGAGAATGACACTGGCGTAGCCACCGCTGCTGATCGCAGCGACAAGGAGCGCAATAATTTTTTCAGACATGCACCTGAAGTATAGCGGCTAGGCGCTTGCTGCAAATTTGCTAGCATCAGTATTCAGGAGAAATACATAGATGGCAGATTCCATTATGGCTATGGCAACAGCAACGGCAGGCACGGCAACACCAGGCGCAACCGCGGTCGGACGGCCTGCAAGTTCGTACGCTGCCCACGATCCTTCGAAGCCGCCCGTAAAGCGCCAGATCGTCTGCTTCAGCTTCTACAAAGTGATGCCTGAGTGGCGTCGGCTACCTGCCGAAGAGAAAGCCGCGCATAAGCAGGCCTTCTCCGATGTCCTCGCTAAGTGGAACAAACCAGGCGAGTTCCTTTCGCTCACATATTCCACCGTAGGCACGCGCGGCGATGTGGATATGTGCATCTGGTCCATCGGCTACGCCGTCGAGGAGCTGAATCGCATGCGCAGTGAGCTGATGGCCACACCGTTGGGCGGCTACCTCAATTCGCCCCATAACTTCCTTGCTATGACCAAGCGCTCGCAGTACCAGATTGATCGCGAGGATGAGAGTGAGGGCGAGGGGCGAGGGGCGATTCGTCCCGGTGGCCAGAAATATATCTTTATCTATCCGTTCTGGAAGACGCGTCCCTGGTATCTTTTGCCAGCAACAGAGCGGAAGCGGCTGATGGACGAGCACATCCGCATAGGGCTGTTGTATCCGCGGGTCAAGATCAACACCACATATTCTTTCGGCATCGACGATCAGGAGTTTGTCGTCGCGTTCGAGACGAACTTTCCCGATGACTTTCTCGACCTGGTACAGCAGCTTCGGGAGACCGAGATCAGCATGTATACCTTGCAGGACACGCCTATCTTCAGCTGCGTTCGGCTGCCCGCAGCGGAGATGCTCGATCGACTGGGATAAGGCTATATGTCTGCAACCAAAGCAGTTAAACCTGTTGGGACGATCAAGCAAATAGCGACGGGAGCGAAGGCGCGGGCTATCGCCGCCAGCGAGCCCGTCGCTCCCAAAAAGAAGCCCGGGAAGACGAAGAAGCCTCTTGCCCCCGAGCGCGTTGCGGCGATTCTCGACGCGTTGTGCAAGGCATATCCGAATGCTGTTTGTGCGCTAACGCACCGTTCCGCGTGGGAGCTGACTGTCGCAACCATCCTGTCGGCACAGTGCACGGATGTTCGAGTCAATCTTGTAACTCCTTCACTCTTCAAGACTTTCCCAACACCCAAAGCAATGGCTGCAGCTTCCTTGCCTGAGATCGAGGAGCTGATTCGGACGACTGGCTTCTTTCGGAACAAGGCAAAGTCGATCCAGGGTGCGGCGAAATGTGTCGTCGAGGACTATGGAAACAAGGTGCCCCAGACGATGGAGGAGCTGCTGAAGCTGCCCGGCGTGGCGCGGAAGACCGCAAATGTGGTGCTGGGTTCGTGGTTCAAGATTGCGGATGGCGTTGTTGTCGATACCCATGTCCTTCGCATCAGCAAACGACTGGAACTTACTGAAAATACTACACCTGAGAAAGTTGAGCGCGATCTAATAAAGGTGATTCCACAGGACCATTGGATCGACTATTCGCACGAGATTATCTTTCATGGGCGGCAGTTGTGCGTGGCGCGGAAGCCTCGCTGCGTGGACTGCTCGCTGGAGACGTTGTGCAACTCCTCCGATAAGACCTGGACGTCGCATTGAGTCTGCGGATTGCTGCGATTCGGTCGGGCACGGAGCCGGTAGGAAAGCTGCCGGTGGGAGCGTTTCATCGTTGGCTGGAGACACCGATCCTTTGCCCTAAGTGTCATGTTTCCTACAATATGGTGGTTGATTGGGATGCTGCGGCTGATCGTTGGTTTGCCGAGTCGTCGCGACCGTTGATCCAGTTGCTCACTAAAGCTGTGCAGATGGGACATAGCAACAATCACCGAGTGACGCACTTTGAAACGGCGGGCGTCGTTGTGGAAAGCATCATCGTTCCTGCCTCTTGAGAGCTTGACAAACGAGTGTCTCCGACGAGGGTGATTTTCGGAGTAGGGGCTCGTCGAAGAGCCATTTTTGCGTTTGTAACTACAAAACCGGAGTTACGCTTTTGTAGTTACATTTTTGTAGTTACAGCGAAAATTTGAGATGCGCTCAATTTACTCGGCTGAGAAGTGACGTTCCAGGGCTTCGCAGAGGCTGGCGATGGTGGCTTCGTCGGCCTCGAGGTTTGGAGGATAGCCGAGGTCGCGGAGGGTTCGGGAGGTGATGGAACCGATGGAGGCTCGGACGATGGTTTCGGGGAGGGTAAGGTCAGCAGCTTCGAGGAGGGTGACGAGGTTGGTAACGGTGGAGGAGCTGGTGAAGGTGATGGCGTCGGGGTAGCGGTTGGGGTCGGTGAGGATTTCGTGGAGGGCGGCGATGGAGTTGGGTGGGGTGATGGTTCGGTAGGCGGGAACGATGGTCAGGTGCGCTCCGGCGGCGGCGAGAGTGTCGGGAAGGATGTCGCGGGCCTGCTCGGCGCGGACGAGGAGCATGGAGGCTCCGGGAGCGTGGGGCGTAAGGGCCTCGACTAGGGACTCGGCTACGAACTTTGGTGGGATGAGGTTTGGGGTGAGGCCGATTCTTTGCACTGCTTTGGCGGTGGCTGGACCGATGACGGCGATCTGTTTCGGGTTTGGAATGAGGTTGAGGTGCTGGGCGCGTTGGGCGAAGGACTGGACAGCGTTGGCGCTGGTGAAGAGGAGCCAGTCGAAGCTGCTGAGGTTGCTAAGGGCGGCGTCGAGCGTTTGGAAAGAGCTGGGTGGGGCAAGCTCGATGGTGGGGATGAGGATGGGTTGCGCGCCGAGGGATTCGAGGCACGCGGCTAGCTCTGAGGCTTGCTGGCGGGTTCGGGTGATGAGGATGCGTTTGCCGGTTAGGGGCATTTCTCTATATGAGCATATGGGGTGGTTTCTTGGCTTTGGGTGATGACTAGAACAAGCAACGGCAAAAACAACCGCAGGTCCTTCGACTACGCTGCGCTCCGCTCAGGATGACAGGATTTTGGGGGGAGCGAGAGAAGAACAAGCAATCGCAAGGGCCGATGCTTGTCCTTCTCCTGTGTTGCGGTTTAGACGGATGCGTTGAGGAGGTTGAGGGCGCCTCGGGCGATCAGGTCGGCGGCTATCTGTTCACCTAATTCGTTAGGGTCGGAGGTGCATGGGGTGGTGGCGGAGAGTTGGACCATGGCTTCGCCGTCGGGGGCGACTACCTGGGCGTAGAGGCGGTAGTGGCCATCTTCGGGGGTGCAGTGGGCTCCGATGGGAAGTTGACAGCCGCCGCCTAGGGCGTTGAGGACGGCACGCTCGGCGGTGGTGCAGAAGCGGGTGTGAGGGTGCTCGAAGAAGGCGATGGCGTTGCGGACGTAGGCGTCGTGGGCTTCGTCGACGGGGTGGTCGATGGCGCGGGTTTCGAGGGCTAGGGCTCCCTGGCCAGGGGCCGGACACATTTCTTCGGGAGAGAAGCGTTGATGGACCCACTCGGCGCGCTTGAGGCGGTCGAGGCCGGCTGCGGCTAAGACGAGGGCGTCGGCGTCTCCCTTTTCTAGTTTTTTGAGGCGGGTGTCGATGTTGCCGCGGATCTCGACGAACTCGAGGTCGGGGCGGAGGGCGAGGAGCTGGGCTCGGCGACGCGGGCTGGTGGTGCCGACGCGGCCTCCTTCCGGGAGGGTGTGGAGCGCCCAGTAGGGCTCGCAGACCCAGACGTCGCGGGCGTCGGCGCGTTTGGGGATGGCAGCGAGGCTGAACTGGGAGGCAAGCTGGGTGGGGAGATCTTTGAGGCAGTGTACAGCGAGATCGATGCGGCCCTCTTGCAGGGCCTCTTCGATCTCCTTGATGAAGATGCCTTTGCCGTCGAGGTTGGGTGGCGGGACGAAGCCGGGCTGCTGCATGCGGTCGCCGGTGGTGCGGATGATCTCGAGCTCGGCGTGGTAGCCTGCGTCGCGGAGGGCGTAGAGGATGTGGTTAGCCTGCCAGAGGGCGAGCTGCGAGCCCCGGGAGCCGATGCGAATGATCTCTTTCATGTCTTCTTCAGGATAAGCGACGATGAGGAATCCGCTTGTGGGAGTCTTGAATCGGTATAAAAAGAGGTCTACCCCCTACCCCCTATCTGAGATATCAAAATATGAAGAACAAAGGACTTAGGTCTGGACTTAGATATGATTTGGTCTGGTTGAATCGGGGGGTTGGTTGCGCTTGTAGCGGCGGGTCGGGGACTGGGAACGTGTTTCTGCTCCCTTTATTCATTATATCGAGCGGCAAGGGGTGAATGGGCACATTTCGAGTGATGCGAACGGTGCGTCTTTATTGGGGATTTCGTGGTGGGGTGGGTTTGGGGGGCTTGACAGGTTTTTGGGTGGTTGGATTGAGGGTAAAGCATTTGGCTCTTCGAAGCGGTTTAGAGACTGAGGAGCTATGGAGAGGGGTGCGGGCGACGATTCCCTCAGAGGCTAAAGCCCCGCGTCTTTTCACCCTTTACGGCACGGCAGAAGCCGTGCCCTTCCGAAACCCTTTTCCTCCGGTAGCAGTTTTTTTGACAGGACAATTCTTGAGTGATCGACTTTCCGTTCATGCGAAGCCTTCACACGAAACGATAAGACCCGCCTTGGATGGCGGGTCTTATCCCTCTTTGATGTTCGGTTCGCTAAACACTGAGGCCGGGAACGGTCTTGCTGGTGTTGTGTCGGAAGATATTGACCGCTCCAATTACCTCATCTTTGTGATCGCGGATGGGGAAGATGTTGGCCAGGGCCAGAAGGCGTTGCCCGCCTGGCTGCTCGCAGATCGCGTCGGCGTTGCGAACAGTACCACCATTCTTGATCACCACGGATGGCGGTGCGTGTTCGTGGGGCATCACCTCACCCGACGGATAGCGGAGTATGTGAGCTCCGCAGTACTTCTCCGAGGCTCCCAGGGCAGGAGAGCGTCCCCAGGCTGCAATCGCCGTTTGATTGCATTTGATAAGGGTTCCATCCTTTTCCAGAACATAGATTCCCACGGGGATGTCATCGATCGCCGATTGATCCGCAAGAATTCCCTCAACGACAAGATGCCCGCTCTGGATTTCTCCTCGAAATTCGATGTTCTCGAAGTCACCCTCCAAGATCATTTCGCGCGTTGCCTGAGTATCAACTGGAAGTACCGTACTCGTCGCCATTTCGCCTCCTTCGTGTGTGTGATTCACAGTGTGAGGGAACCTTACTGGCCTACCGAAGCCCTGTCTTCGATCTAAAGATGGAAATATTAATCAACCTTTGGATCTATCCGATGCTTTGCGACAGTGGAGCCGCGTTTTGGCAGCTTCTATTCTTGTGCGCTGGATCTCGGTTATTCGGGGTCTTTGGTGGAGGGCTTGCGGAGGGCGGTGAGTTGGGGGTGGAGGAGCTTGGCGGTGAGGGAGCGGGTGAGGGCTTCGACTGCATCGCGCTGCTCGGGGGTGAGGGTGGCGAGTTTGGCGGCGGAGCGGGCGAGTTCGGCCTCGCGGATGGACTCGGCGTTTTGCTGGAGGGCGAGGATGGCGGGGACGGCGTCGCGGGATTGTAACCGCTGCTGATACTTATCGACCTCGCGAGCGACGATGGACTCGGCGGCCTGGGCTTCGCGGCTGCGGTCGGCGAGGTTGGCCTGGGCGACCTGCTGGAGGTCGTCGATGTCGTAGACGAAGCAGCCTTCGACCTCGTTCATGCTGGGATCGACGTCGCGTGGAACGGCGATGTCGATGAAGAACATGGGGCGGTGGCGGCGGCGCTCGAGGAAGTGCTGGCCGTGGGAGCGGCCAAAGATCTTATGCGGGGCTCCGGTGGAGGTGATGACGATGTCGGCTCGGGCGGCCTGGGCGTAGAGCTCGTCGTAGGGGATGACGGTGGTGGAGGCGGGCGAGTGGAGGAACTCGGCGGCGAGGCGCTGGGCGTGGGCCTCGGTCCGGTTGGCGACGAGGATGCTGGCGGCTCCCTGCTGGATGAGGTGACGGGCGGCTAGCTCGGACATTTTGCCGGCTCCGACGAGGAGGACGGTCTTGCCTTGCAGGTTGCCGAAGATCTTGCGGGCGAGGTCGACGGCGACGCTGGCGATGGAGACGGAGCTGGAGCCGATCTGGGTTTCGCTGCGGATTTTTTTGGCTACGGTGAAGGTGCGCTGGAGGAGGGCTTCGAGGTTGGTCTGGACGGCGCCGACCTCGCGGGCTACGGTGTAGGACTCTTTGACCTGGCCGAGGATCTGGGGCTCGCCGACGACCATGGAGTCGAGGGAGCTGGCGACGCGGAAGAGATGGCGGACGGCTTCGCGCTCGCGGAACTCGTAGAGGTGGGGGGTGAGAGTGGCGATGGGAACGGCGAAGTACTCGTGGAGGAAGCGGGGCAGGTCGGGGGTGGTGTCGTCCTGGAGGGTGAGGAGTTCGACGCGGTTGCAGGTGGAGAGGATGAGGCCCTCGTGGATGCCGGGCTGGTGGAGGAGGGTGCGCGTAGCGTCGGCGAGGCGGCCTGCGGGGATGGCGAGGCGCTCGCGGACCTCGATGGGCGCGGTGTTGTGGTTGATGCCTAACAGCACGAGACTGCGCGTGGTCTCGCTCATGGAGTGGTGAACCTGTGGACGCTGGAGAGCTGGTTGGCAGCCCAGACGGCGAGGACGACGAGGAAGACGAAGCTGGAGAGATAGACGGCGCGACGTCCGCGGAGGCCGGAGTGGCGGCGGATGAAGATCATGATGGCGTAGGCGAACCACATGGCGAAGGAGAGCAGGACCTTGGGGTCGAGGAAGAAGGTGGAGCCGATGGTCTGCTGCGCGATGACGGAGCCGATGAGGAGACCGGCGGTCATGCAGGGGAAGCCGTAGAGGAGGCTCTTGAGGGCGATCTGGTCGGTGGTTTCGAGGGGTGGGAGCCAGAGGAGCGTGGGGGCCTTCTTCTTGAGGCGGCGTTCTTGAATGAGATAGAACAGCGACGCTAGAAGCGAGAGGATGAGGGCGGCGTAGGCGGCGAGCAGGAGAGCTATGTGGAGGAGGATCCAGCCGGTGCTGTGGATGGGGAGGGTCTCCTGGCCGGGGCGGAAGGCGGCGAGCACGCCGAGGAGGAAGACGAGGGGAAGGACAAAGATGCCGAGGGAGACGGTGCGGAATCGCCAGTAGACGAGAAGGAAGGCGGCGGCGAGCAGGAGGGCGAAGAGGCTCTGTATTTCGTGGGTTTCGACGGGGAGGCGATGGTGGGCGGCGTTGAGCATCTCGGCGAGCGAGACGAAGTGGAAGAGCAGTGCGGCGATGGTGGTGGGGATGGCGATGCGGCTCCAGCCGCTTCGGCTGCGCTCAGGGGTGGCGGCGAGCGCGGCAGGAAGGACGGCGAGCGCGGCTATGCCGTAGAGGAGAACCGCGACTTTGAGCCAGAGGAGTGACATTGCTAAGATTCGATCGCTGTGGGCTGCGCGAATCTTCAGTATATCGTGTGCGCTCAGGATGACTGTTTTTGGTGGATAGATAAGAACAGGCAACAGCAACGACAAAAGCAACCGCAGGTCCTTCGACTACGCGCTTTGCGCTTCGCTCAGGATGACAGTTTTTGGGTGGGTGGATAAGAACAGGCAACAGCAACGACAAGAACAACCGCAGGTCCTTCGACTACGCGCTTTGCGCTTCGCTCAGGATGACAGTTTTTTTTGCGATTTGAGGAGAAGAGAGAGTGAACATGGGCGGATGCGGGTTGGCATCCGCCCATGTTGGTTGTGTGAGGCGTTTATTTCAGGTCGTCGCAGTGCTTTCCGTCGGTGATGGCGGTTAGGACTGAGTTGACTGAGGTGAGGGTGCGGTCGTAGCAGCCTTCGAAGAGCTGGAAGCTGCGGTACTGGCCGGTGGTGGCGGTGGGGGTGTGGGAGACGAAGTTTCCGGCGGCGTTGTAGTTGAGGGTGTCGGCGGCCTGGATGGTCTCGTGGCTGGCAGCGAGGGTGATTGGGAGGCCGAAGAAGGGCTGTTTGAGGGTGTCGATATTCTGCTGATTGACGGTGGTGGTGATGGCGGTGGTGCCGTCGGCGTTACCGAGCTGATTGTAGTTGAGGGTGAGCGGGTAGGAGACGTCGCGGATTTTGGTGTCGGTGAAGATGCCGTTGCGGGTAGTGGTGACCTGGTGGGCGGTGGTGGTCTGGGTGAGGAGCTGCTGATACTGCGTGGCGGTGATGTTGTAGGTCTGGAGGTTGGCGAAGGTGCCGGTCTGCTCTACGGTGGTATCGACGCGGCCGAAGGAGGTGTTGACGTAACCGCCGATGGTGTACTTGCTCGAGGCGGTGACGTTGACGGTGCCGGTGATGTTGCCGCTGGTGTCGGTCTTCAGGTTTTCGGCGATAGTGGGTGCGGCGGTGGCAGTGAGGGTGTTTTTGGTGGTTGCGCCGGTGACGATGGGGCGGAAGGGATCGGCGAAGAGGAGAAGTGAGCCGGTGATGTCAAAGCCGCTGTCGGCGTTATAGACGCTGACGGCGACGGTATGGGAGCTGCCGTCGTTGAGCTGGGCGGCGAAGGGGGTGAGATCGACGCGGTAGGGCTTGAAGTTGAGGGTCTGGACGCCGGGGATGGGCTCCCAGAGGTAGGGGTCGATGCCGCCGGTGTAGATCCAGGGGTAGACGGGCGCGATGCCGGCGGGGGTGCCATCGATGGTGACGAGGGTCTGGCGGAAGCCGGTGTTGCCACAGTTTTCGAGCTCGTTGGCGACGTCGTTGGGGACGCAGGTGTACCAGAACTCGTCGGAGGACTGGGACTGGGTGACGAGATCGAGGTAGGCGCGGACGGTGTTGCGTGGGAGGGTGAAGGTTCCGCTTACGGTGTCGGTGCTGGAGCTGACGCGGCCGGTCTCGTTGGTGGGAAAGGAGTAGACGGCGGTGGGGGTGGCGGGCGCGGGGTCGCGGAAGGAGGCGGGGTAGAACTCGAGGGTAGCGGAGGAGTAGATGGCTCCGTTGTAGTCGACGCCGCCGGAGACGCCATAGTAGTTGGCGATGCTGGCGACGCCGACCTGGGTGTCCTTGAAGAGGGCGCTGAGGTCGGTGACGTCGCGCTCGATGTGCCAGGAGGGCGAGAGGGCTGAGCGGGGCTCGGCGGTGGTGCCGAAGTAGATGTTGGCTCCGCCGAGGAAGAACTTGGCGGTGCGGTCGTACTGGCGGCCGGCGGTGACGGTGAAGTCGGCGGTGAGGACGACCTTGGCCCAGGGACCTTTGCAGTCGGCGGGTGGGGTGTAGGTGATGGGCTTATCGTTGAAGTCGATGAACTCGAGGTTGGAGAAGAGGGTGACGACGCAGGGGGTGGTGCTGGGGCGGGAGACGAGGGGCTCGGCGGAGACGGGGTTGGAGGAGCCTATCTGCGGGCTGGGCGGGTTCGGGATGACGACCTGGGCGGGCACGACCGCGACGAGAGCGGCGGCGCCGAAGAGCGCGATAGCGGTGTTTCGTACAGAGGAGAGCACGCGGAGAACCTCGGTTGGAGATTGAAGATGACGAAGGGTAGCACGAGATTTGCAGAAACGTGAAAATTTGATTTTGGTTTGGGCAGGGATTTGCTTGGATGCGGAAGGGGGAGTGAGAGAGCGTAACGATTTCCTCAGGGGTTGGAGTTTGTCCCGTTCACGGTGAAGCTGATTGAATCCCACCCTTTGCAAGAGCGCGAAGGATGGGGCACCCGGCATACAACGGCAAAAACAACCGCAGGTCCTTCGGCTACGCGCTTTGCGCTTCGCTCAGGATGACAGTTTTTTGGTGGGGTGGGAGAAAAACGAGCAACAGCAAAAGCAGATGCAAATGCCGGGCCTGCGGGGTTTTGAACAGGTGGGTAGGGTGGGGAGATGATCTGAGGGCGGCGGGGCGGTATTCTGACGGATGTGACGACAGAGATGACCATGGATGCGGCGGCGCTGACGCCGGTGATGCGGCAGTACTTTGCGGCGAAGGAGCAGTATCCCGATTGCCTGATGTTTTGCCGGATTGGGGACTTCTACGAGCTGTTTTATGAGGACGCGATTCTGGTGGCGCGGGAGCTACAGCTGACGCTGACGGCTCGGGATAAAGAGAAGAAGCAGCCGATGTGCGGGGTTCCCTACCATGCAGCGGAGGTGTATCTACAGCGGCTGCTGCGAATGGGGTATCGGATTGCCCTGTGTGAGCAGATGGAGGACCCGAAGACGGTCAAGACGATCGTCCGACGGGAGGTGACGCGGGTGCTGACGCCGGGGACGGCGATGGATCCGACGTTGGGGGCGGAGCAGAGTAATTATCTGGCTAGCGTGTATATGAAAGCCGGGTGTGCGGCTTTGGCTCTGCTGGATCTGTCTACGGGGGAGTTTCGGGCTACGGAGTTTGCGGGGGCTTCGGCTTGGGCGGGTGTGGTGGATGAGCTGGGGCGGGTGAGGCCGGTGGAGTTGTTGTACTCGTCGGGTGGGATGCTGGGTGGGGTGAATCTTGCGGGAGAGTCGGAGACGTCGGCGGGGCTGGAGGCGATTCGGACGAAGACGGCGGTGGAGGATTGGGTGTTTTCGGCAGAGTATGTGGTGCCGTTGCTGCGGAACCATTTTCGGGTGCACTCGCTGGATGGGATGGGGCTGGGTGGGCATGAGGCGGCGGCGGTGGCGGCAGGGGCGCTGCTGCACTATATCCAAAAGACGAAGCAGGGTGCGGTAGAGCACGTCGATGGGGTGCGGTACTACGAGCGGTCCACATGCCTTGAGCTGGATGCGGTGAGTGTACGGAATCTGGAGCTGGTGGAGCCGCTGTTCTCGGGTGAGTCGGCACAGACTACTTTGTTTTATACGCTGGATGCTTGCTGTACTCCTATGGGGAAACGGCTGTTGCGGGCTACGCTTTTGCGGCCTGCGCATGAGCTGGTGGAGATTGAGGCTCGGCTGGAGGCGGTGGGTGAGGCGATGGCTTCGCTGCGGCTACGCGAGGAGCTGCGGCGGTCGATGGATGGGGTGCTGGATCTGGAGCGGCTGCTGGCTCGGGTGGCGTTGGATTCGGCTGGACCACGGGAGGTGATGGCGCTGGCGGGGACGCTGGGTTGTCTGCCAGGGGTGGTGCGAGCGGTGGGGGCGTTCGAGGCTAGGCGGTGGCAGGAGTTGGGTGAGAGCTTCGATGCGTTGGAGGATTTGCATGCGTTGGTGGTGCGGACGATTGCGGAGGAGCCGCCGGTGAATTTCTCCGATGGTGGGGTGATTCGGGTTGGTGTGGATGCGGAGTTGGATGAGCTTCGCGAGTTGAGTCGGAGCGGACGGCAGGCGCTGGTGGCGATCGAGGAACGGGAACGGGCGAGGACGGGGATTGGATCGCTGAAGGTGCGGTTCAACTCGGTGTTTGGGTACTACCTTGAGGTGACGAAGGCGAATGCGAAGGCGGTTCCGGCGGACTATGAGCGGAAGCAGACGCTGGTGAATGCGGAGCGGTTTACTACGCCGGAGTTGAAGGAGTATGAGGCGAAGATTCTGACGGCGCAGGAGCGGTCGGGGGAGATTGAGCGGCGGATCTTTGCGGAGCTGCGCGCGGCTCTGCTGGCGGGGGCTCAGCGGATGCGGGCGACGGCGCGTCGGGTGGCGGAGATCGATATGCTGGGGTGCTTTGCGCATCTGGCGGCGCTGCGCGGATGGGTCAAGCCAACAATTGAAGATAGTGGCGTGCTGGAGTTTGTGCAGGCGCGGCATCCGGTGGTGGAGCGGCGGATGGAGGAGTCGGGTGCGGGACGGTTTGTGCCGAACTCGGTGTATCTGGACGCGGAGGTGGGGCCTGCGGTGATGTTGATTACGGGGCCGAATATGGGTGGTAAGAGTACGTATCTGCGGCAGGCGGCGTTGCTGGTGGTGATGGCGCAGTGCGGGTGTTTTGTTCCGGCGGAGCGGATGCGGCTGGGTCTGGTGGATCGGATCTATACGCGTATTGGTGCCAGCGACAATGTGGCTCGTGGGCGGTCAACGTTCATGGTAGAGATGACGGAGACGGCCGCGATCTTGAATACGGCTACGGCTCGGTCTCTGGTGTTGCTGGATGAGATGGGGCGTGGGACGGCGACGTATGACGGCTTGTCGCTGGCGTGGGCTACGGTGGAGCATCTGCATGACCGGATTGGGGCGCGGACGTTGTTTGCAACTCACTATCATGAGCTGACGCTGCTGGCGGATCGTCTGACCCGGCTGAAGAATTTGCGGGTCACCGTCAAGGAGACAGCTACGGGGATTGTGTTTCTGCATACGGTTGAGGCGGGGCCGGCTAGTAAGAGCTATGGTATCGAGGTGGCTCGGCTGGCGGGGTTGCCGGCGGCGGTGATTGGGCGGGCGAGAGAGGTGTTGAAGCTGCATGAGAGGGCGGAGACACAGCAGGTTCGCGAGTCGGTTGCGGTGGCGGAGCCGAAGATGCAGATGACTATGTTTACTCCGCTGTCGCAGCGGATTGTAGATCGGTTGGAGGCGGCGGATGTGGATGGGTTGACGCCGCGGGAGGCGCTGAATTTGTTGGCGGAGTTGCAGCGGGAGTTGAAAGGGTAGGTTCTTGTTGAGGGGAAGAACAAACAACGGCAAGTGCAACCGCAGGTCCTTCGACTTCGCTGCGCTTCGCTCAGGATGACAGTTTGGTTGGGGTTGCGAGGAAAACAAGCAACAGCAAATGCAGGTCCTTCGACTGCGCTCAGGATGACAGTTTGGTTGGGATCAGGGAGGAAGAGCAAGCAACAACAAGTACAACCGCAGGTCCTTCGACTACGTGCTACGCACTTCGCTCAGGATGACAGATTAGGTGAGGAAGATTGAGGATGATGGGGAAGGCGATGATTGTTGCTGGAGTGATGAGTGGGACTTCGGCGGATGGGGTGGATGTGGCAGTTTGCCGGATTGATGCGGGTCGGGTGGAGGGTGCTGCGCCGCGTATCAAGTTGCTGGGGCACTCGGCGTTTCGGTATCCGAAGGCAGTGCGGGCGGCGGTGTTGGGGGCGATGGATGCGAAGGCTATTTCGGTGGCGGAGTTGTCTCGGCTGAATTGGCGGCTGGGGGAGATCTATGCGGATTGTGTGGAGAAGGCGGCGGCTCGGCTTGGTGTGAAGGTAGGGTTGGTGGGGTGTCATGGGCAGACGATCTATCACCAGGGGGTGGCGGCGCGGTGTCTGGGGGCGTCGGTGCGGGCTACGTGGCAGGTGGGTGAGGCGAGTGTGATTGCGGAGCGGCTGCGGGTTCCGGTGGTGAGTGATTTTCGTCCGGCGGATCTGGCGGCGGGGGGACAGGGTGCTCCGTTGGTGCCGATGCTGGACTTTGTGATGTTTCGGTCGGCAAGGGTGACGCGGGTGTTGCAGAATCTGGGGGGGATTGGGAATCTGACTGCTCTGCCTGCGGGGTGCTCAGCGGATAGGGTGATGGCGTTCGATACGGGGCCGGCGAATATGGTGATCGACGCTTGCATGGAGCGACTGTTCGGGCGCGGCTATGACCGTGGTGGTGCGGTGGCGAGGCGTGGGCGGGTGCTCTCGGATGTGGTGCGGGGGGTGTTGCGGGAGGGGTACTTCTCTGCCCTGCCGCCGAAGAGCTGTGGGCGAGAGGAGTTTGGGGAGGGGTTTGTTTCGAGGTTCATTGATGCGTGTCGGCGAGCGGGTGGGAGCGATGCGGATGTGGTGGCTACGGCTACGGCGCTGACGGCGGAGTCGGTGGTGGATGCGTATCGGCGGTTTGTGTGGGCGCATGTGGGACAGGCTGCTCCGCTGGCGAAGGTGGAGTTTGTCGCTGCGGGGGGTGGGGCTAAGAATGCTACTCTCATGGGGATGTTGCGGGATGGGTTGGAGCCGCTGGGAGTGCGGGTTCGGTTGATGGAGGAGTTGGGGGTTCCGGCTCAGGCGAAGGAGGCGGTGGCGTTTGCGCTGCTGGCCTGGCTGACCTGGCATCGGCGGCCGGGGAATGTGATGGCGGCTACGGGAGCGGGGCGGGCGGTGGTGTTGGGGAAGGTGACGTTCTGATGATGCAGATCGGAGATAAGAGCTGTTGGTGGAACCGAGAATTGCCGATGACGCGCATCCGTATTGGCTTCGCTCTTATGCTTGTGCTGCTTTGCGGGTATTCGTATCTCGAGCCTGTTCTTAACACATGGACATGGGCACTCACTCACCGGTCGACCGCGACGTATCAGGGACTTCACGTCAAAGTCCCTTGGATGTGGAAGCAGGTTGATACTTTCGCAGGAGAACGAGAGATAAGGCTCGAACGAGTGCGTTGGGGCGACCCTATACCTTTCGAATCCATCGTCATCCATGACGACACTGCCAGTCCTCCACATACGCAAACAATGACCCAACGATTCGAAATGCTTTCCTCGAAACTAGGTGAATCGGCATACCGGGGAGAGTCTCTTCCGTTAGATAGCTCTATTGCAGCGCATTATTCATGTATCGCTCCCCGTCTCACAAAGCTTCCAACCTTTCGCGTCTCGTGTGAATCGAAAGATGAGCAACAGTCAATCGATCTTTTCGGTCCAGGACAAGATACCGATGATCTGATTGTCTTGCTCCATAACCTCTCCTCCGCGCAGAGAGCTCTGCCTCCGCACTCATGAAAAATATCCAGATCATAAGAAAAGCATTTTCCTTGCTCGTGTTTTCTTGTGCATTGCTGTGCGGATGTCGTGGGGTGCGGGAGGATTCGCGGACGGTGGTGATGGTGATTGCTAGTAGTCCGAATAATTTGGATTTGCGGCAGGGGACGGATGCGCAGTCGGAGTGGGTGGGTGGGTTGATCTTCGATGGGTTGGTGCGGAAGGATGAGCACTACAATCTACAGCCGTGGCTGGCGACGAGGTGGGAACAGCCAGATGCGCTGACGTGGGTGTTTCATCTGCGGGATGGGGTGCGGTTTCAGGATGGGCGTCCGCTGGGAGCGGAGGATGTGGCGTGGACGATCCGGAGCATGATCGACGGGACGGTGGTGAGCTCGAAGGGTGGGGCATTTGCGGCGGTGGAGCGGGTGGAGACGCCGGATCGGCTGACGGTGGTGGTGCATCTGAAGCGGCCGGATGCGGCGTTGCTGTTCAACATGAGCGATGGGTTGTTTGGTGTGGTGCCGAAGGGTGCGGGTAAGGATTTTGGGCTGCATCCGGTGGGGTCGGGGGCGTTTCGGTTTGTGAGTGCGGTGCAGGATAAGGAGGTCGTGGTCGAGCGGAATCCGGAGTATTGGGCTGGGGCTCCGAAGATCGAGCGGGTGCGGTTTGCGGTGGTGCCGGATGCGATCACGATGGCGCTGGAGTTGAAGAAGGGCTCGGCGGACGCTGAGAGCAACGACATTACGCTGGATATGGTTCATGCGTTGCGGGACGCGCCGAATCTGAAGACGGAGACGGGGCCGCGTTCGGTGGTGATCTATGCGAACTTCAATGTGACGGATCCGGTGTTGCAGGACAAGCGAGTGCGGCAGGCGGTGGCGTGCGCGCTGGATCGAGCGGCGATCATCAAGGCACTTTGGCTGGGGCAGGCTCGGCTGGCGAATACGTTTCTGCCGATGGGGCATTGGGCGCAGGCGGGAGACGATGAGCTGCCGCAGTATCGGCATGATGTGGTTCGGGCGCAGGCTCTGCTGGAGGCGGCGGGATATCGCAAGGGGCCGGATGGGATGCGGCTACGGATTACGCTGAAGACGAGCACGGATGAGACGACGCGTCTGCTGGCGGCGATCATGCAACAGCAGTTGAGGGCGGCGGGGATCGATTTGCAGATACGGTCGGCGGAGTTTGGAACGTTCTACTCGGACGTTACGCGAGGGATGTTCCAGATGTATGCGCTGCGGTGGGTTGGGAGCAATGAGGACCCGTATATTTTTCGGTATGCGTATGACTCGGCGAGTTTTCCGCCGAAGGGCGGGAATCGGGGGCGGTACTCGAATGCGAAGGTGGATGCGCTGCTGGTGCGAGCGGCGGGTTCTACCGATCAGGCGGAGCGACGGCGGTTGTACGTGGAGGTGCAGCAGATCTTGGCGGAGGATTTGCCGGGGATTCCGCTGTGGTATCCGGACAATGAGCTGATTCATTCGCGGCGGCTGGTGGGTGTGGTGCCGAATTTGAGTGGGGATTATGGTTTTTTGCGGACGGCAGAGGTGCGGTAGTCAGGCGCTGATTACTCGGCTGCTTTCTGGGCGAGGACTTCGATGACGGCGATGTTATTCAGTAGCTGCTCGGGGAGTTGGTGGCGGGTGCGGAGGTACTCCGGGGAGTTGTAGGTGATGGTGACGCGGCTTTGGTCGTCCTGCGCGATGAGGAGCTTGAGCGGGAGATCGATGGCGATGCTGGGGGAGGCGAGCATGAGCGGCGTGCCGGCTTGTGGATTGCCGAAGATCATCAGCTTGGTGGGTGGCATATGCAGACCGGCGGCTTCGGCTTCGCCGCTGTGGTCGATGACGGCGAAGAGCTTGACGCCTTTGGCGGCGAGGATCTGGGTGATGCGGGATACGGTCTCGTCAACGGTGTGGTTGGAGGGGATGGAGACGAGGCCGGCATCGCGGGGTTCGTTCATGCACGGATGATACCGAAGATGTTGCCTCGGTGCTCTGCCCGAACGCGCTGCCAGCGCTAGCCAGGGACAGAACGAGCACAAAGAGGCAGAACGGGATCCAGCAGCGACAGATGCTCTGAAGAGAACTGCCATGACTCCTGAAGGCACGCTGTGCAAACTCGGCTGTCATGGGGGACTTCCTCCGTTGCCGTTTGATGAATTTCCTGGCGTGCCTTCAATGGGGGCAAAGCAACTCTGAGCACGTTGAACGGTCGTATCTTTTTATTATTAATTATTTGCTGATTTATAAGCCGACAGTAGCTGCGACATGGTCTTTTTTCAAGAGGGCATGAGAGGTAAGGGGATTTCTCGTAACAATCTGCTTTTTAGAGTAGAGGGGGATACGACGACAGTCCTGGAACTCGCTTCAAGAATCATGCGTGGCGATTCTTTCCTGATAACCGGCAATGCGGTGCTTTTCCGTCTACTTCTTCCGAAGATGGCAGCGATTCCTCAACGGAGCTGCGGGAGAAGTCGCAGCGCATTCTCGCGGTAGACCTTTCGTAATACATCTTCCGGCAGATCGAGTCCGTAGATATTCCAGCGACCCTGGCGCGAGGCGTGCGTTGGATATTCGAAGTACTCATCGTCCGTCTCGAGGAATCGATAGTAGAGCCGATACATCTCGATCTCAGGCACGAGGTCAGCTCCGAAGAGGATACGGTCGGCGTAACGGAGGAAGAACTTCCGCGCGGAGTATGGCTGGCGACCCAGTTCGGAGGCGCGTGCACTGATATCGACAAGCACGTTAGGGCAGGCATCAAGCATTGCCGAGACACGCTGCAGGTCCTCGCTGTTCTCCGCAATGTGCGCGCCGACGAATGTCGTTTTGGGGTGCCGCTGGAAGACACGATCTCGCTGCTGGAGCAGTTCATGTTTGCTGTACTGCGCTCCAAAGAAGCCCCAGTCAGGGTGAGCGGCAAGCTCCTCATAGCGCTCATTGTCGGCGTCGATGGGTAGGAAGAACGCCTCCGGGTCGCCGATATGGACCATCACCGGAATGCCGAGAGCGCCAAGCCGGTCAAAGATTGGAGCCAGCCGCTCATCGTCAACACAGATCAATTCACCGCTGGCGTCACGTACCGTCAGGCCGAGGTCCTTCCAGAACTTGAATCCGACGATGCCCTGAGCGACGAGCCGGTCGATACGCTCCATGGTGAGCCTGACAAAACTTGAGAGGTCCGGCGAGTCAGCACCGCGCCAGTCCATCCAGCCAATTGTGGAGAAGCGTCTGGCATCGGCCGATCGGTAACGCTCGATCACCTCTACGGCTTCGTCACCGACTTTCATCGTGATGTTGACGATGTGCTCGATGCCACAGGCATCCATGATGCTCAAGACCTCCGCTGGATTTTGCGCGTCGAGATGGTTGTGATAATCGATGACGGGAAAACGGGGCCGATGGACCTCATGCACAGCGCTGTGCAACATGCAGCGCGGATGAAAGTCACTGAGGGGCAAGGTCACATCCGCCCTGGCCGAAACCATTGCAATAAACTTGTCTTGCGCGTTTTCTTCCGGCATGACGATCTCCTCAAAATAATGGGGGCAGGGCCGAGCGACACTCGAACGCCCATGCTCTCCAACCAATCGATTGCAGCTCTTTGAGTGCTGGTTTGAATTATAAAACGAAATATAAGAAGATTTCTATCTACTTCGTTTTATTATCTATAAGACGAACATTTTGCACGTTGAGGATCACTCCATGACCCGATTTTCCTTACCTATTGCCATCATGCTCCTCATTGCCGCCACTGCTCCCAGTATGGTTGCGCAGACAAATGAAGTTCAAGCTGGAGCTTTGCGTGCAAGAATCTTCGCGCACGATGGACGTTTTGACGGCCTTTCAGTTAAGGATGGCATTTCGGGACGCAGCATTGCGATGAAAGAAGCGTTTGTTGTTGTGCTGAAGGACAAGACGGAGTTGCGGTCTACAGAGATGCAGGTCATGCCGATCGCGGATCCCTCCAACGTAGTTGATCCACACCTGGCTCTGCGCCGGATGCGAGACAAGATCGCGACCACAGAGTCCTGCTGGAAGTTCTCATCGGCTGGACAATCGGCCAGCTTTGCGTGGTGCCTGACTGCACGATCCGGCACCGAATATATACGGGAGTTGCTGCGCATCTCCGCAGGCAGCGCAGATCTACCGATTGCCGAAGTGCGTTTGCTTCAGTTTGCCGACGCCGACGCGCAGGTAGAGGGCTCGGTAAAGGGCTCGCCCGTTGCGGATACGACTATGTTCTTCGGATTGGAGCATCCGCTGTCGGTCAGTGCAGTCGATGGGGGCATCGTCAAGGCTTCTTTGTTCCGCGACCTGCCACTTCGTGCCGGCCAGTCGATTACATACTCGGCTGTCATGGGGACATCGCAGCCCGGGCAGATGCGTCGTGCGTTCCTTGCATATCTGGAGAACGAGCGGCCGCGAGCGTATGAACCGTTTCTGCACTACAACTCGTGGTTCGACCTTGGATACGAGAACCGCTTTGACGAAGCCGGGGCTATCGATCGCATCAATGCGTTCGGCCAGCATCTCGTGGTGGAGCGTCATGTAAAGCTCGACTCGTTCCTCTTCGACGATGGATGGGACGATCCCAATACGCTGTGGGACTTCAATCCAGGCTTTCCCAATGGCTTTACAAAGACGGGCGAGGCGGCTGCCAAGTACAACGCAGGGATCGGAGTGTGGCTGTCACCCTGGGGCGGCTATGCCGAAGAGAAGAAGGAGCGCATCGCCTATGGCCGTGCGCATGGCTTCGAGATTATGAATAACGGCTATGCGCTCTCAGGACCGAAGTACTTCGATCGCTTTGAGCAGACATGCCTTGAGATGGTAGACAGGTACCACGTGAACCAGTTCAAGTTCGATGGCACCGGCAACGCGAACCGCGTCTTTCCAGGCAGTGCCTTCGACAGCGACTTCGATGCGGCGATTCATCTGATCGAACGGCTGCGCAAGGAGGAGCCGGAGCTGTTCGTGAACTTAACAACGGGTACGACAGCTTCCCCCTTCTGGGTGTTTTATGCAGACTCCATCTGGCGTGGCGGAGACGATCATGACTTCTCCGGAGTCGGCAGTTCGCGCCAACGATGGATTACCTACCGTGATGCTCAAACCTACAAGAACATCGTTCTGAAGGGACCACTGTTCCCACTCAATTCGGTGATGCTGCATGGCCTCATCTACGCAAAGCAGGCCAAGGATCTGGCCAGCGACCCGGAGAACGACTTCGCCGACGAGGTCCACTCCTACTTCGGCAGTGGGACACAACTCCAGGAGATGTACATTACGCCCGCTTTGCTGACAAAGGCTAACTGGGACACCTTAGCGGAAGGTGCGCGATGGAGCCGGGCACATGCGGAGACGCTCAAGGATACGCACTGGATTGGCGGCGATCCAGACAAGCTTGAAGTCTATGGCTGGGCAGCGTGGAGCCCGAAGCTCGGAGTCGTGACACTGCGAAACCCTTCTACGAAGAGCCAGCACTATAGCCTCAACCTAGCCAAGATGTTTGAGTTGCGCAGCAATGACAGGACGACTTACAAGGTACACAGTGGATGGAGCGAGGCGAAGGACTGGAAGCCCAGCACATCGCTGATGTTAGCCAGCGACAAGCCGTTCGACATTGAGCTGGCCCCCTTCGAAGTGCTGACCCTCGAGGCCGACCCGCTTCGCTGATTTCGCTAGACGAGGGTCAGCGTGATCCCAGCCGTGCGTAGCGCCTCGGAGGTTTCCGGTGCCAGGTTGCCATCCGTAATAACGTGATGGATCGCCGAGACATCGACGATCTTAGAGAGACTGCGCCGGTTGAATTTTGTTGAATCGCACACGGCGACCACCATCGACGAAGCCTTTACCATGGCTCGGTTGACGCGTGACTCCATGATATTGGGTGTCGTGAGACCTACCTCAAGATCGAAGCCATCGACGCCAAGGAACAGGATGTCAGCGTGCATGTCGTGCAGCATGTCCTCGGCAAGGGGACCGACGAGGGAGAACGAGTTCTTGCGCAGGGAACCACCTGTGAGCAGCACCTCGAAGTCAGTACCACTCAGTTCGCCTGCGATGTTCACAGCATTGGTGATGATGGTCAGGCGTGAGAAGCGCTTTAGAGCCCTTGCGATGGCCATTGTCGTGGTGCCGGAATCAAGCAGAACGCACTGCCCTTCCTGAACGAGGGCGGCAGCAGCAGTGGCGATACGTAACTTCTCCTGCGAGTGACGCCCCTCTTTTTCCTGCAAAGAGGGATCAGAGAGCGCTCCGTTACCGGGCAGCAGAGCGCCACCATGTGTGCGATGCAAGAGGCCACGCCCCTGTAGATAGTCCAGGTCTTTGCGAATGGTGATGCGCGAGATACCAAGCGACGCTGAGAGTTCTTCAACGAGTACGCGACCATGCTTCTGTGCCAGCCCAACGATGTACTGACGGCGCTCTTCGATAAGCATTTGGGAGCCGCGTTCGGCGTCCAGAGGTACCGCGGGGTTTGCCCCAACGAATGAATTTGACGGCATATGTGTTCTAACCATGTGTGCTTTGCTCCACGAAGACTACATGGCACCTTATCTAATTGCAATTGGAAAGGCGATTCGCAATAACAAACACACCTCACGGACTCGCGGGCAAGGCGAGCTACCGCATAGTCATGCATTCTGTCGCAGACGCGATCCCTATAGGTATAGGGACGAAGTAGCTTCTGTTGCTCGGGTGTACCCGCATAGTAGTGACAGCTAATTATCCGGCTTGCCGGCACGCGTCCTTTTCTTGCATCCGGCTTTCCCACGGGAGGCATGTCGAGTTCGGGAACGACAGGCTCGTTGACTGCCATCTACGCAACGAAGAATCGGCTAAGACCCATGTCGCGTAAACCGCGCCGGTAAGCGATAGAGCTACGGTACTCAACTTCGAAGCCCGTCCCGGTGGATTTCGGAAGGTACGGTGGTACGAGGGTGTTGTTCGGATCTCCGAAAGTATCGGCATGCACAAAACCGAAGTGCGCCACATCAAGGAACCCTTCTATCTGGCGACCCGCAAATCCGAAAATATCCATGCTCGGGCATGTAATTTGTTGGAAGCCGGAGGCGCTTGAACAGAGTCTTCAGCAATTTTTGAATTTGTCGAAAATTGCCCATCGCGATGGCCGAGATGCCGAGGCTATCCGGATAGATAACTCTAAAAGTGCAGCCTGACTGAAAGCTGAAGCTGCCTGGGGGAGTACACATTGTTGTTGTTCGCTGCAGTCGTAGATCCGAAAGCAGCGTTATAGGTCAGCCCGGCGGTGTTCGGCGTCGCCGCTGTTCCGGCCGTCAGCGTATAGCCAACCGTATTCACGCTGGTTACGTTGACATGGTTCAGGAAGTTGAACGCCTCCGCCAACAGCTCGAGGTCATATTTTTCAGCAATCGTCACTGTCTTCGAAAGCCTTGTATCCAGTACCTGATCCGATGGGAACCGGAACGTGTTACGACCGATGATCGGAATGCGTAGCTGATTGTTACCTGACCCGTTCACGCTGCCGCCAATACCAGTGGTGGCCTTCGTTGCCGTGCTGCTCGCAAAGAATGTCGGAGTACCGCTTGTGGTGAGAGAGAACGGAAGGCCATTCTGCATCTGGAACACCGGCGCAATCTTGAAGCCATTTACCAGATAGCCCTCCCATCCTGAGAGCTTCCACGGCGTCTCATACACAGCTGCGAAGACGAACCGGTTGGGCACATTCGTATTGGAGTTGCCATAGTCTGGAGCTAACGAAGTGGGTACGAGCAGATCGTTGGTATCGTTCGAGGTCGAAGAGTTCAATCCATAGTCCAGAGCGTGCGACCAGGTGTAGTTTGACATGAGCTGTACGTGATGCGTCATCCGGTGATTGAACTGCACCGCAAGCGCATGATAGCTGGAGCTCACTCCGCTGAAGACTCGTGTCAATGATCCGTAACTGTTGTTGAGACGCCTGGTGTAGATCGTGCTTCCAAAACTCGATTGGATCGGCCCTTGCCCCGTCGCGTCGCTGATCGTGTAGTTGATCGACGACGTATTCGTCGTGTCGATGTTGGTGTCCACAAAGTTCGGCAACTGCCGTCCCAGGCTGCCGAGGTAGCTCATCGACATCGATGTGTTCCAGCCCAGATCCTGCTCCACCGTCAAATCCATCTGGTGGATCTGTGGTGCCTGATAGTGGTCGGCGAAGTAAAACGCATTTGGCTTTGACGCTGTTCCTGAAGGTGTACTGCTGAAGACATTCGGGAACGTCGGTGCCCCAGCCGTCGCGGCCGTGAACGTATAGCTTGTCTGCCCGTTTGGTGATCCCGTGTTTGTGCGCGCGTAGTAGATCGTCGCGTTCAGAATGCGTCCGTAGAGTAAACCATATCCACCTCGGATCGACGTCTTCCCTGTTCCGAACAAGTCATACGCAAACCCCAGGCGAGGGCCCGCGTTGTTCTTGTCGCTCGGCATATATCCTGCCCCTGGAGCAGCTCCAGCGTTCAAGCTCGCAACCGGATCGGGCAACTTCTCATACTCATACCGCACACCAAGATTCAATGTGAGCCGCGGCGTCACCTTCCAGTCGTCGCTCACAAAGAAGCCGAGGTCGTTTGTGGCAAAATCGAAGGCAAGCGGCCCAAACGCCTGCACAAAGCTGGCATAACAAGGAAGTCCGGCACAGGAGTTTGGCTGATAGTAGTCCGAAAGAAAAGTCGTCGTCGAGGCATATGTGTAGACGCCATATGCGGAGCGCTCGAAGTTTGTCTGGTCGTCGGTACGGAGAATATCGAATCCACCCTTGAACGTATGACGCCCACGTGTCCACGTCATTGTGTCCGCAAACTGCGTTTTTCTTTCGTCGGGATAGCGTGCGCGCGGCAGGAAGCTTGGTGTTCCGAGCGCAAATCCTGTGCTGCTGGCGATGCTCACCTGCGGCGGAAGCCCGAACACATTGTTTGCGAACGGCTGCTCAAATGACGGCACTGGCGTCTGAGCAGACTGGTAGTCTATTTCGCGGCCGTACTGAAAGCGTAACTCGTTTGCAAGGTTCGAGGTGAAGATGCTCTGCAACTTCGCAATGCCCCAGTCCAGCTTCACAAAGTCGTTGCCTATATTGTTCATCGACTGCGACGTTGCCACCGAAGTCGTCGCTACACCCGCAGGAGCATTCCAACGGAGACGGTTGTACTCCACGCTCAACTGGTGCTTCTGCGAGATCACCCAGTCGAGCTTCGGGAAGTTCACCAACTGATCGCCTGTGCGTGGGACAATACCAACCTCTGTCAGCAGCCCCGCAAGCCCCGCGTTGTACTTCGACGCGCCATTCGTATATGCCACACCAAGGTTCGTCGACAGAGTGCAGGCCGCCGCATCCGCAGTTGAAGGAGCCGCGGTTCCCGTACCACGGCACACTTTCCCTGCCGGGAGCGCTGCATCCGCGTTTGCAAAGAACGTGTTTGGACTGCCCGCCTGCGCCACCAGCGGAAAGTTTCGTTTGTAGTCATCGAAGGCATAGAACCAGAACAACCGATTCCGCAGCAACGGGCCGCCCACACCGAAGCCAAACTGCTTGCGCCAGTCTTTGATCTTCTGCGGCGCGCTCACAAATGTGCCTGCTGCATTCTGCGTTGTGATGAGCGTGTAAGGATTCGTTGCGCCAAAGTCGTTGTCTCGGTCGTAGAAGAAGAGTTCCCCATGCAGATTGTTCGAGCCGCTCTTCGTCACGGTGTTCACTACACCACCCGCAGCACGGCCATATTCAGAGGAATAGTTGGAGTTGTTCACCTGGAACTCCTGGATCGCAGCCTGCGACGTCGAATATCCTGCACGGGTTCCACCGCGCTCCTGGGCAAAGAACACCTGATTGTTGTCCGCGCCGTCGATTGTGTTGTTATTCTGCGTCAACGCCATGCCGCGGAAGCTTAACTGTCCGAAGCCCGTGGGGTCGCTCACAACTCCCGGCGTCAGCACCGCAAAGTTCGACCATCGGCGCCCATTGATCGGCAGATTATCGATCGCCGTCTGGTTCACATTTGCCGTAAAGTCAGATGTCTCGGTGTTGACCAGACCGCCGGCGCTGCTTACGTTCACGACCTGCGAGCTACCTTCCACGCCAAGCAGCGGCCGCAGCTCGGTGATCTGGCCAACCTGCACCAGCACATGCCCAGCCCTGTACTCCGAGAACCCGCTCGACCGCACGGCCACCTCGTAGTCTCCGGGCACCAACTGAGCCACACGGTAGTAGCCTTGGTCATCCGCCGCGACGGTCTGTTCCGCACCCGTACCGTTATTGTGGACGACGACGACAGCCTTAGGAATGGCAGCGGAGCGCGGATCCATCACGGTGCCGGAGATTGCGCCCTCGGTGGCGGATTGAGCCTGGAGGTTGGAGGCGAAGACGAGAGCAAGTGCCAGAGCGAAGAGGGGTGAAGCTGAGCGAAGCCGGCGCATAAGAGTCTCCTATGAAAGCTTTCATTTTGTAGTTATATAAAAGCGCTAACGCACTATGAAAGCTTTCATTTAGTCAGTGATTGGAGATTAGTATGGACAATTCCGAATGTCAAACATTTCTTTCTTTAAGAAACCGTGACACCTCTGCGGCTCCCGGCATCGACGCCTGCGCCCCCATCCGCGTCACAGACAGCGCTGCCGCAGCTGACGCAATCCGCCCACTCGCAGCAAGACCGTTTCCTGCCGTAAGTGCCGCAGCCAGAGCACCGTTGAAGGTATCGCCCGCCGCCGTCGTGTCGACCGCGCTCACGCGCATTGGATCGATCGCGATAACATCGGCGTCGGCCTGATAGATCGCCGCGCCCTTCTCACCCAGTTTCAATACAACGCCCTGTGCCCCCTTCTTAAGAAGCGCCCCTGCGATCTCTGCTGAGCCGCTCTGCATCTCTCCGGCATAGAACATCGCTTCTGTCTCGTTCGGCGTCAGCCATCGGCAGAGTGCGAACAGTTCCTGTGGCAGCTCCCTGGCCGGCGCTGGATCCAGCATGAGCGGAACGCCTTCCTCAGCGCAGACCTGTCCCAATCGCAACACGGACTCGACCGGGATCTCCAACTGGGCCAGCACTATTCCCGCACTACGAATCACAGCGCGCTTACTCTCGACAAACTCCGGTGACACCGCAGCATTCGCTCCGGGTAAAACAAGGATCGTGTTCTCACCCGCGGCTCCCACCGTGATTACGGCAAGCCCAGAATCTCCCTTCTCCGTCGCAACATGCGTGCAGTCCACGCCCCGGCTCTGTAGTTGCCGGATGGACTCCGCACCGAATGCGTCCGATCCCACCTTGCCCACCATCATCACCGTTGCCCCGAGCATCGCGGCCGCTACCGCCTGATTCGCACCCTTGCCCCCCTGATACGTCTGAAACGACGTTCCCGGAATGGTCTCGCCGCGCTGCGGCAGACGGTCTGCCGTCATTACCAGGTCCGTGTTGATGCTTCCCACTACAACCAGCGGTTTCAAACCCTGTAACATCGATCACACTCTTTCAAAACGTCGGACTCGCAGCCAGCGCGGTCAATCCAAGCAGAAACAAAACGAACATCGCCACCAGATACCGCCTGGCCGTCGTCGATGCTCCCACAAACTCCTTCCACACAAATATGCCCCAGATCGCAGAGATCATCGTTGCCCCCTGCCCCAGCGAGTACGAGACCGCCGATCCCACAGAGTGCGCCCGTGATGACACAAAGCTCGCCGTCGCACCTGTCGCCCAGACTACTCCACCCAGCACACCATACAGATGCCACGCCGGCTTCGCTGCAAAGTACTCTCGCATTTGCAGCGCCCCTCCTCCACCCGTTGGCTTCTTCATAAAGAAGAAGTTCACTGGAATATTCGATAGAAATGCCCCACAGATGAAGAGAAACGTGATCGCGTACGGTCCCGGAAGATGACCTCTTCCGGTCATCGACCGCGTCACCAGAGGATAGAACGTGCCCATCAACGCGCCTGCCACAAGGCTGATCACAATACCACGCGTCTGCAAGGCTGACCGTTCCGTACCCCGCGCCTTGTACGCCAATGCGTCGCACACAATCGCCGCCACCACCAACGCCACACCGCCGAACGCCAAGTACGGATTGCCCACCGGGGCAATTACATATCCTCCTACAGATCCGATCACCAACGCCAACCCAATGCCGATCGGAAACGCCACCGCCATGCCCGCAATATCAATCGCAGCAACCAGAAGCAGGTTCGCGAGATTGAAGACTGCACCACCCGCCGCCGCCCACAGTATGCTCGACATTTGGACTTGTTTGAGGTCCTCGACAAACGATAGCCCAGATGCCCCGCTACTCCCGAGTGTAAAACCCCAGAATAGCGCTCCAACCATGAGTCCGATCGTGTAGTCCCAATAGAATAACTGGAAGGCAAAACGTGGACACAGCTTCAGCGTGTTGGCCCACGAGCCCCAGCACACCATGCTCACGATCATGAATCCCAGTACGACTACGTATTGTTCAGGCTGATACATCGCTGCTCCTGGAACCCGCTTTCATCGATCGCACTTCGACATTGTGAAAGCTTTCATGAAATTGGACGATAATGCTCTATACTTGCCGATGTCAACAGGCTTTACGCAATATGCAATAAGGGGCGCCTCGAACATTGGCCAACATGAAAGAGATCGCACGGCTTGCCGATGTCTCCCTCGGCACCGTCTCCAATGTACTGAGCGGCCTGTCCACCGTTCGGGAACCTCTGCGCCAGCGAGTTCTCGAAGCCGTGCAGGCCCTCGACTATCAGCCCAACCAATTAGCTCGCGGCCTGCGCCGTGACAAGACCAACATTATTGGGATGATCATCTCCGATATTTCGAATCCCTTCTTCCCTGCCGTCGTCAAAGGCGCTGAAGATACCGCATTCAAGAATGGCTATCGTCTCTTTCTCTGCAACTCAGACAATGATTTCGCCAAGGAGGAGACCTACCTGCACGAACTGCAAACCTACCTTCCTTCCGGGCTCATCATCATGACTTCCAACATCAATGGGTCACCCGCGCTTGCAGACGCCTATCGCAAGGCAGGCTCCGCGGTCGTCTATGTCGACCGCCTTCCACCACTCTGGACCGGCGACACTGTCACCAGCATGAACGAGCAAGGCGCTTACGATGCGACCAAATATCTCATCGACCTGGGCCACCGGCGGCTCGGCATGATCACAGGCTCCTCCACCCGCACCAACTCCGACGAACGTGTTCAGGGCTTCCGCCGCGCACTCCGCGAAGCCAAGATCACTATTTCGCCCGAGTACGTCCAGGAAGGCTACTTCGAAAAACAGAGTGGCTATGCCAATGCCACCACTCTCTTGAAACTGCTTCCCCGTCCTACTGCAATCTTCGCCGCTAACGACCTCATGGCCTTTGGCGCCCTCACCGCTATCCGTGATATGGGCCTCCGCTGCCCGGAAGATGTGTCGGTTATCGGCTTCGACAATCTCGACCTTGCGGAGATCGTCACTCCCGCGCTCACCTCCGTTGATCAGTCCGGCTATCAACTTGGTGCCGTCGCCGCGCAACTCATCGCAGACCGCATCCGCGGTGATAAAGAGCCGAAGCATACTCACGTTCTTCCGACCGCGTTGAAGCTACGTGCCTCCGTCGCTCCTGCACTGATCGATTTCGAGACCACAGTAAAGAAGGCCAGAGGCAAGCCCGCCAAGCGCTCTCGCTAGCTCGCCGCGACTTCTGCCGGAGTCTTTTTCCGATCCGCCGCACCCTTCGCGGACCACTCCACGATCTGGCTCCAAAGCCGCGCATAGTGCTTCCACTCCACAAACTCTGGTGGAGCCCAGTGCGGCGCACAGTCTGAGGTAAAGGCAACCCCGCGTCCTTGGCCGAACGTGCCCGCGACCAGCAACGGATGTCCACCAGCACTCGCAATCAACTCTGCACCGGCATCCACTTCTACGGCATTCAACCCCAGCAGCATTGGCCACTCGCCATCAATGCCTTGCACAATCTCATGCTCTATCTCGACCTTCGGGACAAAGCCCTGTGGCGCCTCCACGCGATCGTCTCCTGCCAGCATCGTCACCGGAAGCACCGTCTCCACTGGCGAATCGTGATATTGCGCCTTCCCATCAACACCCTGAAAGGTCATATACCCGCCGATCATCACCAGTCCACCACCCAACAGCACATACTCACGAATCACCTCCAGCCGGTTCGGAAGACTCTTTGACTTCGTAAAGGTCTCCGGATGCAGCAACAGTGTGTTCGCGCCAATGTCGCTCAGCATCACGCAGTCATACTCACTCAGCTCTTGCGCTGTAAACGGAAACTGCCTGCTTGCAACATGAGACGGCTGATACACCACCTCATGCCCATGCTGCTGCAATGCACACCGCAACCATTCCACTCCTTCGGCGTAGTCCGTCGTCGTGAAGCTATCAAATCCCTTCTGATGAATGCTGTGGACCGTCCATGACTCTCCAACTATTAATACCCGCATCGCTACTTCTCCTTACTTTGTCTTCCAACGGAACCCGCTACCAGACAACCGCGTGACTCTCGCCTGTCTGCACATTCACAAATCCCTGCGGAGCCCGCTCACACGGTGCCACCAGTACCCATCGCCATGGACTGCACGTTAGTGTCGCAAACTTCAAAAACTCCGGAAACCCGGGCTGCCAAAGGCTCTCCGCACTTGGCTCATACATCCAGTCGATATTGTTTGCCGCCTTGTAGAAGAGCTGCATCTCTGCATCCAACTCTTCGGCGGAACGCGCCGTCATCAGTCCTGCAATCTCAAATCGCACCTCGCCAACGACCGCGCCATCGCGCACCAGCGTCCATCCGCCACCAATCTCCTTCAACCGATTCACCGCCATGGCCATCGCTGCATCGCAAGAACCCACAGCCCAGATATTGTGCGAATCGTGCGCTACCGAGCACGCTACTGCCACATACTCCGTCTTCGGCCCGCACCCCAGCCAGAACATCGATGCTACTTTCGCATCGCCGTGATAGCGGTCCACAATAGAGAATTTCGTCAGACCGCGCTCCGCATCACGCTGAACGACGCCATCGCGCACCGGCATCTCCATCGTTAGAAACTCCTGATTCCAATGGAACGGGCGTACCACCGCAGCCTGCATCGTCTCTCTTCCAACATCAGCGGCAATTGCAAAGTCATTTGCAGACAGTGTGCGATCGATATGGATCGTATCCGTCGCCCATGCCGGCCAATCGATCTTCGGGACCGGTCCAACATACTTGCCCTTCTCGGCAGCAAGTGCGCCATCCGCATAGACCGCCGCAATGCTCAACGACGCTACATCGTCCAGCAGTACCACGTCTGCAAACCGTCCTGGGGTCAGACTCCCTACCCATGCATCAATTCGCATATGCCGCGCCGGATTCAGCGTCACGCACTGGATCGCAATCTCTGGTGCCAGCCCCAGTTTCATCGCACTGCGCGCGTTATAGTCCGTCGCACCGGTGCGCAATGTGTCCGACGCACTCCGATCGTCCGTCGTAAATGCAATATTTTGCCAGTCGTTGAGTTGCTCGATCAGCGCGGGCATCACCTTGTCGAAGCAGTACGGTCGCATCTCTACAAACAGTCCGCAGGCCAGCTTGTCTAAGACCTCCTGCACCTCCCACACCTCGTGGTCGGAAGACAGCCCCGCCGCTGCGAACGCACTGATCTCATGCCGCTCGCGTAACCCGCTTCCGTGTCCTTCCACAACACCGCGCCGCTCAAACGTCCCGCGAATCATTCCCCAGATACGATCGTACGAAGGATTCTTCGGGTCCCAAACCGCAGGCCAGTCCATCACTTCGTCCAGTCCCGTCACCATCAGGTCATCGCACAGAAATGCACTTTGCTCCTCGTACCCGTAGTAGCCACCGGTCGACTCATACGCCGTCGGAGGTACAGCCGAGCCTGGCTGAATAAAGATCTTCAGCGGAGAGCCCATCTCCCGCGCCTTGTGCCAGAACTCACTGTTCTTCGCGCCATCCACATTGGCAAACTCGTGGCTCGCCTCACACGTCCATGTGTTGCCATGTGGAATTACCAGCGCCGCCTCCCACTCCGGCGTTAGATACGTACTCTCGATATGCTTATGGACTTCGCCAAATCCTGGCACCGCGCTCAGATGAGGATACTCTCTCCGCTCCGCTACCTCTCCTCGATACGTCCCCGCTGGACCAACCCACGCAATGCGCTTTCCTTTGATTACAATTTCCTGGTCTTCGAGCCATATTCGTGAGTACACCGACAGTAGTCGACCCACGCGAATCACCAGATCCGCGGGTTCTTTGCCCAGTGCCACTAACGTCAACTGCTGGCGAATTTTCATCTCGCACTCTGGCGTCAGGTTCAAGTCGTCCATAGTCATCACTTCTCCAATCATCCAATCTTGTTTCGAAGCACAAGATACAGAACAAATACTCCGTCCAGCGTCAGCAACATAGTCGTCACTTTCTTCCATTGCTTCAGACTTATCGCCAGCAGCGTATAGCTGAAACAGCCCACCGCCAGCCCAGCCATCAGGTCCATCGTGCACACCGTGAAGATAATCATCAACAACGGAGGCAACACCTCCTCCGCCCTGTTGCGATCGATCTGTCGAATGTCTTCCATCATCAGAGCTCCCACCAGCACAAGCGCCGGCGCAACAGCCTGCGGTGGAATCACGCTCAGCAGCGGACTGATCAGCAGTGTCAATGCAAACAACGCGGCCACGATCACGCCGCTCAATCCCGTTCTCGCCCCTGCCTCTACCCCTGCGACGGACTCCACAAACGCCGTCACAGTCGACGTCCCTAGTGCAGCGCCCGCCGCGCTCGCCAGCGCATCACTCGCAAACGCCGCCTTCGCATTCGGCATTGCCTCGCTCGGCGTCGACAACCCAGCTCTCCGCGCCACACCGATCAGCGTCGCCGTCGCCGAGAAGAACTCCGACACCAGGAAGTACACCGTCACCGGCAACAGTACAAAAAACTTTGAAAAAAACTCGCGGAAATCGAACGCGAATAACATCTCCGGATGCACTTGCGGCAAGCTGAACCACTGCTGCGGCGGCTGCGTGATCGCATGGCCTGAAGCGTCCTTCAGAAATAATCCGGCCACCGTCAGCACCGCAATCGAGATCAAGAACCCGCCCGGGGTCTTCCGCACCAGCAGCACTGCCGTCAGCAACACGCCCACCAACGCCAACAAGGCACCCGCATTCGACAGCTTCGCAAACGCCAGCAAAGATCCAGGATCTGCGATGATGAGTCCCGCATTCTTTAGCCCCAGAAACGCAATGAAGATCCCGATCGAACACTGCATCCCGAGCTTGATCGATTCCGGAAACGCCGCCACGATCTTCTCTCGCCACCGCGTCAGCGAGAGGATCAGGAACACCACCGCGTTCAGAAAAACCATCGCCAACGCAGTCTGCCAGCGGAGATGCATCTGCAGCACTACCACCTGTGCAAACACAATGTTGCTGCCCATCCCCGGAGCAAGCGCCACGGGCAGGTTCGCCCACAGAGCCATCGCAAGAGTTCCGATCACGGCGGACAGGACTGTTGCCAACAACACCCCCTGCCGGTTCATCCCCGCCGCCGCCAGCACCATGGGGTTCACCACGACGATGTAGCTCATCGCCGCAAATGTCGTCATTCCAGCCAGCATCTCGCGGGAGACTGTACTCTTCCGCTCCGAGATCCGGAAAAAGATATCCAGATTCTGAGAGACGCGGCGCGAAATGAAAGCTTTCATATTGGCACAGTAGTGGGCACCCCGCCCCCGTGTCAACACCTAAGTTACGGCCGCCCTATCAATGCGACATCAGAGAAAGATAGTCTTTTTCTAAGAGCGAAGAATCCAGCTCGCGCTGCACCTGTACCTTTTGAAGAGCAGGCCCCTGAGGCCGGCTCTGTTCCGTCCATGTCAAGGTATCGCCGTACGCATAGCCATGATCCAGATTAACATCGACATACAGCGCGTCCGAGACGCGGATCATTGCAGGATTCAACCATGCCAGCACTGCCAGCTCGTCCCACATGTAAGGACTGGTCGTTCCGTATGTCTGCATGTATTTTGCTGCTGGAGAATCGGCCTGAGAGAATTTCTTCTCCGCAGCAGGAGCGAGTTTAGCCTGGAGTGAAATGTCCACAGTCGTCTGGGTAATCTTCGCCCATGGCGCAGTTAGCACAATATGCGCTGCCTCCGGATCGAACCAAAAATTGAACTCATGGCGGGGGTTGAACGCAAACTCAGGATCGGATGTTGCCGGATTGATGCTTCCACCCATAAAGATGAGTTCTTTCGCCGTCTCCGCAAAGTGAGGGTCCGACCTTACGGCAAGCGCCACATTCGTCATCGGCCCGCCTGCAAAGATTGTGACTTCATGCGGATGCCTGTGCACCATCTCAATCAGAAATCGTACTGCATCTTCACCTGCTGCGTGAGTCGTCGGCTCCCCCTCTTTAAGAACAGCGGCTGACTCCTCACTGTACCGATATGCCCCTTCATACCAGGCCTTGCCGTACAAGCCATGCTGCACCTTTGTCTCCGTCTGAGTACGAACCAAAGGATGCGTCGAACCAGTGTAGACCGGAATATCCTTACGTCCCACTAACTCCAATGCACGGAGAGTATGGCGCACTCCCTCATCGGCCCAGACATCACCCGTTACGATCGTGATGCCAAGAACCTTCACGTCGGGCGCTTGCAGCAGCAGTAAAATCGATTGCATATCGCTGCCGCCTGGCCCCACTGCGTCCTGATCGACAACGATGTACCGCTGTTGCGCCAACAGCGGTGCGGATAAGCTCAACAGAGCTGCGATTATCCCGATAGTCGATCTCTTCACAATCACACCTCTCTTCAATGCTTCTGAATCGCAGTACAAGCGCACTCGAGAAACTCAGTTGCACTCGACTTGGAAAGCACACAGCGATACTGCGGCCATACCGAACCAATCCCAAAGACGTTGAGTCCAAGCGATGTGTAGTAGCCAATGTAGTGTTGTGCAGCTTCAGACGAACCACTCTCATCTTCTTCCAGACGGCGCGTCAGCATATCGAGAGATGCCGCAGCAAACGATGGCACATCGTACGTCTTCTGAAAGGAGTACTCCGGTGTCCATGTGGTGTTACGGTCTGTCCAGTCCGATGCCGCATAGACGGTGTAGTCCATCATCTCCGACGTTGCAACGGATACCGTCGCAATTACGAATGCTGGTCGATTTCCTCCCACGGGAGAGATGGAAGGAACCATCTTGACAGGCACTCCGACTGTCTGCGAAGCGGGTACACCACGCCCGCTTAACAATCGGAGTTCATCCATGTGCGTGTGCCCAAACAGCGAGAGCCGAACGACATCGCTATGAAGGGCAAGTGTTGTCTCAAGCTGATCGTCCGAAAGAAACATTACTGGCTTCCGAGTTGCACAGACATCATTGCGTCCGTTGCTGCGATAGAAGGTGGAACGAGGGTCAATGCCTGGAGGGATATGCGCAATCGTCCACACTTTCTGCCTCGCGTACCGTGACGCGTCGAGCTGTGCCCCCAACCAGACAGACTGTGCCCGTGTAATGCCTGGCGCTTGCTCACCGGAACACGTCCTGAAGCGGCTCGAGAAGGCGATGTCGTCCAAAATAACTATCTTCGTTTGCTGTAGCGGCCTGGGCAACATCGTACTGAAGCTGCCGTTCTCTTCGAAATCGTGGCGCGCCTTGAGCGAGCGCACTCCTGCCGCCTCCATCACTGCATCTTCCAGATCACGGTAGAGGTTATCGTGCCTATCCAGTTTGTAGTCTCCACAGAGGCTGTCATTGTTTCCCAACGCGACATATAACGGCCTACCTGGAAGGGCTTCGTGCAGACTGTGGATAACATACAGCATTGTTTTTTGCAGGAAGGCGTCATGGTCCAACTTCGATCGACCTGGGAGCACAGCGTCATAGCGACATGCAAAGTCGTGAACAATTAGATCTCCCGTTAAGGTCGCGAACGAAACCTGTGGCGCATGTGATCCAACCGCTTCCAGTGCCGATGCCATAAGCGAAGCCGACGAATCAACTACAAGCGGTCCGCATCGTTCCCGTACCTTTGCAGACTCTACCTCCTGGTCGCTTGAGGCGGGGGTATTCAGAATCGCTGCCCAACCGTCGACTGGAGTGCTCGCCAACCGCTCCACCTTGTCCGGGTCCTGAAACGGATCGAAATGAATGTCGCTGACAAACAGCGCTGAAACCGTTCTCGTGGACCGTGCCTCCTTCCTATTGATCTGATTAATCTGAGCGAAACACGAGGACAGAAAGAACGCGGCGCACAGTATGACGGACAGCCAAAGGTATTTCTTCCCTTGCCTCAAGGTGCAAGCGCCACTGGATCTGCGAAAATTGTTCTCTGGCATACTGCGTCACAGCATACATGAAAGCTTTCATAAAAGTCTCAGCAGCGTCGCCTCATGAGTGGTCGAACCGGGATCACTTCCTCTATGCCGACTCATGAGAAGATCCACCGCGATTCCCTATAGGGGTAGGAAGGGTTCTCCCTAGACGTTACCGCTGTCCACAAAAGCGCTTCTATCTGGAAGCCGCCATCAGACTGGCGTGTGCTCGGGTTCCACCCTCCGAAAGATCGCGCCATATAGGATTGCGATTCCGCATAGGGGTGATAGCGCACCGAGGAAACATACAGCGTCAAAACTATGGTGATCTACCCAGGAACCGATCAAGGGGGAGATGACTGTCTGCATCAAACCGTAGCTGGCTGTCAAAAGAGAGAAAACAAAGCTGGCATGAGAGGTGCCGAAGAGATCCAGCGCCATTGCGTAGATGTTGATGCTAATACAGAGAGTACAGAAAAAACTCATACCAATTGCTGCGGTTGCCCAGCCTGCGCCTGGCAAAACGGGAATTGTCGCCGTAAGCAATAGACCAAGGGCGGCCCAGAAACACACATTAAAACGTGCGTTCTGTACGGGAGTTCCCTTTCGCGCGGCCTGCATTGCGAACCACCCACCTGAAATTCCACCAAGCATAGCGAGGATTGGAGGAATCCATGCGAAATGCAGGTTAGCGGCGGTCGTAGACAAACCACGCTCACGCACCAGATACACCGTGGTCCAGTTGGTCCAAAGACTATAGAGAGGCATAAGAAGCAAACTGGCAATGACCAGCGCCCAAAGGCCCGGTTCACGGAGGAGCCGCTTGATTCCCCTTTCAGCGCTTTGAGAAAGAAGAACCTGGGCTTCATTCCGCGGCGTTGCCGACATCCACAGCCAAAGTGGAATCCAGAGCAATCCTAGTATCCCTGCTACCAGGAAGGTACTTTGCCAGCCGTACTTTGTTGTAAGACCGCCCGCCAGTAGAGTCGCACTGACAGCACCGATGGTAAGCGCTATCTGTGTCGCGGCGGTTCCCATACTTCTTTCGGGTGGGCTTAGGTAGGTAGCGTAGACCTTCGCCACTGCCGGTAGTGACGCAGACTCGGCGCACCCGAGCAAGATCCGGCATGCGATTAGAGCGTGAAAGTTGAGTGCGAATGCAGTCGCTATTCCAAAAGCTGACCATAGCGCCAGCGCAATCACAGCGACTCTCGTGAACCCGAACCTGTCCACTAAGAGGCCAGAGACAGGTGCGCAAACGCCGTAGGCGATAGAAAAACCGGCCACGATGGTGCCGTATTGGGCATTTGTTACATGGAGTTGTGCCTGGAGGATCGGCCACACTGCGGCTAGCAGATTGCGGTCAAGCGCGGTAACGCTCAACGATAAAGCAAAGATCGTGACGATCAGGGCACGATGACGATGAATCATGAAACGGTCAATCCCTTCGGAGATGTGCAATTGACGAGCTATACGTTACGCAGGGAAGATTCCCAGGTTATGGCAGACGGCTGTATGACTCCGACTCTAGAACAAAGGGTCTTTCGTCGACTTGAGCATGACTAGAGCGACTTCGGTCCAATCTTTGCCAGGTACTTTAGGTAAGCGGCAAACCTGTCTGGCACGACGCGGTAGTAAACATTCAGACCATCTTTTCGGGAAGTAATTAACCCAATATCTGTCAATACTTTCAGATGGTGCGAGAGGGTGGGTGCGGAGATGACGTGTTTGGCATGCATCTCTCCACAAAACAGCTCGTCACGTTGTGCAATTTGCGTATAAATGGCGAGGCGGTTCGGGTCCCCCAAGGCCTTTCCGATCTGCGCAACCTCTTCATCCGTCATCTTTTGCATATTGAATTAAGCGCATCGATCATGTTTGGCAAGATTGAATAGATTTCTGAATCGAACTATTTCGATGCCCATCTAAGTATATGCCGACCCTTGAAGCGACTGCTGGAGAGATCAAATGTGGATAGTACGACTTGCGCTAAACAAACCTTACACCTTCATAGTAGCTTCGATCCTGATTCTGGTTCTGGGCTTCTCGGCGATCGCCACGACGCCGACGGATATCTTTCCGAATATCGATATTCCTGTCGTTACCGTGATCTGGTCGTATTCGGGCCTGCCCGCGAAGGAGATGGAGCAGCGGGTTACGACCTTTAGCGAGTTCGTCATGGCAGTTGTGAATGACGTGAAGTCTATCGACTCACAGACGGTCAACGGCGCTAGTGTCATCAAGATCTCGTTCCAACCGCAGGTGCGCATCGATGCTGCCATGTCCCAGGTCGGCGCGGCAGTCAACTCCATCCGATTCCGAATGCCACCAGGCGTAAATCCGCCCTGGATATTGCGCTTCAGCGCATCGACGGTACCGATTATTCAGCTATCCCTTTCGAGCGATACGTTGTCTGAGTCGGAGATTTACGACTATGGCTTGTTCCGTGTTCGCCAGCAGTTGACAACGGTTCCCGGAACTCTGCTGCCAACACCGTATGGCGGTGTTGCCCGCCAGATCATGGTGGACCTCGATCAGAATGCGCTGCTGGCGAAGGGCATTACGCCCATTGATGTGACCGCAGCCATCAATGCACAGAATGTTACGCTTCCATCCGGCACGGCGAAGGTGGACACGCGCGAATATACGGTCAGCACGAACTCAAGCCCCGCAGATGCCTTGATGTTGAACGATGTGCCCATCAAGACGGTGGACGGAAAGCTTGTCTACATGCGAGATGTAGCACACGTACGGGACGGTTGGTCAGTGCAGCAGAATGTGGCTCGTGCCAACGGCAAGCCGGCTGCACTGCTCACCATCATGAAGACGGGTTCGGTCTCGACGCTCGACATCGTCAATCAAATCAAGAACGACGTGCTGCCGGGCTCACGCGCCGCTGCTCCGAAGGGCTTAAAGATCACAGAACTTTTCGACCAGTCGATTTTCGTGAAGGCCTCCATCATCGGCGTTCTCCGCGAAGGGGTTATAGCGGCGAGCCTTACCGCACTGATGATCCTGCTCTTTTTGGGTAGCTGGCGTAGCACGCTCATCATTGCGATCTCGATTCCACTCTCGATTCTCAGCTCTATCATTGTGTTGAGCGCGATGGGTGAGACTATGAATACCATGACGCTTGGCGGCCTCGCGCTGGCCATCGGCATTCTGGTGGACGATGCAACGGTCACCATCGAAAATATCCATCGGCACATGCACTCGCAGCCGTTGAAGGAAGCTGTGCTCATCGGCGCTGCCGAGATTGCGACGCCGACGCTGGTCTCTACCCTTACTATCTGCATTGTGTTCGTATCGGTTGTCTTCCTCACCGGACCGGCGAAGTTCCTCTTCACGCCGATGGCACTGGCCGTTGTCTTCGCTATGCTTGCTTCCTATGTTCTTTCGAGAACGTTGGTCCCAGTGCTGGTTAACTTCATGTTAGGCGCAGAGCACACCTTTGAAGGCGAGACTGACTTCGAAGCTGGTGTGCCGGCGAAGCGCTCCATCTTCGGGCATATCAACGATCGGTTCAATGACGGCTACTTCTGGGTGCAGGAGCGATACACCCACGCGCTACGGTCCGTGTTGCACCATCGCAAGTCTGCCCTCATTGCATCGATTGCGATTATGGCTACTGCGTTTGTTCTGTTGCCATTTGTCGGCAGAGATTTCTTTCCATCTGTGGATGCTGGACAGATCAAACTGCACATCCGTGCACAGCCAGGAACTCGCATTGAGACTACCAAAGTGCTCTTCAGCCAGGTGGAAGACCAGGTTCGCAAGATCATCCCAGCGAATGAAGTTGACCTGATTATGGACAATATCGGGCTTACGCCGGAGACATTCAACTATGCCTTCGGCGACGGTGCGACCATCAGTAGCTCTGACGGCGAGGTGTTGATCGCGCTCAACGCAAAGCACCACGGTCCTACAGAGAAGTACATGAAGCAGATGCGTTCGCAACTACAGCAGCAATTTCCTGACCTGACTTTCTTCTTCCAACCCGCGGATATGGTGACGCAGATCCTCAACTTCGGACTGCCCGCGCCGATTGACGTGCAGGTGCAGGGCTACGATCCCGGCAACTATGAGATCGCGCGTCGTCTGCGAGAGCGTGTGGCCACAGTCCCTGGAGCGGTCGATGTGCATATGCATCAGGTAGTCAACGCACCCGATCTTCACCTCGACATCGACCGGGTGCGAGCCGCACAGTTTGGCCTGACGCAGCAAGACGTAGCTAACAGCCTCTACATATCGCTTAGCTCCAGCGCCGCGGTGCAGCCCAACTTCTGGCTCGATCCGAAGATGGGAATCACATACACCGTTGCCGCACAGACACCGCAGTACAGCATCGATTCAATCAATGCTCTGCAAAATACGCCGATCCCTATCCATACACTCAGCAACCGCACTGAGGTCCTTGGCAATATGGCGACACTGACTCCCGCCGTAATGCCCGCGGTCATCAATCATCACAATGGTGCGCCAGTCTTCGACATTTACGCCAATACTCAGGATGACGATCTCGGCTCGGTCGCAGCGAAGATCAACCGCATCGTCAAGGAAGAGAGCAAAGCTTTGCCTCCGGGAACGAAGATTGTCGTGCGCGGCCAGGTAGAGAGCATGAACGAAGCCTTCAACCGACTCGGCATCGGGCTCGCATTTGCGGCGCTGCTGGTCTACCTGCTGATGGTGGTCAACTATCAGAGCTGGCTCGATCCTTTCATCATTATCTGTGCACTACCGGGAGCCTTCACCGGTATCGTATGGGCGCTGTTCCTCACGCAGACAACCTTCAACGTTCCCAGTCTGATGGGTGCCATCATGTCGATCGGCGTAGCGACCGCAAACTCGATCCTGCTGGTCACCTTCGCCAATGAGCTTCGTGCGACAGGCATGGCACCCTTTGAGGCAGCAGTGACGGCGGGCTACACGCGCCTACGCCCGATCATTATGACGGCCTTCGCCATGATCATCGGCATGCTACCGATGGCGCTGGGCATCGGTGAAGGCGGCGAGCAGAATGCGCCGCTGGCACGCGCCGTGATCGGCGGTCTCAGCGTGGCCACCTTCGCCACGCTCTTCTTCGTCCCTTTGATGTTCACGTTGATCCACGGAAGAAATGAAAACACCTCACAGGAGGCCATATGACGCAACAGACCAAAGCAACCATGATCGAGCAGAAGCAGAAGCTCGGTTCCGGAAGAACCATGATCAGAGTGGCTGGCGCAGGAGCGTTGCTCATCGCGCTTGTAGCTCTCGGCACTGTGCCTCGTTTAGCGCGTCAGCGAGAGGCACTTGCCGCAGTGCGTGAGTCGCCTATTACCCACCCGGTGGTCACGACGATTCATCCAAAGCAGGGAGAGCCAACTTCGACGTTGCTTCTGCCAGGCAACATCGAACCGCTCTACACCGCCGCCGTCTATGCGCGGACAGAGGGTTATCTTGAGCGCAGGAATGTCGACATCGGCGCGAAGGTAAAGGCTGGCCAGGTGCTGGCCGTCGTCTCGTCGCCCGAGGTCGACCAGCAGTTGCTTCAGGCGCGGGCGACCCTGGCACAGTCAGATGCATCACTCCAGCAGGCTAAAGCGGCTCTCGAGCAAGCAAAGGCCAATGCTGAGTTGACTCGCCTTACCAAAGAGCGGGACCTTCCGCTGGGCGAGCAACATGCCATCTCACAGCAGATCGTGGATGAAGCGGTGCAGTCCCACAATGCTCGTGTCGCCGATGTCGCGGCAGCCGAAGCGAACATTACAGCCGCGCAAGCCAACGTGGCTGCGAATCACGCCAATGTTGCCAGGCTGCTTCAGTTGCAGAGCTTCGAACAGATAGTCGCTCCGTTCGACGGCGTCATCACGGCGCGAAATGTGGAGCGTGGTGACCTTATCAGCACGGGCAGCTCCGCCGTCGGAAAGCCGCTCTTCAACATCGCGCAGAGTGACACACTGCGCATTCAGATCGATGTGCCGCAGTCCGATGCAGTCAATATTCAAGATGGACAAAAGGCTTCCATCAACGTCAAAGAGCGCCTCGGCCGCGAGTACGCCGGAACCGTTGTGCGCAGCGCCGGCTCGCTCGACAGCGCGGCACGCACCATGTTGACCGAGGTGCAGATCGATAACCGCGATGGCTCTCTGCTGCCTGGCATGTATGCGCAGGTAAAGTTCACGCTCGCCGAACCACGCACGTCGCTCATCATTCCCACCAGCTCGCTGGTGATCGACCACAGCGGCATGCACGTCGTCACCGTGGAGGGCAACCGGAAGCTTCACTTCATCCCAGTTGTGATTGGCAAGGACATGGGAACGCAGGTCGAGATACTGCGTGGGATTCAAAGCTCCGACGCGCTCGTGGCAAGTCCCAGCGACCTGCTCCACGATGGGCAGGATGTTGAAATCCGCTGAGCGGTGGCGATTGAGCGCAGTAAAGGAAGGACGGTTCTAGTATGTCTGCAACTCTGGTTGTGAAGCGTGTTGAACAACTCGTTGGCGGTGCTCTCATTGCGCTCATCATGTCGATGACGGTTGGCTGTAAGGTAGGCCCTGACTACAAACGGCCGACGGTCAACATGCCCGAAAGCTACCGTCAGACGCTCGCTCCCGACATCGCATCTGCCTCGCCGACGTCTTCCATCGCCGACGAGAAGTGGCCGATGATATTTCAGGATTCCGCTTTGCAGCGCCTGATCCAGGAAGCGCTCGCCAACAATCTGGATCTGCATATCGCGGCGCAACGAGTGCTTGAGGCCCAGGCGCAGGTCGGCATCGCACGGTCGCAACAGCTGCCTTCTATCAGCGGCAGCGTCGGTTACAGCGCGCTTCAGATTCCTACGTCACTGGCTGGTACCAAGAACGATGGCGCACCGGCGAACTCCTTCTATCGCGGTGGTGGTCCGAGTGCATCAGCCGCGTGGAACCTCGATTTCTGGGGGCTCTATCGCCGCCAGAGCGAAGCTGCACGCGCCGACCTTCTGGCCAGCGAGTGGGGCCAACGCGCTACACGCACGACGCTGATCCAGAGCGTTGCCGAGGCATACTTCAACCTCCGCAGCCTCGATGCGCAGATGGCAATCACCGAGAGCACTATCAAGGCCCGCAAAGACTCTTTGCAGCTGACGCAGGCTCTTGAGCAGGGCGGAGCCGGATCGCTTGCCGATGTGCGACAAGCGGAGGAGCTGCTTCATGCGGCTCAGGCAAACCTGCCTGAGCTGCGCCGCCAGATTGTCATTCAGGAAAACACGATCAGCGTCCTACTGGGTCACAATCCTGAAGGTATCGATCGCGGGTTGCCGGTCGAAGAACAGCCCCATCCTCAGCAGATACCAACAGGCGTCCCCTCGCAGCTCCTCGAAAGACGTCCCGATGTGCAGCAGGCAGAAGCTAAGCTTGCTGCGGCGAACGCTCGTATTGGTGTAGCCCGGGCGCAGTACTTTCCGCAGATATCCCTCACTAGTCTGGGAGGCGCGGCGAGCAACCAGTTGAATGCAATCGCGACTGGACCGAATGCCTATTGGTACGCGGCTGGCTCTATCTCAGAGCCGATCTTCGACGGCGGCCGGATCCGCAGTAACTATCGTCTGTCGAAGGCACAGGAGCAGGAGATGTTGCTCGAATATCAGAAGACCATTCTGAACTCTCTCAAAGATGTCTCGAACTCACTCGTCTCCTATAAAGAAACACGGGAACGGCGTGAAGAACAATCGGAACAGGTGAAGTCAGCGGCAGACGCAGTGCGTCTGGCCCGATTGCGGTACTCCGGGGGGAACACCAGTTACCTTGAGGTGCTCACGACGGACACTGATCTCTACTCCGCACAGTTACTGCTCGCCCAGGCACAACAGCAGGAAGCCGCCTCTCTCGTGCTGGTTTATGCGGCACTTGGCGGAGGATGGCAGTAACCTCGGTTGCTAACGAGACAGCGCACGAGGTTGCCTACACGATCACATTCGCGGCAGATGGGAGGCACTCGCATACAACGGATCCTGGGGATCGGACGACCGTCGCTAAAGCCATCGTCACTGCGATTGGGAACGGAGCTGCCTTCTGCAAAAGGAGAGTTAGCAGCATGGCTCGGCGTCGTGCCGCGCCAGTGCCCCGCCGGAGGCGAGGCAGCTCGGTATCAGAAGCGCGGCAACATCTACCTGCGCATCGGCGATCGTGCAACAGCTAAGAACTCGGACTCGATTACTCGTTCCGTAGTGCCACCATCGGCTCCACGCCTGCTGCGCGACGGGCCGGAATCACCGATGCCAGCAGCGCTGCCAGTGCGAGCAGCAGTGTAGCCAGCGTCAGCATGATCGGATCCCAGGGCTTTACGCCGAAGAGCTGATCTGTCATCAGCTTGCCTGCACCGATGGCCGCCGGAATGCCCAGTCCTAGTCCGATACCGACCTGCGAGAAAGCGCCGCGCAATACCATCTTCACCACACTCCCGCGATCTGCCCCCAACGCCATCCGTATGCCAATCTCGCCCGTCTGCTGTTCCACTATATACGCCATCACACCGTAGAGGCCCAATGCTGCCAGCACCAATCCGAGTACACCGAAGAGGGTCGTTAGTGTCGCAACCATGTTTTCCTGCTGGAAATCCGCGTTGACGACTTTGGTATAGGGATCAACCCCATAGAGCACCAGGGTGGGATCGACATCCGCCAACGCCTTGCGCACGCGCTCTTCCATACCCGGCGGGTTGCCTGGGGCCCAGAGCACAATGTTGTACAAGTAATGCGACCAAACCTCGCCGCTCACATAAGCCGGATCGTCGTACTGCACGGTTTGCGCCTCTGGAATCCAGAACATCGGCCGCACCGGATCTTTGTAGTCATACGTCAGGTACCGCATGTCCTTCGTGACACCAACGATCTCGTAAGTTCCCGCATATTTGATCTTGTCGATTCCGAAGTGCTGTCCGATGGGGTTTTGGTCTTTGAAGAATCGCTTCGCAAAGGCCTCGTTGATTACGGTTACCTTCCGCGTTGTCGCGGTGTCGTCCTCCGTAATTGGCCGACCTTGGGCCATCGTTGCGCCTAAGGTCTCGAAGAACCCTGGCATCACTCGGGCCCACGATGCACTCGTATCTTCTTTGGCGCCGGGCTCCGGTCTGCCTGCCACTCGAATCCCGTCGTTCCAGCTATCGCCCGACATTGGTGCGTAGAGCGCAGGCGCCACCATTCTCACACCGGGAATCTGGCGCAGACGGTCGTCGATCTTCTGGAACATCGGCTCCAGTTGTTCCGGCTTGTAGTTGCCCAACATGGGATTAATCCAAGCGATGTAGCGGCCCTGCGTCTCAAATCCGAAGTTCTGGTGCTCCAGATTGCGCAGACTGCGGCCCAGCAGTGCCGCAACAGACAACAACACGAGCGACATCGCCGTCTGCGCGATCACCAGCGACCTCTGCGCCCATGAGCGTCGTCCGCGAACAGAACGATTTCCTCCTCGCAGCGCCTCCACCGGGTCGGCATGGGAGGTCATCCACGCCGGTGCAATCCCAAAGATGATCCCTGTCAGCACCGACACTCCCAGCGCGAAGAGCAGCGCGAGCCACGACGGTGTCGCGTCAATTGGTACGTAGTTATTCGGGCCCCCGATCTGGAAGGCCAGATACAGAATCAGCCTCGTCCCAGCATAGGCGACGCCAATGCCGAGCACTCCGCCAATCACGGCCAGCATCACCGACTCCACCAGCGCCTTGCGCACCAACCGTTGCCGCGAAGCGCCCAGCGCAACGCGTATCGAAGTCTGTCCGCGATCCTTCAGCCCACGCGCCAGCAGCAGATTCGCCAGATTCCCGCAGGCCACCAGCAGAACACATCCCGCCGCCAGCAGCAGCAGCTTCAACCCATCCTGATACTGATCTTTCATCGCCGCCACCCCCGCCCCGCCAGGAGTCAGGTGCAGTGTCTGCTGCTGCCACAGTTGCTTCTCGCCAGGCTCCATATCCGGCACATGGCTAGCCAGCCAGTCGTGGAACTCCACCTTCAACTTTGCTTCCAATACCTTCGGGTTGACCCCGGGGCGCACTCTCCCGATCAGGTCCAGGAAGTTGCCGTTCGGTCTCTTCAGTCGCGAGGTCGTTCCATCGATCATTAGCTCCGAAGTCAGCGGCAGCCATAGATCCGGCATGCCTCCTCCAGACAGCTTTGCTCCATAGAACCCCGGAGGAGATACGCCAATCACCGTAAACGGATGCCCGTTGATCTGATAGCTCGCTCCGACGACCGAGGGGTCGGAGCCGTACTTCTCCTTCCAAATGTGGTAGCTCATCACTGCCACAGGCGCTGCGCTCTCCTGGTCGTCCGCATCGGTCATCATGCGTCCGATCCACGGTTGCACACCAAGGGTCTGAAAGAAATTTCCCGAGACATACTCGCCGTTGCGCGTATCCACCTGTGCCTGCGACCCCGCCCGGCGGACGCCGAGAGCCGCATTGCCTGCCTGCAGTGCCGCCAGATCCGTGAACTCAGGCGTTCGCGCGCGAAAGTTCTTGTACGCCTCCCACGAGAACAACGAAAAATTCTGATCGTTACCCTGCGTATAGCCGCCCCAGTTGCAGCAGCGAATCTTATCTCCGATCCGCCACAGCTCCTCCGGCTTTGATACCGGCAAAGACTTCAGCATCACCTGGTGCACGAGCGTAAAGATCGCTGTAGTTGCGCCAATTCCGAGCGCCAGCGTGAGTACCGCGGTCGCTGTGAACCCAGGCGCCTTCCGTAGTTGCCGAAGCGCGTCGCGAAAATCTGCCAGCATCAGTATCTCCTATACTTTGTGTATCTCCGGGAGTCCTGCTATGCATTACGAGAACAACTGCTCGCCGGTTCCCGGAAACGATCCGCATGACCGAAAAGAACTGAGCGAGAACCAATCTCTACTGTCTATATCCAGACATTTTCTGTTCAGTATCGAATTGTTTGCGGCAGCAGTTGACGGGCCAATGAGAATCCAGCGTTACTAATTCCTGACGGCAATCAGACCTTTCGTCTCATTCGCTTTCTCCATGTCCGACACACTTTTTGCAGCGACGAACGGAGGGTCGGAATCAGGTACGGACTCTGATCATTCAGTATCATAAGGAAAACCGGTCAAAAACCCGGCCCTGAATTGAGACAACTTTGACCAGCAAGAAGGCTTCGCCTGAAGTCACCCCGGATCAAGAGCAGTCGCGCCGAAATCGCGGAAAGACAGTCCGTCGCAGCCTTGTCGAAGCAAGTGAGGCTCAGGACGCGGCACTGCTCGCCCGCGAACTCCGTACCTCGCAAACACAGCAGGAACTTGCCGTAATTGTCGTGGTCGAGTTCACTGGTGAACTTCGCAAGCGCAAGCAGCTTACCGCAGCCGCTCGCCTTGCCCGCACCGCGGCCGCCGTCATGGCTGGAGAAGAAGACCTCTCGGGCCAAGCAGCCTCTAGCCTCGACTTCGATGCAGGCCGCGCAGAGTTCGAGGAACTCGCTCGATCAGCCGGTGCGACCATCGCCGCCACCCTCGTCCAGCGCCGCCAGAAGCCCGATCCCTCCAGCCTCGTCGGCCAGGGCAAACTCGACGAAATTGTCGAGGTCGTGGCCTCCACCAACGCATCGCTTGTTCTCTTCGACCATGACCTCACCCCCTCACAACTCCGCAATATCGAAGCCCGGCTGCCCTGCCACGTCATCGACCGTTCGCAGCTCATACTCGACATCTTCGCCCGCCATGCCAAGACACGCGAAGGCCAGCTCCAGGTAGAACTCGCGCAGCTCGAGTACCAGTTGCCCCGTCTGGCTGGACGCGGTCGCGCCATGTCACAGCTTGGCGGCGGCATCGGAACCCGCGGCCCGGGCGAAACGCAGCTCGAAACTGATCGGCGCAAGATCAACCTTCGCCTCGACCACATCAAGACTCAGCTCGACGCTGTCCGCCGCATCCGCCACCAGCAGCGACAGCGCCGCGAGGCAGTCCCGGTCCCCGTGGTCGCCCTCGTCGGTTATACCAACGCCGGCAAGAGCACTCTCTTCAATGCTCTCACCGAGGCCGGCGTGCTCGAATCGGCCCGCATGTTCGCTACCCTCGACCCCAAGCTTCGCCAGTTGCAGCTTCCTTCACGCCGCAAGATCCTGCTTTCCGATACCGTTGGCTTCATTCGCAACCTTCCCCACACTCTGGTTACGAGCTTTCGCGCCACCCTCGAAGAGGTCGAACGAGCCGAAGTCCTGCTTCACGTTCAGGATGCCTCCAGCCCGATCCGCGATGAGCAGAAAACGCAGGTGGAAAAGGTCCTGGTTGAGCTTGCAGTCTCGACCAAGCCGGTCATCCAGGTACTGAACAAGGTCGATCTCGTTCCTCCCCAGGAGCTCGCCCACCTCTCCAGCGATCGCGAAGCGATTCCTGTCTCCTCGCTTCAGCACACCGGTCTGGAACAACTCCTGATTGCGATCGATACCGCGCTCGTGGTCGACCCGCTTGTCGAATCTAGCTTTCGGCTCCCGCAATCCGAAGGCGCCATCCTCGCATCGCTCGAAGGCGGAGCCATTATCGACGAGAAACGCTTTGAAGGAAATCTCGTCTTCCTCCGAGTCCGCGGACCAGCATCGCTTCTTGACCGCTACCGCCGTTTCCGTGAGAAACATGATCCTTCTAACCGACGCCCACGAGCGAAGCAGACATAAGTTTTATCGTCGGGCCCAGAAATGCAAGTACGCTCTACCGGTCTTGCTGCTCAAACCAATACCGCGTCGCCAGTATTCGGGTCGTAGACCTGACCGCTGTACCCGGAGAGGTTCAGGCTATTGCCAACAACGTTGTAGTACGGAATATTCGTATTGAACGTGGTCTCTTCGTGATCCGAGACGCGCAGGAAGTCGCCGAAGAAGAAGAGCTTGTTCTTCAGTACCGGCCCGCCAATCGAAGCTCCGGTGTAGTTGTACACAAGCCTTCCGTTGGATCCAGTGGCAAAGTAGTTGCGTGCGTTCACACCGTTGTTCTCCATGTTCTGGAAGACCGAGCCATGGAAGTTGTTGGTGCCTGACTTCAGCGTTACGTTCACGACAGTTCCGACCGCGCGGCCAAACTCCGCTTCGAAGTTGTTGGTCGTAATGTCGACGCTGGCAATAGCGGCGGCGGGCGGCACCAGGATGATGTGGATGCCGGTGCGCTGGTCGTCGTCGATACCCTCAATCTGGTAGAGGTTCACATAGGACGACTGCCCGTTGGCGTTCACCGAGAGATCGTTGTTCGCATTGAAGAACTGCGAGTTGTTGAACACCACCGGTGCCATGCCAGGAACGGTATTTAGCAGCGACTGGAAGCTGTTGCCGCTGGTGAGCGGAAGGTCTGCAATCTGACGCTGCCCGATATTCGTGGAGATGTCGGCACTGTCGGTCTGTAGCAGGGCTGGAGCGCTGGACACGGTGATCGTCTCGGTAGTAGCGCCCGCGCTCATCGTGATGTCGACCCGTGTGGTGGTATTGGTGTCGATGACGACGTTATCTCGAACCTCTTTTTTGAAGCTGGGAGCAGTTATGGTCAAGGTGTAGATCCCCGGCGGCAGATTGGGTTCGGTGAAGTTCCCGCTCTCGTTGGTGACCGTAGAGTAGACCGTACTTTGGCCCGTCAGTACGAGGGCGATCTGGGCATTGCTTACCATCGACCCAGTAGGGTCCGTGATATTTCCGACGATTGTGCCGCTAACAGCCTGGGCAGATAGCGATCTGGCGGAAAAGATCGAAGAGATTAGCACAACAAACGCCAGGCTTGCCTTACGCATACGCATGAAGCCTCCGAAAGTACATCCATAGACGCCCGCAACAGCAGATGCCGACCAGCACTCAGAATATGTAATGAATTGCGAAAGACACACTATCAACACTTCAGATAAGTTGTCACGTAAATGAGAGTAAAAATGCATAAATGGCTCGCATTCAGGAATGTCAATCTCCTGAGTCAACGCAAAGACGTTCGAGAACGCGCATTCGAGCGCAGGCGGAGAATTGAACTCTATTTCAGGCACATGGTGAACGATGTTGCTGCCAACGCCACTGAAATTCTTCCCGAAGACTGACGACCAGAGCTCCTCTGTCACGGGCTTGAGTCTATTACCTTCCCTGCCCTACCAGTTCTTGTTTCTGGAACAGCGGGCACCGCTTTGTCTCCACCGGCGTCTGCCATTGAAAAACCGTACACCTTGGTACGTCCGCTTTACCCGAGACAATCAAGGCGTGGGCCTCCGGAGCATAGCGTTTGAGGAACGCAAGACTCTCCGCCGGCGTATCGACAAAGAGGACATTGGAGAGTGCATCGCTGGTGGTCGCAGAGGGATCGATAATGCTGACATGAAGCCGACCTTCCACGGGCCGTAGCGTCCGCGGGTCCATAATATGGCAGTACAGACGGCCGCTAGCGATAAAGTTTTTCTCGCTACAGTTCGCGCTCGAAAGCGACGTGTCGCGCAGTAGGACTGTCGAGATGGGCACACGGTCTGGTGAGCCATCCGGGACCACGACTCTCCATCCTCTCTTACCTGGGGGTGCCCCCAGCGCATACACCGTACTGCTCCCTGCGGAGATGAGCGCGGCAGAGATATGGCGCGCCCGCAGAATCGTCACGGCCGCGTCCACGGCAAACCCTTTGCCAATGCCCCCCGGGTCGAGTTCTACACCGGGTACGCGAAAAGCAACGGTGCGTGTGGCTGGGTCGAGTGCGATGTTACGATATCCCACCATTGGGCGGATACGATCCAGGTCTTCTTCTGAAGGAACACGGCCACTGTGATTGAAGAAGCCCCACGCCTTCATCAAGGGACCGACCGAGATATCGAATGCCCCGTCGCTCCCCTCGCTCCAATGCTGCGACGCTTGCAGAAAGCGGAAGGTCTCGGGGTCTGTGGTAACGGGTGTGGAAGCGGCCTCGCGGTCGATCCGCGAGAGTTCGCTCGTCTCGCGATAGTTGGAGAGCTCCTGCTCAATACGATCTACCTCTTCGAAGACCTCGTCTGCCACGCCGCTAGCCTCTGCTTCAGTCCGCGCATACACATACAAGGCGAACTGGGTACCCATTGCCGGATGGCGGAAGGTATAGAGCTTCCGAGCCGGGGCCATATGGCAGCGCGCCGGAATCGCCAGCGCGATAGCTGCGGCAATCGTTACGATCCATCCAAGTCTCACAACCGTCTGCATAGAAGGCTCAGGCCTGTCGCCTTAGGGGCGGGATCGTGGCCTTCGCCTCGGTCAGCACGGCATCATGAGCAACCGCACACGCGATCGCCGACCCATACCCGACATACGCATCTGCCTCAACCGCGTGTTCTCCACGTACGGCCTCTATGAACGATCGCACCGCAGTAAGCGTGGAGTCTTCATGGTCTAGCGTGCCGATGCGCTCGCCTTCTCCGCGATATGGCATCTCGCCATGCGTTGAATAGGACGCCCCGGTAACGATGCCGTTTTGCACCACCGTCTTTCCGCTTGGAGCATGGACCGAGCTTTGCTTCTTGTTCTCGTAGTAGAAGGTTGCGTCTTCCATCGTGATCTGGACACTACCTTCATCCCCGTAGACCCATAGCTCATTGCCATTTTTGGCATTGTCGGTAATCGAGGAAAAGAAGAGCTTGCGGCCCTCGCTATAGTTGAAGGAGGCTATGGTGTTGTCGCCCACCGTACGTCCGTCATGGTAGCGGCAAATACTCGAAGTGCCGATCACGCTCGAAGGTATCTCGCCGAAGATCCAGTTGGCCATGTCGAGGTGGTGGGAGCCGAGTTCAGTCACCAACCCGCCTGAGGATTCGCGATAGAGGCGCCAGTTGATCAGGTGCTCTAGGCGGCCATCGGGGTCGTGAGCGGGGACCGGTCTGCGCCAGTTTCCATTCCGGTGCCAGTAGGCATAGATATGTGTGGGGCGACCGATGTGCCCCGCCCGAATTCGGCGGTAACTCTCTTGCGCCCAGGACGCATAGCGGTACTGGTGGCCCACCTGGTACAAAGTCTTGCTTTGAACCAGGTGATCTACGACCTGCTGACACTCCGCAGGCTGAAACGCCAGCGCCTTCTCACCGTAGATTGGAATCCCGCTCTTCGCGGCAGCGATCACATGCTCCGCGTGAAAGGCAAGCGGAGACGCAATCAACACAGCATCAAGATCGGTGCGGTTGAGCAGGTCCTCGTACTTCGGCACGAACGGCACCTCTGCGCCAACCAGACGATTGACCTCCTGCTGCCGCGGTGGATACACATCACACACCGCACGAACCGAGACTCCAGGCAAATGCAGGAACTGCCGCATCACCTCCTGTCCCCGGCTTCCCGCACCAATCACCCCCAGCCGCACTGGCTTGACGGCGGCACCCAGGGCCTGAGCTACGGCGGAGGATGACAATGCTGAAAATGATGCGATTTTTGCAAAAGTACGACGGTCCATCCCAACCTCACGCCAAATGATAGCGGAACCTCAGGAAAAAGGAGAGGCCTTCCACTATTCTCCTGACATAAGGCTGGAATTCCTTGTCTTTTTTGGTACCAGTGGAGATGCGACAGACGGGTATGTTGAAGCCCGGTCTGTTTTTCTTCGTCTACCCGAAAAATCGGGGGCAAAACGACGCGATGGAGCGACTCCCGCTGAGATTCCAACGGTCGAAAAGGAAACGATTCAATTCCTCTCACAGAGACTTCCCTTTTCAAATCATTTCCAGGACAAGGAGATTCCAGGTTATGTAGCCCTTGTGACTTAGTGCTGCCCCGGTATCGGGATGGTAATACTCGTTTAGTGAGCCGTTGGTCTCGAGGTCCTTCGACAGAAGACGGATGGTCTTGTCAGCCAACTCATCTGCTTCCTTCTTGAACCCATATCGCTGTAGGGCTTTCCATACGAAGTAGTTCGCGATGATCCAGACTGGCCCAAGCCAGTTGCTCGGGTTGGAACTGAAGTCCAGTGAGTACATGGTCTCGCGGTTGGAGAGCGACCTGACACCGGATTGCGCGCGCAGGCGGTCATCCGCGAGATAGTTTGTGCGCACCAGATTCTGGGCATTCTCTTGAGACGCGATACCGCACCACAGCGGCAGGAAGCCGGTAAACATCTGGATCCTTATCGGTAGGCACCTCCACGACATGTCCATTCCTCGCGGTACTGTTGGGATAAGCTCAGCTCGCCGATCGACACATTGAACATCCACGGTGTAGTAATAGCTGTCTCTGGGGTCCCAGCAGAACATCTGGATCCGTTGCGCCAACTCTTCTGCCTGTCTTGAAAGCCGATCGTGATCTGTTGAGCGTCCGAGCCTTCGTGCGAGTTCTGCCGACGCTAAAAGATCCTGATAAAACAGGCAATTGAGGAGCAGGTTTGCGGAGGAAAAGAAAGGTCGGCCGAATGTGGTTGGGTCATTGTCATCGCCGATCGCGACATCGTCTCCCCACACCAGCAGACCAATCGTGGAGGAGTTGCGCTTCACCCAGGAATCGTAGAAGCGCAGAATGGAGTCGAAGTGCGGCTCCAGCCACTTCACATCTCCGCGTTGATCGCAGGCGAGCAGCCCGAGCTGGCCGAAGACCGGTTTGGCCTGGTTTCTCGACGTCTCGTTCTGGGCTACGATTCGGAAGGCGTCCGGGTTATCGGCGGTCATCATGATTGGTAATTGTCCGGTTGGCGAAGCATGGTCAAGGAAGTTCAACAGACTTCCGGAGACGTGCTCGCACAGCTTTTGCTTGAGTGACTCATCGTGTTCGAGCGCGGCAAGGCGAAACAGTCCCTGGCTGGTCCAAAGCGTGTCCCAATCCCAAAGTTGAGCTGAATAGGTTTTGCCGGGAACAGCCTGCGCAATGCTGGGATGCTTGAGGATTCCGTCGGGAGCCCGCAGCATCTGCGGCGCATTTGCTGCGAAATAGCGGAGTAGTGCATCTGCGTGCCGACGACGCTCGTCGCTGGAGAGGGGCACCACGTTGCTCGCGGCGGAGCTATGGCGCTGTTCGTGGCGAGCTGTCGCGATGGAAGAAACACTTGAAGCGGCCAATCCCGCTAAAACATTACGTCTGGAGATAAGGGTCATTCCAATTCTCTCTGCCTCTTGGGCTTTCACTCGGTTTAGAGTGTTACCTTGATCGATTTGGGTCCGCACTTCAGATCATGCGGTCTGATTTGTATTGCGATCTCTCGAGCGAAAAAGATGTCTGCCTTTATTGGCTCTGGAACCATTTCGCCGCGGCAATGGGCAATGGCGCATCTATTTACCTGAGTCTTCTGAGGTCACTTGATTTTGTTGTGGCCATCATCTATGGCTGAGTGGATTCTCCCAGTTGCTGGGGGGTGACTTCGCCAGCTTCTAAGAGTATCCCGGCGCGGGCCAAGTGGCTGCTTTCGAGGGCGTGGAGTCGTTGAAACTCGGCGAGCGCCTTTTTCTGGCCTTGCTGGTCTCCGGTCTGGCGCAAGGCGCGGGCCAGGCGATACCAAGCAACTTCGTCATTGGGTTCGAGCTCGATGGCGCGTTTGAGTTGGAGGGCGGCTTCGCCTGGCTTCTGGGTCTGGATGAGGATGCCTGCCAGTCCTACACGCGCCTGCTCGAATTCGGGGCGGCGTTCGATCAGCGACTCGAATTGCTGGCGGGCTTGATCGATGTTGCCCAAATCGTAGTCAATCTGCGCCAGCTCATAGGCAGCGTTGCCGTTTCCTGGATCGATGGCGAGCTCGGCACGAAACTGATCCGCTGCCTGATCGCGGTCTTTGGATTCGTGCAACTGCTCGAAGCGGGCGAGGTAGACGCGGCCCATGCGATAGTGGACGCCGGGACGCTGCGGTTCGAGACGGAGCACGTTTTCGAAGCTGGTCAAGGCGGAATCGTATTTCTTTTCGCTCTCCCGGGCCTCCGCTTTGGCTTGAAGCATCCAAACGGAGTTGGGAGCTTTGTCACGGAGCTTTGCCATCGTGAGGTAGGTGAAGTTTCCATAGACGCGTCCGGTTTGGTAGAGAATCTCAGGGTCATCGGGATAGGCATTGTTCAGGGCGAGCGAGGTTTCGACGGCGTCTGCGTCGCGGTGGAGGGCGGTGTAGGTGCGAAGGAGTTCGAGGCCGCATTGGCGCCTTATCTGATTGCCTTGGGGCTCGGCTGAAGAGCGAAATCCTGCTTCAAGGCCGGGGATGGCTTCAACGGAATGACCGGACTCGGCGAGGCAAATGGCCAGCAGTGTCTTTACCTTGCCGAGCGACTGTTTGAGACGCAAGGCGTGGCGGAGGGCGTCGATGGCGTCTTCGAATTTGCCTTCCTGGAAGTAGACTGCACCGAGGTTGGCGTAGACTTCAGCGAGGCCGGGTTCGAGTTTGGTGAGCTCAAGATACGCTGCTTCCGCCGCGTCGAACCGGCCTACAGCCATCGACTGTTGAGCCCGGCTGGCGAGTTCCGCTGCGCGGCCATTCGAAGCGGCGTGGCCCGCTGTGACAGATTGGCCCGCGGCAAAACTTGTAAGCGAGACAAACATTATGACTGCGAAAAAACGATATAAGAGCAATCGCATGACCGCCTACGTACAGAGTATTGGAAGGTCCGCCACGGCGAGCACGGGACCGTGGCGGACCTTGGTTGACAGCGCGGGCTAAAAGATGACCTTGCCACCGATCTGGACAATACGACCGGGAATCCTGGCCGTGCTGATGACACCGAAGGTACCGTCATTGATGCCGGGGTCCGGCTGGCCAAGTTGAGTTTTGTTCAACGTATTGAAGCTCTCCAAACGAAACTGGAAATTGAGCCTTTCCGTAAAATTAAAGTTCTTGAAAAGCGACGAGTCCAAATTTTCGATACCGGGCGCTCGAATGATGTTCCGTCCGGTATTGCCAAATTGACCTCCCTGTAAGTACTGAGCTCCGTTTGCCGAATTGTTTGGGGTGTAGTTCAGGTTCGGCACGGATGGGTTGCAGAACGCGGCGCCCGACAGGTTGTTGCCCAGGCAGTTGGTGTTGCCTCCATTGGTGGCCCCGGTCACGTTGTTAAACCAGTGCTGGGCATTTTTCTTGAAATGGGCAGGGTTGATCTCCCCGACAAGGCTCGCCCGCTCCCCGAAAACGTCCCCGTTCAGGCCGCTGCTGTCCGTAGCAGCCACCGAGAATGGAAAGCCGCCTTGAAAGGTGAGGATCCCATTGACCTGCCAACCGCCCAGGAGGGTATTGACCGGACCGTGAAGATTGACCGCCATACCTTTGCCGATAGGCAAGTTATAAATAAACCCGGCTACAAATTTCTGACCCACATCATAGCCGGATCGGGAGTAATCAGCCCTGAAATCGTGAGGGTTCTGCGGACCGGCCCACCCTGCGGCGTCACCGTCCACCGCGGCAGCGGCGGACTTCTCGTCCATCGACTTGCTCCACGTATAAGCTGCAATGAGGGTCAAACCCTTCGTGTTGTTGGTTTGCACCTTGGCATTCAGAGCGTTGTAGTTAGAAGGAATATTCCAGGCGTCCACGAGAATGTCCTTGCCGAAGTTGGCAAAAGGCACCCGGGAGGCGTAAGAAGTAGGAGCAGCCGGATCGTACGGGAATGCCTGATTGACGTTTGCCCGGCCTAGCAGGTGGGTGCCCTTGTTGCCGACATAGCTGACCTCCGCCTGGGCCGCTGTTCCAAACTGGCGCTCGATGGAGAGGTCCCACTCCTGGACGTAGGGGTCTTTCTTGTAGTTTGACTGGGTGAGCAGAAATCCGAGACTGCTCGCGGTAACCGGGCCGATCGTTGTGATGGCCGGAAACACCTGGTCCGCCGAAAGCAAGGGAAGTGCGGAACCCTTTGCCGCCGTCAAATTTTGTCGGACAGAATACGGATAAAACTCGCCGAATTGATGTGTCTCCGAGTCTTCCGAGGAATCGAAGAAGACCCCATACCCTCCGCGGATGACGGTGTTGCCGGTCGGACGATAGGCAAAGCCGAAACGTGGGGCGAAAACCAGCTTCTGCGCACCGAAGGGTGTTCTGCCTCCCGCATATTTATAGATGCCGGCACCTAACTGGCTGGCAACTGTTTGGTCGGCTATCACCAGATACCCCGGTCCCTCCTGTTGGAACCAGCCATAGTGATTATTTTGGTTGTAGGGCACGGAATTGAAGTCATAGCGGAGGCCGGCGTTGATGGTCAAACGGCTGTTTACCTTCCAATCATCCTGAACGTAGGGAGCGAGGAACCAGTGGTGGATATTGACATAGTCTCCGGGAGGATTCTGGCTGCTATAGGGAGTCGGGATAGCGCCTCCAGCGGTATAAAGGTCTCCCAGCATCAGGTCGGCGACCTGGCTCCCTGCGAACAGTCCGTTGAATGTGAAGGTGCCTTCATTGGCATCGCCACCACCGCTCAGTGTTGCCCAGCGGAGATCGATGCCGGCAGATAAGGTATGCCTGCCGCGAGAGATAATGACGGAATCCGCGAGATCATATGTCCGTTGACCGCTAATCTGCGGATCGTTGTTCGCTGCGCCGCCAAAGTTACTCAAGCCGCTGGAAAACTGGACTTGGGCGTAAGGTGTTGACGTTAAAGTGTATAAGCCCTTGATACCCAACGCCGTCAGTGACGCGGGCGATGCCGGAACACCATTCAGGTTATTGATCGAGTTCAGGTAACCGAAACGGAACTGATTTATCAAGTTGGGAGTGAAGGTTCGCGTATAGCCCCCGACATAACTCGTTTGTTGGGAGACCGAATTGTCTTCCCCCTCCAGTAAGAGGCCAATCCCAGCCGAAGTGACGGCGAAGTTCGCTACGCTATACCGAAAAAACAATGCATTCTTGGTTCCTATGTTTTGGTCGAAACGGTAATTTTGCTGGTCGCCGACGGTCGGTGTCGCCAGCGAGCTGAGATAGTTGTGGGGCTGTTGGGCTGTTCGGGTCGCATTAGGCGCGGGCAGATGTCCCCTGACCTGGACGGCGAAATTGGAAAAATCCGAAGCTGGAATTACGAAGTTCCCGTTCCCGTCCTGCGCAAAGGGCGCATAGCCATTATTGGGGTTGGAGAGAGTGCAGGATGCGCTCGGGGCCGCACAGCCCACGCCCCCAAATGCAAAGGAGTCGGTGGCTGGAATGAGGGCCTCCCCATTTGGAGTCCCGATGCCAAGTTCGGCTTGTGTCGGCACGTTTGCCTGGATCGTAGCAGCCTGGCGGATACGAAGGCCCTCGTAATTCGCAAAAAAGAAGGATTTGTTCCGGCCGTTGTACAACTTGGGAATCCAGATCGGTCCGCCGAGAGTGTAACCGAATTGGTTCTGCTTTAGCGAGGGATTCACGGCATTGAAGGTTCGGGCATCGAGATCATCGTTGCGAAGAAACTCAAAAGCCGTTCCGTGGAACTGGTTTGTACCCGATCTGAAACTGATATTGACCTGATTCACGCTTGCGCCGTATTCCGCCGAATATGCACCACTTTGGGTCTTGAACTCCTGGATCGCGTCAATCGATGGGCTGATTGCGGGCGTCTGGTAAACGGAGTCGTTGTTGTACATTCCGTCGATCAAATATTGATTCGAGGAGGAGCGTCCGCCACCGATACTGATCGCGCCGCTGCCTTTCGCTGCACTAATGCTGTTCCCCCCGGATTCTCCGCCCGTCATTACGGCAGCCGAATTGAGAAACAGCAGGCTGACGAAATTCCGGCTGTTCAACGGAAGATCGACCACCTGGTGAGAGCTGATTGTCTGAGAAATTTCGGCTGTATCGGTATCGAGCGACGTATTAGAGGTCGCTACATTGACTACATCGGCTACCTGGCCAGGTTTCAGCGCCATGTCCACACGCGCATGTTGGCCGACGAGTAGAGTAATTGTGGCCACGGAGGCCTGAAAACCACTCATCTTAAGGCTAACGCGGTACTGGTCTGGATGTAAGGATGGAACACTATATTCGCCGGAATCGTTGGTGATTGTAAACTGGGTAACGCCTGTTCCAACGTTCGTCACCTCGACGCTTGCCTTAGGGACAACTGCGCCTGAGTTATCAGTGACGGTGCCTAGAATCGTGCCGTCTGCGCCTCCCTGGCCGTAGCTCTTGCCCAGCGTTGCCAGTAGAAACAGAAGTAAGCATCCTAATCGCGAATACCCCATGATCTGCCGGAACACAATGCGGTGCTGTGCTATGGGGATTTTTTTCATTCTGAAATGGTTCAAAATATGCCTCCTAAGCACATTGCTGCACGATCACTTATCTTCGGGTGGTGGAGCGCTTGCCCCTCCAGTTCCATAGGAAAATTGTTTCTAAATCGCGTCCCATTCATACCCTTGACCCTGCATTAGTCAAGATTGTTACGGTATCTGAAGCGCGACGGACGGCTTGTTACGTGCAGCAAGTGATTGATGGAGAATGGTTTTCCGAAAATGTAGCCGAGCCGTATCAAGCGTGTGCTACGTTGGGTGTGGCCGAATCTTCGGTCCCGAAAAGAGGTTATGGCATCCACAGCAACAGTGGCAGGTGCTTGGCACCCTCAAACAGAGAGTGAACGGGAGCTTGTGCGCTCGCAACTCGAAAAGATTGTGAGTGACGGACGATTCGCTGCCAGTAAACGCTATCCCACCCTGCTCCGGTATGTTGTGGAACAGACTCTTGCGGGAAATGAAGACGGCCTAAAAGAGCGTACCCTCGGCGTAGAGGTGTTTCATCGGTTGCCCAATTACGACACGAACCTCGATCCTGTCGTGCGTCTCTGCGCTGGTGAGGTGAGAAAGCGGCTCGCTCAGTATTACCAATCGCCGGCCCACGATAGCGAACTGAGAATTGAATTGATTCCAGGATCCTACGTCCCCATCTTCTCGATGCCAGCCACCGATTCTCCCCTCATCGAAGCCATTCCGACTGATGTTCCGCTGGAATGGAAACAGACCAGCAGTCTCGACCCCCAACCTAAACAGACCAGCCAATTCAAAAGTACGAGAAAAATCTATCAACCGGCTGCTACGGTCGCTTTTGGCGTGATCCTTGTCCTGATATCGCTCTGGGGCACCCAACATTGGAGGCGCTCAGCTAGACAGAGGTCAGGTCTGGAAGAAGTTTGGTCTCCGTTGCTCATCAGCGGCAAACCGATCTTGTTCTGCATGGGCGAAACCGAGCTGTATGCCCCTCATGACTCCCCGTTGACTGAGCTACAGAGCGGGGCCGATGATGACTCATTTCTTCAGGAGCTCGCGGACAAAAACGACTTTGTTCCTTTTTCTGATGTGCAGGTTCTTAGCAGGTTCGTATCTCTGCTCGGAACTCACGGACACACATTCAGAGTTCAGAGTTCTCGGACAACCGTTTCCTCTCAGCTTCGGGAAGGGCCGGTTGTTCTAATTGGAGCGTTGAACAATGACTGGACTCTGAACAGAACGTCCTCACTCAGGTTCCATCTGGAAGGGCCTGAGGGCCCAGATCAGGTTCACTGGATCGCGGACACACAGCACCCAGAGTCACGCGCCTGGCAAGTCAAAACACAGGCTCCGAGAAGTCATGTTCTTAAAGACTATGCAATAGTCGCTCGATTCACTGACGAGAGCACAGGTCAGGTAGTTCTGGTCGCGGCAGGAATTGCGGGCAGCGGAACCAGGGCTGCCGGGGAATTCCTGACCGACGAAGCCAGTCTGAAACAGTTGATAGATGGAGCTGGCGTCGACTGGGGTCGAACCAATTTTGAAGTCGTCCTTAGCTCACAGGTAGTGAATGGAATGCAAGGGAAGCCCAAGGTGGAAGCCAAGATATTCTGGTGAGCTACTCCCCAAGCGCGGCGCGGCGCATGTGCAAACGGGACATCACAGTCCCACACTGCTCGACTCGCAAACCCGTCGCCATGCCGCGGTGAAGAGATACTCTTGACGCACAAGGGAGAACAGAACCTACGAACTCGCACGATCATGCGCTCTAAATAGTACTTCCTGGCGTCAGGAAAGGATGCTTACACACCTTTAATTACGAGGACATATCCGAATATAACCGTGTGACATATATATTCTTTTAATACAATGAGCTTTTGAATGAGTCGTGCATAAGGAATTGAGCGGACGGTGACGACGCAAACCAGTAAGGATATGGATTTTCTTCATGCCATCGGAAGCCGTCTAGCGACGGTAGACGAGTTGCATGATGTGTTGAGGCAGATCGTCGATTTTGTCTCATCCGTCCTGCGGTGCGACTCCTGTTTTGTCTATATTCTTCAGGGAAAGCGTTTAGTCTTATGTGCCTCAAAAAACCCGCACGCTGACATTGTCGATGAACTTGGTATTGAGTTGGGAGAAGGTCTTACCGGATGGGTCGCAGAGCATCTTGAGCCGGTCGCCATTCCATCGAAGGCACTTCACGATCCTCGCTTTAAGCTGTTCCAATCTCTTCCTGAAGATCGCTTCGAAGCGTTTCTCTCGGTTCCAATATTGTGTCGTGGCAAGCTTGTTGGAGTGATCAATGTTCAACATAAGCAGCCGTACAATTATTCGACCGAAGAAGTTCGGCTTATCTCCACCATTGGGTTTCTTGTAGGAGCGGAGATCGAACGTGCACGACTGGACACGGAAAACACAAAACTGGCGGCCCAGCTTCAACTGAACAATATCCTGGACCGCGCAACGAAGATCCTTCAAAAGGACCTCAATGTCAATGAACAGTATGCCTATCGCATGATCCAACAGGAGAGCCGTGATAGACGCACACCTATGAAAGAAATTGCCGCGGCAGTAGTCTTGAGCGATGACCTGCGCCGCAAACGCGCATAGATGTAAGTCTCCACCTGGAGAGCTGTCTACACACTCAGAAGATGATGTACGCTACTGGGGTCGGCCTCGCGAGGATTCCCTGTAGCCACGATCTGCCCTCGCCTCATCACATAAAATTTATCCCCAATAGACCAGGCAAAATCTAGATACTGCTCTACCAGCAGGATGCCGATCTTCAATTGAGTGCGGACCTCGATCAGTGTCTCTTCGATTTGCTGAACAATCGATGGCTGAATTCCTTCGGTGGGTTCGTCGAGGATAAGAAGCTTCGGTTTGGAGACCATCGCACGGGCGATCGCAAGCTGCTGCTGCTCGCCTCCGCTCAGTACACCACCTTTACGCTGGGAGACGCGGCGCAAGACAGGAAATAACTCAAAGATGTGATTCGGTATATCTTCTTTGCCGCTCCCGCCTTTCTTTTCGGAGGCAGCGGTGCCAAGGCGAAGATTCTCCTCGACCGTCAGATGCGGAAAGATGCCGCGCCCCTGGGGTACATAGCCAATACCCTTGCGGGCGCGTAGGTAAGAGGGGCTCTGTGTAACGTCTTTGCCAAGAAATGTGATTGAGCCCTGAGAGACCGGATGCAGTCCAACGATCGTTCTAAGTAGAGTGCTCTTGCCCACACCATTGCGGCCGAGCAGCGTCACCGACTCCCCGGGACCAATTGACATGTTGATGGAATCGAGAACCGGACTCTTTCCGTAAGAGGCAGAGACGCCCTCAATCTTAAGCATGGGGGATCTCCTTGGCGCGCCCAAGATAGACGGCAGCGATCTGTGGATCGTTCCTGATCTCTTCCAACGTACCCTCCTTGAGCATCCGTCCCATGTGCATCACGCTGACCGGCGCCTCTAGCTGAGCGACAAATGTCATATCGTGATCGATCACGAGAATGCTGTGTTGGTTCGAGAGGCTGCGAATCAACTCGGCTGTTTGAGAGGACTCATCATGGGACATTCCGGCCGCTGGTTCATCCAGCAGTAGGAGTTCCGCATCAGAGGCTACGACCATACCAATCTCCAGCCATTGTTTTTGGCCATGCGATAAGTGAGCAGCGAGCGAATGCCTCTTCTCTTCCAGGCCGATTAGCCCAAGAACACGTTCCACCTGCGAACGGACCTCTGGGCTGACACGTGTTCCAAAGGATCTCCAACACTCGCGATGGCGGCGTGCGGCTAGTCCCAGGTTATCTGCGACCGTGAGGCTCTCCAAAATGCCAGGGGCCTGGAACTTTCTACAGATGCCTTTTCGTACAATCTTGTACTCATCGACACGTGTGATGTCTTCGCCTTTGAAGATCACGCGGCCTTTTGCAGGCGATACGTGCCCGATGATGGCGTCAAGCAGCGTCGACTTTCCCGCGCCGTTGGGCCCGATCAGGACACGGACCGATGTCGGCATTAGCTGGAGACTGATACCGTCGAGTGCATTGAAGCCCTCGAAGCTGACGGTCACGTTCTCGACAGATAGAAGAGGAGTTGCCATACAGTACCTCGCAGTGCGTGCTTCTCAAAAGCTAAACGTTCGGACCTTCAAGCGCATGAGGCGCTGAGGGCTTGAAGACCAGCGCCTTGAAGCGTAGGACGAGGTTGGGAAGACTGACCAAACCTTTAGGCAAGGCGGTGACTATCAGAATAAAAAGCGCGCCCATAACAAACTGCCACAGCTCGGGAATGGCACTGCTGATCGCGTCCTTACCAAAGTTAACCAGCAGGGTGCCAAGAACTACTCCCGTCAGACTGGAACGACCACCGACTGCGACCGCGATCACCATCTCGATCGAAGGGACGACGCCGACCATAGCGGGCGAGATGACACCAGCGTGCAAGATATAGAGCGAGCCAGAGACTCCAGCGAGCGCCCCTGCCAGAGCGAAGGCTAGCGTCTTATAGGCTGCCGGGCTGTAGCCCAGGAACCTGACTCGACTCTCGCCATCTCGAATAGCGATCAAGACTTTGCCAAATCCTGTGTTTAAGACCCATCTGCAAAACACGAAAGCGACGGCTAAAGCGACCAACGTAATCCAGTAGATTGCGCGTTGAAAGCCTGGATCGATAATTTCGTGTCCCAGAATTGTGTTGAAGTCGGTTAGGCCATTGAATCCACCTGTATAAGCCTGCTCGCTGATCAGCAAGGTAGAGAAAACAAGGGCGAGGGCCTGCGTGAGCAAGGCAAAGTAAACACCGCTGACTCTGCGATTAAAGACGAGCCATGCCATAGCACCCGCTGTGATGGTCGGTACGAGGATTACACCGGCCAGAGCCACGAAGGGATTGCGAAAGATATTCCACCATGCCGGCAGGTGATCGAGTCCGCTCCACATCATGAAGTCGGGCATGTCTCCAGGAGCGAGAGCCGCTAGTTTGAGATGCATCGCTAACACGTAAGCCCCGAGACCCCAAAACACCCCCTGGCCAAGGCTCAGTATTCCGGCCCTCCCCCAGGTGATCGAGATTCCCAGCGAGAGAATCGCCAAGGCCAAAAAGCGGCCGAGCAGAGAGAGATGATAGGAGGAAAGATAATAGGGTGCCAACGCTAACGCCAAGAGCAAAGCCGCGTCGCACGCTACCTTAATCCACTTATTCAAGCTAAGCCTCCTTCATGTTTCTGCTACGCGCGAAGATAATTCCGCGAGGCCTGAACTGTATGAACACGATCACCAGCACAAGCAGGAAGACATCCGCCAGACTCACGCTTGTAAACATCTGGACAGCGGACGAGATGAGCCCGACAAACAAAGCCGCGAGGGTCGTGCCAAATAGACTTCCAAGCCCGCCGACAATAACGACAAGAAACGCATACACGATATAGTTCTGGCCAACCGTGGGCGTTACGGGTGCAATCAGAGCCAAGGCCGCGCCTGCGAGCCCGGCAACGCCTGTTCCAACGGAAAAGACCAAGAGATCGACTAACTTGGTGTTCACACCCAACGCCTGAGCCATCTCTCTATCCTGGTGAACGGCCCGGAGGTATAAACCCCAGCGTGTTCGGGCAATAAATAGAGTAAGCAATCCGAGAACAACGACCGTCACGACAATGATAAAGATGCGAACATACGGCATCGACAAGCCCGCAAGAAAGCCATGATTGAAGGAGACCGCTCCATCAAGCCATGCCGGTGCAACCACCTCAACGCCGATGGGCCCGAACAAGCTGCGAGCGCCCTGCTGCAATATCAGACTGACGCCCCATGTAGCGAGGAGTGTGTCGAGCGGCCTGCCATAGAGCCACCGGATAATCGTGACCTCCAGCAATGCCCCTAGTAGGGCAGAACCAACGAAGGCAAAAAGGAATGCGAAGAGCAGAGACATGGGGCCATGCACAATCTTGCAGGCCAGATACGACAGATAGCCACCTACCATCAGCATTTCGCCATGCGCCATATTGATGACGTTCATCAGGCCAAAGCTGAGGGCGAGACCAAGTGCGATGAGCAGCAAGATCGAACCTACGCTAAACCCATTGAATATCTGACCTGCAACGATTGCGAAGTGCCCCATGTTGGCTCCTGCTCAGTTACCGCTGGTTGATCGAAGAGATGAAACTACTTTACGACACAGGTCTTACCAGGAAAGGCCAATGCGTCATAGGGATCGGGATGCAGCGCTCCCTTCGACTGCCAGAGAACCTTGATCTGACCGTCCGGCTGAAGCTGGCCAACATAAGCGGTCTGATACAAGCTCTGGTTCTCGGCGAACTTGATGTCTCCTAGCGGTGAGGCTATCGATCCAAGCTGTGTGGCGGCCTTTCGCACAGCGTTGGGGTCGAAGCTGCCAGCCTTCTTCACCGCCGCGGCCCAGATGAGAACGTCAATATAACCGTGGACCATCGGATCATCGAGAACTGCATCCTTGCCATATTTGGCCTTGTACGCTGCAATGAATTCCTTGTTCTTGACGTTGCTCAGGCTCTGGAAGTAGTTCCATGCCGTGTAGCTGCCATTGACCAATGATGGCCCCATGGCCTTGGCCTCCTGTTCGGCGATGCTGAAGGACATCACAGGCAACTGAGTCTGGGTGATGCCGGCGGCGGTAAGTTGCTTGAAGAAGGATACGTTGCTATCACCGTTGACCGTGCTGAAGACAACGTCGGGCTTGGCGATCTTGATCTTCGTGATGATTGCGCTGAAGTCGGTGCCGCCGAGCGGCACATACTCTTCACCCGCCACAACCCCGCCATTCTTCAAGATGTGCTTCTTCAGAATCAGGTTTGCGGTACGGGGAAAGACGTAGTCCGATCCAAGCAGAAAGACCTTCTTCTTCCCTTTCTCAAAGGCCCAGTCCAGCGCGGGCAAAATCTGTTGGTTCGGCTGCGCACCGGAGTACATGATATTGGACGAGCACTCGTTGCCCTCAAACTGGACCGGATACCAGAGAAGCGAGTGGAACCGCTCGAACACCGGCAGCATCGCCTTGCGGCTTGCGGAAGTCCAACCACCGAAGACCGTGACAACCTTGTCTTCCTGGATGAGCTTCTGTGCCTTCTGGGAGAAGATGGCCGGATCGGAGGAGCCGTCTTCAATGACGGGGACGATCTTCTTACCCAACACACCGCCCGATGCGTTGACCTGATCGATAGCAAGGAGCGTTGAGTTCTTTACGGTGTCCTCGCTGATCGCCATCGTCCCAGACAGAGAGTGGAGAACGCCGACCTTGACGGTTTGATCTTGTGCGTAGCACGAGACCGAGATGAGCAGAGTGCAGCAGCCAACAAAAGCAAGCTGCTTGAATCTGTTGAGCATCTGGTTCATTTGTGAGTCCTCCTTGTTTTAGGTTCGCTGATAGAAGCCCAATACGGGCAGGAAGTCTTGTTGAGAATTTCCTTTAGAACATCAACTGTGTCTGAATCCGGACCCGGCTTGCGGCGAACGACTGATCCGTAAAGGTATTGCCATGCACATAGCTGTAGTCCGCTTGAATCTTTGCATTGTGTCCGTGCAGGTAATAGTTGAGCCCGATGGAATCCTCTGCAACCCGGTGATAGGGGAACCCAGGTCCAACAAACCAGGTATTCTCTGCCACAGTCGACATCGACAGATTGTCCGGTGCTCCCCAGTTGACGCCGGAGATGCGCTCAGCCAGTTCCAGCTTCTTCGGCTTCAGATAGAAACCGGCCTGTTCCCCGTACCCCCACGAATTCTTCGTGAGCTCGCCCGTCGCAATTGGGGTTGTCTTCCGCCAGTAACCGCTGGTCTGTAGCGAGAAATAACCAATGCGGTATGCGGCTGTGCTTGTTGCATTCACTGTGGTGTCGCCAGCGGTCACGTTCTCAAAGCCCGAACTAGCGTTCACGGGGTTGTACGCAGCCGATCCCCAGAGCATAAGCGCCTGCTTCGACGATCCGCTCGGGTCAGTTTCTACGTATCCATACGGTGCAAGGATATCAACTTGGGCGTGACCAATGTAAGCCAGTTTGCTGTTGAAGTTCTCCTGGCCACCGGCATCCAGTGCAGGAATGCTGTTCGCAACCATGCCCGCATAGGTAAGCTTACCTACCTTGCCATAAACTTCCGCGCCGATCGCGCGCGGCAGCGCAAACGCATACTCCGCCGTGGAGAGATCAGCGAAGAGGTAGTTGCCAGGACTGCAATAGTACTCGTAGCTGTAAGGCGTATAGGAACGGCCTACCTGCACAGTCAAAGCCTTGGAGAATGTGTTCGATGCAAACCAATCGAGCATGGTCAGGGTGTTGCTGTTGCCTGCGGTGCTGCCCTGAACCTGGAGGAAGTACTTGAGGCTCGGCTGGTAGACAGAGCCGGAGAGCGCTACACGACCCAGGAACACGTCAAACGTGCTCGTGCCCGTGGTGGGCTCACCCTGAGCCAACACGTCATGGTGCGGCACGAAGCCCGTGTATCGAACCTGAAACAAGCCATTCGCGTAAAGCGAAAAACTCTTGTCCTTTGTCTCGACGAAGAAGCCGCCGTTATAGATGTCCGAAGCCAGAAGTTCCTTCGTTGCCGGAGACGCGTCCTGCGCGGCTGGAACAGCGACGGCGATGACACTGGGACTACCTGCTGCGCTGCCGACTCCAGCCGGAGTCGTAACTTCCGCAAGCAGAGGCTGCGAAGAAGACGGCTGCGCACCGTCTGACTCCATCGAGCTTGCAGGCACTGTGGTCTGAGCTGCAATCGGCAGCGCGCTTATGGCAAACGGCAGTATAGCGGCCAGGATCAGTCTTCCCAGTTTGGAAGATGCAGCTCCCGAAGAATATGTGCGTCGTTGTGTCACTGTTTAGCCTCCATGAGTGTGAAGTGAAAAGGTCACTTACTGCTCTGCGGATCGCCTCGATACCTTTGCGGCGCCCTTGTTGCTGTCTTCGTGAAGCACGAAAAACAAATGCGATGGTGCATAAAAACCGTTCCCAATGCACACGAACACGTATGCGTCGAGAGACTCATGTCAGAAAAAATGTCCTGGCGTAATGGGCAGGACAACAATTTGCCAAAAGGGGATAAACCTGAAATCTTGTATACATGACAGGATTCAAGAGCGCAAGTGTGAAGACACAAAAAAAATCAGCGTGCACTTTGGCGGAGTGGCAAGATGCCCTCCGTTGTGGAGAGATTGCCCCATCTAACCTCTTGCAATCGCTTGCCTTGCGGGAAGACGATCCAGCTTGGATTACAAGACTCGACGCTGCGCGCTTGCAGTCCCAGCTTGATGAGCTTGCGCTGCTTCTAAAGCGTGTCGATGGTGACATCTCGCGGTTGTCGCTTTACGGCATACCCTTCGCCGTCAAAGACAACATCGATGTTGCGGGATGGCCGACAACTGCTGGCTGTCCTGAGTTCGCATACATCGCTCAGTCCGATGCCACGACGGTGAAGCGCCTTAGAGAGGCCGGTGCAATCGTCGTCGGCAAGACCAACCTCGATCAGTTCGCAACCGGTCTGGTCGGTACGCGCTCTCCATACGGGGCTGTACCCAATAGCTTCCACCCCGAGTACATCAGCGGTGGCTCCAGCTCTGGCTCTGCCTCCGTTGTCGCTCGCGGAATCGTTCCGTTTGCCTTGGGTACGGACACAGCCGGCTCCGGCCGTGTTCCCGCCGGAATGAACAATATCGTAGGTCTGAAGCCGACACGCGGCTGGCTACCCACCACCGGTGTCGTACCCGCCTGCCGCACTCTGGACTGCGTCTCCGTCTTAGCGCTCACGGTTCAAGATGCCGAATACATCGCAGACATAGCCGCGGGTTTCGACAACCGCGATGCGTATTCTCGAGTCCGATCAAAGTCCGCACCTATAGGATTTCCCGCAAGGCCACGCTTCGGTGTTCCACAATCACCGGAGTTTTTCGGCGACACCGAAGCAGCCGACGCCTACGCTAGAGCGCTTGCAATCGCGCAAGAAATGGGCGCAGAGATCGTTCCACTTGACTTCGCTCTCTTCTCGGAACTCGCATCGTTGCTCTATGAAGGCCCATGGGTGGCCGAGCGCTTCTCCGCTGTTCAGTCACTGTGGGAACGCAATCCCGATGCCATTCATCCCGTGGTGCGGAGCATCGTAGAGCGCGCCACTGGCTTCTCCGCGATGGACACCTTCAACGCCGAATACCGCCGCGCCGAGCTGAGCATGTTGGTCGATGCCGTGATGGCGAATGTCGATGCGCTTTTTGTCCCGACTTCGCCAACGATCTTCACCATCGATCAGGTTCTCGCGGATCCACTCGTCCTGAACTCGCGCCTGGGCATTCATACTAACTTCGCCAACTTCGCTGATATGTGCGCCCTGGCTGTTCCCGCGGGTATGCGCAGCGATGGTCTACCTGCTGGAATTACGTTGCTGGCACGTGCATGGCATGACAAAGCTCTCGCGAAGTTCGGCAGACGATGGCAGTCGTACGTCAGCACTCGTGAAGGCTATGACAAGCTCGGCGCTACTGGACGCAGCTATAGCGCCTCGAAAGAGAATGTTCCTCCTCCGGCAAGTAACACGATCCGTGTAGCCGTCGTCGGCGCGCATCTAAGCGGAATGCCTTTGAATCATCAGCTAACCTCTCGTGGCGCTGCCTTTGTCGAGGCAACCTCGACGACTAACGAATATCGCCTCTACGCGTTGGCCAACAGCACCCCGCGCAAGCCGGGCCTGGTGCGCGTCGCACCGAAGGAACAAGGCAGTTCCATCGCAGTCGAGCTCTGGGATGTCCCTGTCGGCAACTTCGGCTCGTTCACCGCTGAAGTTCCATCTCCGCTCGGTATCGGCAACCTTTCCTTGATCGATGGCCGCACCGTGAAGGGCTTCATCTGCGAGCCCTTCGGACTCACCGGCGCCGAAGACATCACCTCATTCGGTGGCTGGGCCGCATACTTAGCTAGTCTGTAACTAAAAAACTGACAGGGGGTCGGCATGTTCTCTTCTGTGTTAATAGCCAATCGTGGCGAAATTGCCTTACGTGCGATCCGAACGCTGCGGCGGCTCGGTATCCGCAGCGTCGCGGTCTATGCAGACTCCGACCGCAACTCGGCCCACGTGCGCGAAGCGGATACAGCCATCGCACTCGGCGGTGTACGCCCAGCGGACAGCTATTTGCGTATCGACAAACTGATCGCAGCCTGTCATGAAGCAGGTGCGCAGGCCGTCTTCCCCGGCTATGGTTTCCTCTCCGAGAGCGCCGAGTTTGCCGAAGCCTGCGAAGCAGCCGGCCTCGCGTTCCTCGGGCCCACGCCTCTTCAGATTCGAGAGTTCGGACTGAAGCACCGCTCCCGCGAACTGGCAGCACAAGCGGGCGTCCCTCTCACGCCCGGTACAGGCCTACTTTCAAGCCTTGAAGAAGCTCTACAGGAGGCCGACTGCCTGCGCTATCCGCTGATGCTGAAGAGTACCGCGGGAGGAGGCGGCATCGGCCTCTCCCGTTGCGACTCGCCGCAGGAGCTTACGGCGGCGTATGAGAGCGTGCAACGCTTGGGCCAGCAGTTCTTCCGTGAGGCCGGCATCTTTCTGGAGCGCTACGTTGATCGCGCCCGTCACATCGAGGTGCAGATTCTCGGCGACGGCGAAGGCCGAATCGTAGCACTCGGTGAGCGCGACTGTTCTATCCAGCGCCGCAATCAAAAGGTCGTCGAAGAGACACCCGCACCCAATCTCGACGCAGCCACCCGCAGCGCTCTGCTGGAGGCTGCCGTCAAGCTCGGCACGTCCGTGAACTATCGTTCAGCCGGCACGGTCGAGTTTATCTACGACACCTCGGACAACCAGTTCTACTTTCTCGAAGTCAACACGCGTCTACAGGTCGAGCATCCCGTAACAGAGATGGTGACCGGAATCGATCTCGTCGAGTGCATGCTCCTCGTCGCCGCACGCGAGCCCCTGGATTGGGACGCCCTCACGCGTAAGCCACAAGGCGCATCGATCGAGGTCCGCATATACGCTGAAGACCCGGCGAAGAACTTTCAACCCTCACCCGGCACCCTCGCCGAGGTCCACTTCCCCGCAGGCATTCGCGTCGATGGCTGGGTCGAGACCGGCACCGAGGTCTCCTCCAACTTCGATCCCATGCTCGCCAAGCTCATCGCTCACGGCACTACTCGCGAAGAAGCGCGCACCAGGCTCGCCGCTGCGCTTGAGGCCACACGGCTCCACGGCATAGAAACCAACCTCGATTTCCTGCGCAGGATCATCGCCAGCGAGACCTTCGTCACCGGTATCTCTACCACTCGTTTCCTCGACACCTTCACCTACCAACCCTCAGCCATCGAGGTCCTCGAACCCGGCACTTACACCACCGTGCAGGATTATCCCGGACGCACCGGCTACTGGGACATCGGTGTTCCGCCCTCCGGCCCTATGGACGACGAGGCCTTCCGCATCGCCAACCGCATCGTCGGCAACACGGCGCAAGCGGCAGCGCTGGAATGTACACTCATCGGCCCCACGCTGCGCTTCCACTCCGATGCCGTCATCGCACTCACCGGAGCAGTAACCTTCGCCAAGCTCAATGGCGCTCCGATCAAGATGTGGACGCCGGTGAGCGTCCAGGCAGGCCAAGTACTCGCCGTAGGCCAGGCCATCAGCGGCTGTCGAACCTATCTCGCCGTGCGCTCTGGCTTTGATGTCCCCATCTACCTCGGCAGTAAATCTACCTTCGTCTTAGGTGCGTTCGGTGGCCACGCTGGCCGCACGCTGCGCGCAGGCGATATGCTCCGCATTAACGACCCAGCACTCGCTGCCAGCACCACTCCTGCGCCCTCGGACGCACCACAGCCCTACCCAACCGAGCTCATCCCGGCATACACGCGCGAGTGGGAAATTGCCGTTCTCTACGGTCCACACGGCGCACCTGATTACTTCACCGTCGGAGCTATCGATGAGTTCTTCGCTGCGTCATGGGAGGTCCACCACAACTCCAACCGTCTCGGCGTGCGACTCATTGGCCCCAAGCCGACCTGGACACGCAGCACCGGCGGCGAGGCCGGTCTACATCCTTCCAACGTGCATGACTGCGAGTACGCTGTCGGCAGCATCAATTTCACCGGCGACAGCCCCGTCATCCTCACGCACGATGGCCCCAGCCTTGGTGGCTTTGTCTGCCCCGTCACCATCATCAAAGCGGAGCTCTGGAAGGTAGGCCAGATCAAACCCGGTGATCGCATCCGATTCACCCCTGTCCATTACGACGACGCCCTCAAGCTCGAAGCCGAACAGGAAGCACGCATTCGCACCCTGCAACCTGCTCCCAAGCCAACCCCGTCGCGAGCTTCACTAACGACTTCGTTCACCAGCTCTGCTACCATCCTCGCGCAACGCAGCGCAGTCGATCATCATCCGAAAGCGCTTTGGCGTCAGGCCGGCGACCGATACATTCTGCTGGAGTACGGCGAAGACGTCCTCGACCTCGCCCTGCGTTTACGTGTGCATCTCCTGATGGAGGCGATCCGCGTAGAGAAGCTGCCTGTTGAAGAACTCTCTCCTGGAGTCCGCTCGCTGCAAATTCGCTACGATAGCCATCGCATCCAGCAGCCGGACCTCATGCGCCACCTGCAGCGTATGGAAGAGACGCTTCCCAATGTATCGACGCTGAAGATCCCCACACGGGTCATTCATCTGCCGATGGCCTTCGAAGACTCCGCAACCCTCGGCGCCATCCAGCGCTACAGCGAGACCGTCCGCTTCAACGCTCCCTGGCTACCGCGCAACGTCGAGTTCCTGCGCCGCATCAACGGGCTCGACTCCGTCGAGGCCGTGCGCGACATCATCTATGCCACACGCTACATGGTTCTCGGCCTGGGCGATGTTTACCTCGGCGCTCCCTGTGCAGTCCCTGTCGATCCGCGCCACCGGCTACTCAGCTCCAAATACAACCCCGCGCGTAGCTTTACTGCGGAAGGAACCGTCGGCATTGGCGGCATGTACATGTGCATCTACGGAATGGACTCCCCAGGCGGTTACCAACTGGTTGGCCGCACGCTGCCCATATGGAACAAGTTCCTGACGAACTCTCAATTTGAACCTGCTAAACCCTGGCTGCTGCGCTTCTTTGACCAGGTGCGTTTTTATCCGGTTGAGGAAGCAGAACTACTTGAACAACGCGAAGCCTTTCGCATGGGCCGTCATTCCATTCGTATAGAGAACGAGACCTTCGACTATGCGGCCCATCGACGGTTTCTAGTAGAGAACTCCGAGAGCATTGATGCGTTTCGCATCAAGCAACAAGCTGCTTTTGAACTTGAAATTGCCCACTGGGCGAATCAGGAAACAACTGCTGCGACTAACCTCACCTCCACCGGAAATTTCGAAGAAATAAGCATACCGGAGGGAGATCAGCTTGCAGCGCCTATGCATGGCAGCATCTGGAAAGTCCTAGTTGAGCCCGGGCAACGGGTGGAAGAAGATCAAGTCGTTTTGATCATCGAAGCGATGAAGATGGAAGTCGCTGTGCGATCGCCGAAAGCAGGCGTAGTCAAAGCAGTACTCTGTACGAGTGGTCAATCTGTTGCAACAGGTGATATTTTGGCAGTGCTAAATACATAAAGGATGAATAGGAGTGCAATGCCCTCAAATCTGCGCCCACAGAATTTAGCTGATTCCGTCTATGAACATGTCAAGGGCGAGCTTTTTGAGTTCAAGTTATTGCCAGGTGACCGCTTCACGGAGACGGAAATCGCCGAACGAACCGGAGCCAGCCGGACACCTGTCCGTCAGGCACTCTACCGCCTACAGCGCGAGGGCTTTCTGGATGTGAACTTCCGCAATGGGTGGGAGGTCCGGCAGTTGGATTTCGGCCAACTCGATGCGCTCTATGAATTGCGCGTCCTGCTGGAGCAAACTTCGGTACGCCGCATGAAGAGCCTCAGTCAAGAGGCATTGAAGGAGGTTCTGTCGCCTTTGGACAAGGTATGGCAAATCCCTGTCGCGAAGCGTTGCAAGGATGCCGATACGGTAGCGAAGATGGATGAAGAGTTCCATTGCGGGCTGGTAGCTGCATCGGGAAATATGGAGTTTGCACGCGTGCATCTCGAAGTGACTGAGAAGATTCGCATCGTACGCCGACTCGATTTCACTATAAGCTCTCGTATCACCGCAACCTACGAAGATCACGTCATCATGCTGAAAGCTCTCCATGAGAGGGCCTTTAAGAAAGTTGAAGACCATCTCGCAACCCATATTGAGGTTTCGCGTCTTCAAGCGCGCGCAGTCACCTTGTTGCGTCTTCAAGATGCTCGCAGACAATAAACTTTATGGCGTCAAACTGATTAGTTCAGAATGTATCGGAAATATGATTTGAATCAGCGTTTAGTCCCAGCATTTGACGGATTGGGTCGAATGCAAATCTGTCAGGCTCTAGGATTCAGAGTTTGCAGATAAATTTGTGAAGTGTGAAGACTACAGGGTTTAGAAGTAGCACTAGGGGCTGTCATTTCGTGAACATCCTTTCGATTACGTGTGTCTCAGCCGCGGAATTGAACACCAGCTCACCAAGCCCAACCATCCCTGGACCAACGGCCAAGTCGAGCGAATAAACCGAACCAGCAAAGAAGCCACCGGCAAGCGTTACTTCTGCGACACACACCATCAACTTCAGAGCCACCTGTCCGGCGTAATCGTCGCCTACAACTTCGCCAGACGGCTCAAAACACGCCGGGGCCTTACATCCTACGAATCCATCTGCAAACTCTGGTCACAAGACCAAGTCGAATTTATACTCAACCCAATTCGCCAAATGCTGGACTATACAACTAGTTGGAGCGCTTCCATTTTGGGAAGGCCCTCTTACTTTCGTCATTTACCTTCTATCAAGCATCCTCACGCAGCCGATCAATAACTAGGGAAGAACTCACTCTGCAACAAAAGGATTTGAAACGCACATGTTCACACGACGCCATCTCTCCTGCGCCACCCTTGCCGTCGTTTTCGCGGCCTCATACTCCTTTGGTCAGATTTCTTCATCATCAAATAGAACGCCCCCTTCGCTCGATGCCTCAAGCAGCTCCGCGTCGGAAGTTACCGCAACATCCATTGCTGCCTCCTATGTGCGACTACCGCCTTCGGCAACGCCGCCGCCCAGCTACCATCCCTTTACAGCCGTTGGCATTGATTGGCACGCCGGCCTCAATGGAGTCGGCTTTGACGTCGCAACACCGCTGGAAGGGCGCTTCAACCTGCGGATCGGCTTCGACTTCTTTGACTACACCACGAGCTTTCAGGAACAGGGGGCAAACATAAGTGCAACTCTTCATATGCGCGCCTCCCATGCCTCCCTCGATTGGTTTCCTTTTGGTGGAAAGTTCCATGTAAGTCCGCTCTTTGAGTTCGCGAACAACAACCGCGTTCAGGCCACCGCGATCATACCGGCTGGCAGCACGATCACGGTGAACGGACAAGACTACGAGAGCAGCTCGACCAATCCCCTCGAAGGAAATGGGGAGGTGTCGTTCCGTAGAGTCGCACCCGGCCTCACGGCTGGTTTCGGAAACATTATTCCGCGCGCCAATCGACATCTCAGCCTCCCGGTTGAAGCTGGCTTCTACTACGTCGGTCAGCCGCGCCTGAAGGTCAACTTCCAGGGAACTGCCTGCGATCCTGACTACCCACCCGCAGAGGGATGTATGGTTGTCGCACAAAACCCTGGGTTCCAGCAGAACCTTGCCGCCTTCATTGCGCGGAACAATCACAACCTCAGCTATGCCTCATTCTTCCCCGTGCTCTCATTTGGAGTCGGCTACTCTTTCTAGCTCCCGCGAAGATGGGTCCAAGGTGCAGTGGAGCGGAAAACCGGAATAAGCAGAAGCTTTGGCGGCTCTGCATATGGACGCTAGAGGCAACTTCACCGCATTCAGAGGACAGTTTCTGTCGTCAGAGCACATCGCGCCCAGACAGGTCGGCCACCGAAACGCCTAAGAGTAGCCCAAATAAGTAACTTCAATTCCCTACTCCGAATCCTGTAGCCATGAACCGCGTAAGTGGATTCTATCTGGGCATTTGCTGTTTGGATATTCATTCTGGCTAGAGCGTGTTTCAAACACTTCCGCAGCGTGATGCAGAGGCAAGCGAGGTAAAAAAGGCCCTGTAGGTGGCTAGGAGATACTCATGGCGTACAAGCAGTCTTCGAAACTGACCGAGCCATGCGTTGGCGCGCTCGATGATCCAGCGACGCTTATATCGTCTGAGTTTTCCTGCCGTCTTCGTGCTGTCTCTTCTTGCTGTTCTTGCGGTAGGGAACGATGAGGTCGATGCCTCGTTTCTTCAGCCGTTCTCTCAGCGGAACAGAGGCTCGATCAACTCCCACTGCGCTTCGTTCAATAACTCAAATCGCTTCTTGCTTATGCAAGAAGTTCATCAAACCACCTGTCTCACCCAGCTTGAGGCAGAACCTATTTATGAAACACGTTCTAGCTCAATCTCTTCTCTCAATCGAATACCTCTGCTCAGTGTCCTCTGGACATCCTGCCGATTTGTCCTGTAATCTTCTCAAACTTCCAAAGGAGCCTCCCTAAATGTCATCTACTAAAACGTTCAAGTGCGTACTTGCACTTGCCTCTGCCATGCTCATAACCACGAGGGGCGCGCTCGCTCAGTACGAAGCTGCTTATGACTGGAGCAACGTCCAGATCGTCGCCGGGGGGTTCGTCACCGGTATCCTGGGCAACCCACAGGTTCCAGACATCCGGTACGCCCGCACAGATATTGGCGGCACATATCGTTGGGACCCCACAACACATCGCTGGCATCCACTGCTCGATTTCCTGAACACCTCGCAGTTCAATTACATCGGCACCGAATCGTTCGCGCTCGATCCCTCTAACTTCTCCCGTCTCTATCTCGCCGCCGGCACCTATACGGAATCCTTTGAAGGCAACGGTGCCATTCTTATCTCCGATGATTTCGGCGAGCACTTCGACATCGTGCCTCTGCCCATCAAGCTAGGCTCAAACGATGCAGGCCGCTTTGCCGGTGAGCGACTCGCAGTCGATCCAAATGATGGCCGCGTCATTTACTTCGGCTCGCGGCTCAACGGCCTCTACCGTTCAACTGATCGTGGACGCACCTGGGGCCCAGTCGCCAGCTTCCCAGTCACCGGACCTACCGGCACCTCAGCCGACCCCGGCGTAGGCGTCATCTTTGAGCTGTTTCCGAAGTCCGCTGGCACCACCTCAACCGGGGCCTCCCGCGCCACCTATGTCGGCGTATCGCAAGGCAGCTCAGCTACCACTCCTGGCCTCTACGTCACCAACGACGGTGGTCAGAGCTTCCAGCCTGTCCCAGGCCAGCCGCTGAACGGCTTTTACCTTAACAGCGGGATCGTCGCTCCCGACGGCTCACTATACTTCGTCTACGGCTACAGTGCTTACGGCAACTCCGTCGGCCCATACTCTCTTACCGACGGCCAGGTATGGAAGTACACGCCACCCAACACTGCCACAGCCACCGGCATCTGGACAAACATCACCCCGCCAAAGCCCTCCTATTTCAACTGGGGCTACAGCTCTGTAGCCGTCGATCCACATAACCCCAAGATCATCATGGTAAGCACCATGGACCGCTACTATCCTCCACCGCAGGACGACATTTATCGCTCCACGGATGGCGGACAGACCTGGGAAGAGATTCAAACCAATGCAGTCCGTGACGTCTCCCGCTCTCCCTGGATCACCTTCGGCGCAGCAACAGCCGGTGCCGGTAACTGGATCAATCATCTATGGGTCAATCCTTGGGACACCGATCAGGTCCTCTACGGCGATGGCCAGACCATCTGGTCATCCAAGGACATCAGCGCAGCCGACGGCGTAGCCACCACGCCAGGCACCATCGTTAACGGCAATCCTACCCACTGGTACATCGACGCCCTCGGCGTTGAAGAGACCTCCGTCCTCGCTCTCATCTCACCTCCCAGCGGCCCTGCTCACCTCATCAGCGGCGTCGGCGATATCGGCGGCTTCACTCATACCGATCTCCGCCACTCTCCGACTACCGGCATGGATAGCAACCCCATCTTAGGTGCCACGACGGGATTGGACTTCGCCCAGACGGCACCACTCACCATAGCCCGCGTCGGCAGCAGCGGCTCGCAGCAATCCACTGGCAGCCATTTCGGTGCTTACTCGAGCGACGGAGGCGTCACCTGGACGCCCTTCCCAACGAACCCCACGGGCGTCGTAAACGGCTCAGGCACCGTCGCGGTCGCCGCCGACGGCTCAGCGATCTACTGGCAGCCGTCGGACTCCGGCAGCCAGGCCTCTGTGACCACAGACCATGGCACCACATGGACACTCTCCAATGGCGCACCCGCCCTCACTTCGGGCCAGATCCAGGTCTTCGCCGACCGCATCGATCCCGCGACCGCCTACCTCTACGACGCTGGCACCGGCAACGTCCTTCGTTCTACCGACCACGGCCAGAACTTCACCCTGATCTCAACCCTCGGCACCTATGGCAAACTCAGCCTGTCGCCGGCCGCCAAAGGCGATCTATGGTTCGCCTCCAACGGCCCGCTCCAACGTTCAACCGACGGCGGAGTAACCTGGCACAACGTCGGGAGTATCAATGGTGCCTACTCGGTCGGTTTTGGCGCGGCAAAGCCCGGAACGCACTACCCTGCCGTGTATCTCTTCGGCCAGGTCGGAGAGACCACCGGCTTCTACCGCTCCACCGATCAGGGAGCGTCTTTTGTTCGCGTCAACGACGATCAGCATCAGTACGGCAACGCCTACATCGTTCAAGGCGATGCCCGCGTCTATGGTCGCATCTACATCGGGACAAATGGCCGCGGGATCATTCTCGGCCAACCGGCAGAGCGCGACCACCGCTAGATACGACAGTCGAAACCATGCCCATCCAGAGCAACCTGGATGGGCATGGCAAAGAGAAGATGGGGCATTGAGCGTTATTGCCCATCGCTTCCCTGCTTGTCGACAAGTGTTTGCTATGCCTTACCGTACGATTTTGGACGTTTGATGAAATGACTCCAGGACACTCTCTGTGCGATCGGCCTACGGCCAACCCAATTTACTTCCGGCCTCTCAACCTGTAAGGGCGCGAAAAGAGGCGGTCCCAAACCCAGCCACGCTCATCCTCGCCGATGAAGTCGACCCCTTACAGATGAACAGCTTGGAACAGATGTGATCAGGCCTTCATGCATGACGGTGTCTGTCCACTCATAAGGAGAAGAGGCGACAACACTGCTTCTGGTACGGGAGGCGATGCTAATGAGCCACGTACTGAACTTTGCCTCTCCTCGAAAGCTGGATAGGTTGCGAAATGCCTTGAGAAAGGTTTTCTGGGCTGCATCTTCAGCATCTGCCTCGTTGTGCAGGAAGACAAAGTCATGACGAAAACACTGCATTCGTATGGCTGGATCAGCTCGTGAAAAAGGCGCGTCTCATCTGTCAGTATGGAGGCAATCAGTTGCTGTTCGTCGCACGATTCGGTGTTTCCAGCCATCTCTATGTGGCCCGCTCCTTGAGGCGGCCCTTGAATAAAGCGTCCAGCGAAAAGCGACCCGCTCCAAAGACCAGAATAGTCAATGCGGCCATTAGAAACGTGATTTCCGCCGCGGAAGTGAACTTGTCGGAGTCAGAGAAGACAGAAAGCAATGCTTCGTGATCGGCTGTCCAATAGGCAACGAGCATGTTGCCTGCAAGTATGAGACCTGCAAAGCGCGATGCAAGGCCGACGATCAGCAGCAACCCGCCAAAAAACTCAACCCCGGCCACGAAGTGTGCGTTAAACGCCGGAAAGGGAATATTAATACTGTTAAAGAATGTTGTGAATTTGGGAATGTTCTGCATCTTGCCCCACCCGCTGACCGCAAATTGCCAGCCCCAGTAAAGCCGTATCGCCAGCAAAAATGGTGATTGCAACGCTGAAGTTGCTGCCGAAAACTGTGTGTACCTCTTTGCGAGCGTGTTCATTGTTCCTCTTTCATGGTTCTGTAAGGCGCTCACTGCGAGTATTAGAGAAGAAAGTCAAGAAACAGTTACAACGTCGATCAGAGAAAGCTCAACAGGCTTTCCCTGCGGCGTGGGAAGTAAGAAGTCCGGCACCTTCTGCCGCACGTCCGGGTGTTTGTGCCAAGGCGAGGCCGGAGCTGAATACGAGAGCGAACACAGTTCAAAGAACTTTTTACATAGAAATCTCCTCGGGTGGCGCTCATTGGAGCTGCGGGCATGAAAAAAGTTGCAGACCACCTCCCTCTTTGATCGCCGATTCCGTGGTGAGTTGTAACCCTACACGAAGTTCTGCGTCTCATGTGCAGCTTCACCGAGGAGCGTCTTATGCGCAGATCGTCCTGCTGGGTTTCTATAGCGACTACTATGGCGCTGCTTCTCTCCGCTGCGGTCGTGACGGGACAGATCGCCAAACCGGCGAATCCTGCCGTCAGGCCGAAGATCGTGCTGGTCGAGTTATTTACCTCGGAAGGCTGTTCGAGCTGCCCTCCTGCTGATGCCTTGCTGCGACAGATAAATGGGACAAAGACAGCTTCCGGGCAGTTGATCGTAGGCATCAGCGAGCACGTTACTTACTGGAATTCGTTGGGATGGTCCGACCCATTCTCGTCTTCCGTATACACCGCTCGCCAGGACGCTTACGGTGTGAGCCTCGGGCTTGACAGCATATACACACCGCAGATGGTCGTGAACGGCACAGAGCAATTCGTTGGCAGCAGCAATGGCGATTTGGCGAAAGCTCTGCGCCGAGAGCAGGAAAAAGAATCGTCGGTAGACCTACGTATCGTTTCGACAAGCGTTGTGGGAAACATGCTTACAGTCAAGTTTTCCGTAACCAGCGATGCGTCTGTGCATGGTGCCGATATCATCGCCGTGCTGACCGATGATAACGACCAATCAAGTGTCTCTCGCGGAGAGAATTCGGGCCGAACGTTGGCTCATGTCTCGGTCGCTCGTTCCATCGTTCGGATAGCGGAAGTACAGCGCGAGGCCGACCAGACCGCGCAAATAGCACTTCCGGATCATTTTGGGGGCAAGGAAGGGCACCATCTTATCCTTTTCGTGCAGACTGCCAGGAGTGGCCGCGTGTTAGGAGCCGCTACACAGCCTCTATAGGTCTGAACAACCTCTCTAATCAAGTGGTTGACCTTGTGGCTACCACATGCTCCCTTGCGCAATACGTGCTCACACAATCGAGAGCAGCGCCTATTTCGATCCATCCTCCAAAGTTTATAGGCGTTCGAGTGGCAAGTAAGCGCGTTACGTTCGCACTATTTCACGCCGCTTTACGGCGCGGAAGCGGTAAGGCCAATGAAAGTCCTCGAAATTAATTTTCGTAACCTATTTCCAACTTCATACTCAAACGTGCATGATGGAGCCGCGACAAATTTGTTTTTCTTTCAAATCCAACGGAGTCTTCATCGCGTTCCATAATTGCAGCTATTTTTCGTTTCATCAACGCCAACGTTCTGTGCACGCTTGTGCGCGGCCAACCCATAGAAAGGTTCTTCTCATGACGAACAATACCAAGTCACTCGTTTTGGCCGCAGCAGTTGCGGGTCTTTTCGGCGGTACCGCGCTTCGCGTGAATGCGCAGCCTAACAACAACGCACCTGCTGCATCCGCAGGCGTTTTGATTGCGCAGGACGCCCCTGCCAAGCACGCTTGCAAAGGTAAGAACGATTGCAAGGGTCAGGGTGGCGGCAAGGATGCCGGCAAGAACAGCTGTAAGGGTAAGGGCAACTGTGCAACGGACGGCTCCAAGCCCGCGCCGAAGCTCTCGTAAGATTGCCATCAGTACAGGGAGGTCTGAGATGTCTTCAGGCCTCCCTACCGCTGCGCGAACTCGAAACGAATTCACCACAGCAGGAGCCGTATCATGCCAGCCAATCGCTTCAACGGATTTACGGATTACGGCGTAGGCATCGGTTTGCGCGTTCCACATTATGAGCACATCCTCTCCGAAAAACCCGTCGTAGATTGGTTTGAGATCATCTCCGAAAATTACATGGTCGATGGTGGCCGTGCGCTGAAGGTGCTGGACCAGATCCTTGAGCAGTATCGTGTCGTGCAGCACGGTGTTTCCATGTACTTCGGCTCCGCACAGGCACTGGATCGTGAACATCTTAAGCGACTGAAGGAACTGACCAGACGCACAAAAACACCCTGGCTCTCCGACCATCTTTGCTGGGGCAGCGTAGACGGATGCTACACCCATGATCTGCTTCCTTTGCCGTACACGTTTGAGGCCGCCCGTACCACTGCCACACGCATCCGCGAGGTGCAGGATTTCTTTGAAGTCCCCATCGCGGTAGAAAACGTCAGCAGTTATGCGGAGTTTCATGAGTCGCAGATGACCGAATGGGAGTTTCTCAACGAAGTCGTCCACGCGGCAGACTGCGGCATTCTGCTCGACGTCAACAATATCTACGTCTCGTCGCAGAACCACGGCTTCAATCCTATGGATTACGTGAATGCTGTCCCCAGCGAGCGGGTCGCGCAGATCCACATCGCGGGACATTCAAAGTTTGAAAAGTACACGCTCGATACGCACGATCATCCCGTGCTTGATCCTGTGTGGGACATGTATGCTCGTGCAATTGAGCGTGTTGGTAATACTGCGACGCTCTTGGAATGGGATGACAGTATCCCATCGTTCGATGATGTTCACAACGAAGCACTCAAGGCGAACCATTATCTGAATGCTTCTTCGGAATTGCGCGCTTCGTTTCCAGAAAAACAGCAGGATGAGGTTCACGCATGAACCTGCTCGAGTTGCAACGCCGCATGTCCGAAGACGTTCGTCGGCCGCTTACCGCGAACTTCGAGATGCAGCAGCAGACCGAAGACGGTCGTTGGGTCAACGAGATTGCAGAAGCGTATGTAAAACCGAACGACCGACTCACGTCCTTTGAGCGCCTCGAAATCTATAACCGGCAATACTGGTTCCGTGTCATCACCGCCATCTCAGACGACTTTCCCGCACTCGCTGCTATCCTCGGCCCCAAACGCTTCGATGCACTTGTGCTCGCATACCTACGCGAGAATCCTTCAACCTCCTTCACGCTCAGGAACCTCGGCGCACAGCTTCCACTCTGGCTAGAGCATCATCCCGAGTTCTGCGGACGACGCCACACGCTTGCGCTGGATATTGTGCGCCTGGAGTGGGCTTATGTAGAAAGCTTCGACCGTGCCACTGTTTCCCCGCTCACACCAGAAGACTTTGCAGGCCTCAACGGAGAGTCAAAGCTTTCGCTCCAGCCGCACCTTCAACTCCTCAACCTCAAGTATCCCGTCGACGAACTTGTGCTGACCGTGCACAAGGAAACCCCCGAAGCCGATATCATGAGTAACGCCGTACTGGAGCGCAAGCAAACCATGCGCATCAAGCTGCCGCCCATGCGCCGCACGAACGTTTCACTCGCTGTCCATCGCTTCGATAACTCCATCTACTATCGACGCCTCGATCGCGAAGCTTACTTGCTTCTCTCAGCATTGCAGCATCATAAGGCACTTGCCGAAGCGATCGAAACCGCGTTCGCAGGCAGCAAGTTGGCGGTCGAAGAACAGGCGTCGAAAATCCAGCAGTACTTCGCGCATGCTGCGGAACTTGGCTGGTTCTGCCATCAACCGCCGGGCACTGTTGGCGTCCAATGAAGCTCCGCTGGCTTCTCCCTCTCGTCTTCGTCTCGATCCCGGCTTGCCCGCAAACATCCGTCCCTCCCATCATTTGGCACCCATGGTCGGACGCGGTCTTTGCACAAGCCGCACGGGAGCATAAGTTCGTTTTGCTTGATCTTGAGGCCGTGTGGTGCCACTGGTGCCACGTTATGGACCAGCAGACTTATAGCAATCCCAACGTCCGTCGGCTTATGAATAAGAGCTACATCGCGATCAAGGTCGATCAGGACTCGCGCCCGGACATCTCCAATCGTTATGAAGACTATGGCTGGCCAGCCACTGTCGTCTTCAATGCGAATCGCGGCGAAATCGTAAAGCGCCAGGGTTTTCTTCCTCCGATGCAGATGGCATCCATTCTGCAAGCTGTGATTGACGATCCATCACCCGGTCCATCCGTCGAGCCGGAAAAAGCAGTTATCTACGCCACAACTCCCTTCCTCGCTCCATCGCTGCTGGCCGAGGTTACAAATGAGTACGAAAAACAATACGATACCGCCGGCAAAGGCTGGGCCTTTGGCCATAAATATCTCGACGCCGACTCGGTTGAGTATGCAGTATTGCTCGCTTCGCATGGCGATAAGCTTCAGGAGCAACACGTGCGCGATACGCTTCAGGCGGCGCAAAAACTGCTGGACCCTGTCTGGGGCGGCGAGTATCAATATTCCACAGGCGGCAACTGGGATGAGCCGCACTTCGAGAAGCTTCTCTACATCCAGGCGCAAGGCATACGCACGTATGCGCAGGCCTACGGCCAGTTTCACTCGCCTGACTATCTCGCTGCCGCAAAGAACATTCATCGTTACGTGCGCGGTTTTCTCACCAGCCCAGAGGGTGCTTTTTACGTTAGCCAGGACGCTGACCTTATCGATGGAAAACATAGCACCGACTACTTCCGTCTCAATGACGCCAGGCGGCGTGCTCTTGGCATACCACGTGTAGATAAACACCTCTACGCACGAGAGAACGGCTGGATGATTCGCGCCCTCTGCAAGCTTTATGCGGTTAGCAGCGATGCGTCTACCCTACAGGAAGCCGAACGTTCCGCCCTTTGGGTTGTTGATCATCGAAGTCTTCCTGGCGGCGGTTTCTCTCACAGCGACCATGATACAGCCGGCCCCTACCTCGGCGATTCGCTTGCCGTGGGGCAAGCGTTTCTTGCTCTCTATGAGATAACGGGAGATCGCGAGTGGCTCAAACGTGCCGAAGGCGCCCGCCGTTTTATCGCGGCCAACTTCGCGGCGCCTTCAGGCGCGGGATTCACGACGTCGAAAAACGCTACCGACGCTGCCTATGAGCCACACCCCGAGCGTGACGAAAACGCACAACTAGCCCGCTTCGGCAATCTGCTTTCCTACTACACAGGCGATAAAGGAGACCGCGAAACTGCAACCCGTGCCATGCGCTATCTTGCAACGCATGAAGTGGCAATCGCTTGGCTTTCCGCGCCAATTCTTCTCGCAGAAACGGAGTATACCCGGCCTCCACTGCATATCACCATCGTTGGAGTCAGGAAGGACCCCTCAGCGAAGGCTCTCTTCCAGATAGCTTTGAGCAACGGACCGGCCTATGAGAGGTTGGAGTGGTGGGACCCAACAGAGGAACCGTTGCTTAATGATGACATCCAGTATCCCACGCTTCCTCACGCCGCCGCGTTTCTATGCACAGCGACGGCCTGTTCCTCACCCATGGTCGACCCGCAAATCCTCGAACTGCACATACGCAAGGCTGGCTCCTAGCAGGGGACTCTTGGCAGCGCTTCGTCAAAGATAGACTATGAGCGAGCGGGCAGGACGCGACTCATGCATCTGGCTCTCACTTTGATAAAGTGCACCTTTGTCTGGGTGAAGGCTTCTCTTCACGAGTAATCCACTCCCGGAACCTATTGTCTACGACGTGAGCGGATAAAGCCGAAGTGAGAATTATCTTACGGAACCGCTTACCAGTGGCGCGAAGGCAGCAGCGGGCGCACGCTCTATTCAGGCTTCGGTCCCTGTCATGTAGTTGGTTTTCCATGTAGAAAATACGATCTGCGCTAAAAGTTTGATGGACCGGCTCGATCATCCGGAAGATGAATAGAAACAAGCTAAGGGGATCAACCTTGAGGCGATTGATACTAGTTGTTGCTCAATCGCCCGTGCGCTCATCGAGCTCCATCCGTTTAAGGATTGAAGAACATCGGCTTCAAGAGCTATGATTTCGCGGCTACTACCATCGCTGGTATCGAATTCCTTCGCCGTATTGGCAAAAACCAGTTCTTTCTACGTGACCTCGTCTACGTCTCAAAGACCAGATTGCGTCTGCAATCTGGAATGCCGTGCTCACTCGATCATTGCAGCTTCTTCAGTGCCTAACCCCTGACAATCTCGAATATTTGCAGCCGAGCCGCTAACTGTATATGCAAGGCACCATGAACTTGTTCTGGTGCTTCAGAGATATTTACCGTCCGGTCGGTCTTTGGCTTGCGAGAATATTTGAAGTTTCACGAAATAAATCACCCGTTATCAATAACCGTTCGTGTTATGCTCTGGTTCAAATTCGAGATTTTAAGTATTCCATTCAATAGTCTTGGAACTGACTTGAAAGGAGTTTGTGTGCTTATGAGAATAAAGCCACCAAACTTTTCTCTCGTAGGGCCCGCACTTGTTTTACTGTTCACATCCCAGGGCCACGCGAAGGATAAGCGCAAGTACGCGATGCCACCGCCGGAGTTCTTTCACCCGAGGAATGTATCGAGCGTTACCATCCAGCCTGGCGATACGATTGCTATATCGTCCTATTACACCGCCGAACTTACTAAGACTGTTCGTGTCCGAGAAGATGGCAAGGTCTCGCTGCCATTGCTGCAAGGTGTCCAGGCCAGCGGCCTGACGCCTGAACAACTACAGCAGGCTCTTATAACCGATTATGCGCGCGAGTTTACGCATCCTGACATAACGGTAGACTTGGTCGCGCCCGCCAACTATGCAGTCTATGTCACTGGCGAAGTAGGGATGCCAGGGCCGAAGGAAATACATGGCCGGATGACCGTGGCGATGGCGCTTGCGTCGGCCCAGGTACTGAACAAAACGGGAAAGCCCAAGTCCACTTTTCTGATCCGAGCAGCCGAGGCAGGCCATTACAACGTCTACAAGCTCGATGCTTCGTTTCCCACGGGATCGGCACGAGACATTGAGATTGTCCCTGGTGATGTGCTCTTCGTGCCGAAGAAGATTATTGCCAATGCGGATGATTTCGTAGACATGTGGATTCGCCAGCTACTGCCTGCCACTCCTAATGTTGGTACATCGGTTTTATTTACACCAGGTAATACAACAACCATTGCTTCAGCTTCCAAGTAATTTCTCGACCCAAAGGATCTTACGGTCCCTCCGTCTTCTGGAGGCGATGAGAGACACAGGATTGATTTGTTTACCGGAGCAGTCGGACAGCAAAGGAGCCTCAGGAACTAATGGTGACGCTTCATGATCTTCAAAATACGATTTTTCGATCTAAGCGTGCTCTGATGATCTTCTGGGTCGTCGCTACTCTTGCTATCGTGGTTTACTACACGCAAACAGCGCGCAAATATGAATCAAAAGCCCGCATTCTTGTTTCGCTGGGGTCCGAAAGCGAGGGCACGGCAGAATACCTGAATAACAGAAATATGCAGGTGTTGCAGCGAGAGCAGCAGATCCACAATGAACAGCAGATTCTGCTCAGCGAACACGTTCTGCTGACTACCTCCAAATGGATGTTGGGTGAGCCCACGCCGGGCGAGCCTGCTCCTCCGATGGATGCAGAGGTGCTGGAGGCGAGGCGTTTTCTAACTGGCGAAGCACCAGAGCCTACCCTGCTGCTAAGGACGCTCAAACTAATGAGTAAGAGGCTAGCAGCAGTGATAAAAGCGATGCCATTCGGGCATAAAGAAACGCAAATTCCAGAGTCCACTATTCTCGCCACGACTCTCTCGAAGAGCCTTGATGCTAAGACAATTTTCAATTCCGATGCACTCGATGTGAGCTTCCGCTACCGTGACCCCCGCGTAGCGCAAACGGTGCTGAAATTAGTGCTCACTGCTTACATTGACCATCATATCGCTGTATTCCAAAGTGCCGGCGAATCAGATCTTTTAAAGTCCGAGCTCAACCGTTCTCTCAATCAGTACCAGAAGCGGTTGGACGAGATGGCGAACTTCATGACGACACATCATGTCTTTGCCGAAGATTCGCAGATCAACTCGTTCATCCAACAGAAGCAACAGATCAATCAGGCGCTCAGCGATGCTACAGCTGACAGTCAAGCCTCATCCGCGCGGATCGGGATGTTCACTTGGTTCAATAACTCGCTTAAGCAATACGAGACGTATAGCACTGTTGAGTCTCATAGCAAGCTACATGATGAGCTCGAATCAAAGTTGAACGAAGCACAGGTGCAAGAGCAGCAAATTCTCAATGGTCACCCCACTCAGAGCCGTGTCTACCAAGACCAGGCTGCGGTACTGCGACGGATTCGCCAGCTCTTGGTTTCGGAGCCCGCACAAATCGTTGACCAAAGGGAGGATCGGCGAAGCGGAGCTTCTGAATTAGTCGAGCAGCAACTCATCAGCTCAAACGCTGCACAAAAGAGCGCTCAGGCGCGCATGGAGCAGCTTAAGCATGAATTAAGCAACGTAAATGAGGCCATCAATGACTACGTCCGAAATCTCCCTGGCTACAACATGATCAAGCTCAATCTGGACTTTTCGAAAGAGCAATCGGAGCAAATGGGACAGGCATATCTCAACAGTCGTCTGCGCATTCTGTCGGCTCAGAGTGAAATCACAGACATCTCTGTAATCGATGCCCCCAGTTGGGAACCTGAGCCTAAATCGCCAAATAAATCAATGGTCCTCTTGTTGGCGATCGCACTTCTCTTCACGGGTAGCATTGCGATCATACTTGTCAGTGTTGGCCTGGATCAAACCATGAGCGACCGTCGCACTACGGAAGCGGCTCTGGGATTACCCGTTGCCGCTGTACTGCCGATGGCCACCTCGGAAAACGGAGATGCAGCGATTTTACTGGGACCCAAGACTGAAAATGAATTCGCGCGGATCTATATGTCAGTCCGGGACCTTAAGATTCCTGGTGTTGTCATCCTACTTGCTGGATCTAATGGTGGTGAGGATCTGAGCCTGGTCAGTTATGAACTGGCTCGTTTCTTTGATAGGTATGCGCCGTCACGAGTGGCACTATTGGACTGTACCTTGCAACCCGTCGAGCACCGCTCCGAGAAATCACCTGGTCCAACCTCCCTCTTCCTTCCGGATCAAGCAGAATTTTCGGGGCAGCAAGAAAAGATAGCCACTGGCGTTGCACCGACTGTTAGCTCTTCAGAGCTTCAGTTGGCTCTGTTGGCATGGCGCAATGAATTTTCCTATATCGTGGTCGCTAGCAATGTAGCGAAAGACATATATCGCTTGATTGACATTCTGCCTTCGGTAAGTGCCGCATATCTAGTTGTGGAGGCGGGACGTACACGCCGCGCTACTGCGATTAGCACTCTTGATTTGTTGCGTAGTTCTGGTGTCCACACCGTCCAGCTCATCCTTAATAAGAATGTGCATTCCTCGTCCCAGGCTGACTAGTGAGGCGCATATGAGAAAGCTGATTTTGAAAGTTGCAAAAAAGCTTCGGTTTCGTTTCTCAGAGTTCCACACATGGCTCCTGAGCAACTCGTTCGAAAGAATCGGCGAGGGAGTGCGAATCGACTTTCCCATTCGCATCGAACAGCCCGGATCGATCAGTATCGGTGACGGGTGCATACTCTACTCACGCTCGTGGTTCAATCCAGTTGCTGCCTGGTCGGGGCAACAATACAACGGCAAGATCGTCCTGGGAGACAGGGTGATGATAGGCTACGGCTGCCAGATCTCCGCGGCATCTTCCGTTGTCATCGAAGATGATGTGACAGTCGCCGCAGGTGTGGTCATCGTGGATCACATTCATGATCATCGGCATGTTGACACCGCGATCTTCGCAGCCCCTATATCAGAGCCAAAGCCAGTGCGCATTGGAAAGCGGGCCTTTCTGGGCGTGTATTGCTTCATCGGACCAGGCGTTCAGATAGGAGAACAAGCCGTAATTGCAGCGAATGCAGTTGTCACCAAAGACGTTCCGGCCTACTGCATCGCGGTTGGTAGCCCGGCTCGTCTCACACGCTTTCACGATCCGGCAGTTTCCAACGAGCAGCCGACCGCTGCTGAGGTTTGAGCGTTGACTGAGCTAGACGCAACACAGGAAATACCGGAAGTCGAACTAAGGCGCGACTCTACACTGCGCTTTGTATCCAATGGTGCTGCAATGGCCACAGCCAATCTGCTCGGCCGCGGCCTTGGCTACATTTCGATTATTTTGATGGCCCGTCGCCTTGCTGTGCCCTACATGGGGGCGTACGCCCTGCTGTACACCGCGAGCATGCTTGTCGAACTCATTGCTAATCTTGGGCTTGACAAGCTCTTGATGCGTGAGATTGCCGGGAGTAGCTCTGCGGTTGGCAAAGGGTACTTTCGAGCCGCTCTGCCTATACGTTTCGCGATGGCAACTGTGTCCTGGGCCGCAGCCTGGGGACTACTGATGAGGTTCTTTCGCCATGAATTGCCGGTCAGCGCGGCTACCGCCGGAATCTTCCTTGCAATGATCTTTCCGGTGATAGCAACGCGTAATTGCGAGGCGTTTCTTACGGCGCATGAGAAGCTCATTCCTATCGCATTTTCTCAATTCGCGGAGCGAATGCTGATGTTTGCAGCGGCCATGCTTCTCGTTACTGACAAGCTGTCATTCGGCAGCATGATGTGCGTGGCACCATTGGCGGCACTCGTCAGAATGATCATGATCGCGGTTTCGACCCGCAAGGAGTGGATGCCCAATGAAGCTCCGGTCCATCCCAACGTACGCAAGCTAGTGCGAGAGGGACTGGAACTTTTTCTCACCGAGGTTCTGGCTCTCGTGTACTTCCGCTCGGATGTCTTCGTCATGGCAAAAATGCGAGGCTTGGCAGATACGGGAATTTACCAGATTGCTTACAAAATATTCGACGTCTGTCTGTCACTATTTGCAGGCTTTTTGCAGGCAGCATTTCCACGTATGGCACGAAACAACACGAAAGAGATGTTACGCACGCATTTGCTGACAGGATCTTTGCTTCTTTCGGTTCCAGCCATAGGCGTAATTTTGTTGCGCCACCCTATCCTAGATGTATTCCATAAGCAATACGTTACTGGATCGACAGCGCTGGTGTGGCTTATGTTGACTGTACCCCTGGTGTATATAAATTCCACACTCGCAAATGCAACCATTGTGGCTAGACGTGTTCGCCTATTGGGGGCAATAGCCCTCCTGCTCGTGGTAATGAACGTCAGTCTGGATATTGCCCTCATTCCAAGATGGGGGATTAATGCTGCGGCTTTTGTGACGTTCTTCTGCGAAGTATTCTCCACAGTCGTGTTGGCACCGTTATTATTGCGCACAATGACAAAAGTTCGGGATACCGCATGACGATACAAACGGCAATCTTCGGTTACACACAGATTCAATTCCGTTCGGTTGTCGGATGGTTGATAGCTGCACTTGTGCTTGGCTGCGCTGCTGCGTTCGCTGGCTTACCTCTTTTTTATGGCTTCATTGGGCTCGCGCTATTTATTATCTTCGCAGGTGTTGCTACGCACTATCCCTCGGTGGTTATGGCCGCCTCCGTCTGGGCATTGGCGCTGTGTCCGTTTAGCTTCGGAATCGAAACCGGCGTTCTGCCGAAGCTCTTTGCGGATGAAATCCTGCTGCTGACATATATTGCCATTCTGTTGCCCATGTACTGGGCGACGGACAGGGTCTGGCAGACCGGGGTTAGTAAATATCTTTTGATCGTAGCCGGATTTGTGTTTTGTCAGTGTCTGTCATTGCTTATTCGCACAGATCTCATTGCCTTCCGCAATCTGCTGGAGACCTACATTCTAGGTCCGATGCTAATGATCGTTTTTCTTCAGGAGGCAGCAAACACTGATTGTGATGAATGGTTTTCCAAAGCAGTGATATGGCTAACAGTCCTTATCGCCGTGCTCAGCGTCGTAGAACGAGTACTGCAAAGAAATCCAATCTTAGAAGGAATGGAACTCGAAGGTGGCTTCCAGTACCTTTCACCGCAAGTTGTCGCGATAACGGAAGGCGTCTACCGGCCTTACGTCACTTTCTTCCATCCGTCAGAAACCGGTACCTTCATAGCCATGGGGCTACCTTATGCAATTCGTGGATGGATGCACCAACGGAGCTGGCTGCCTACAGTACAGATACTGCTAATTGCAGCAGGCCTTGCTGTCAACGCCACGCGGGGAGTTTGGGTAGGTGCCGCGTTGTCGCTGCTGTTGTTGGCAAGAAACCCCATCATGATTGTTGTGTCCACTATCCCTGCGGCCGGCTTGGGAGGCTCCCTTGCCTACGTCGTTCTGAAATCAACCCCGTTCATGCAGAGGCTTTCAGACGCCAACAATCTATTGGGCCGTTTTATCTACTGGCAGCTAGGTGCACAGGTGTTTTCAGATAACAAGACATTGGGTGTGGGGCACATGCAATTCCAGAAAGTCTATCTGGATTATGTGCACAACCAGAGTGAGATCGCTCAGATCAGCATCACACAAATCCACGTGATCGATAACCTCTATTTAACTACGTTGGCAGAACATGGGTTCGTCGGGTTTATGGGGTTGATCGCTCTCTTTATTTGCACAGGAATATTGCTAAAGCGATTCCGCAAACGACTGTTAGATCTCGGACTCGTGCGGCAGGCATCCTTGGTTCAGGCTACCCAGCTGGTCTTAGTTGTCTATGCTGTGTCTGGCTTCTTTGCGGACGTGAATGAGTTCACGAAGGTAACGAAATTCTTTTTCATTCTTGTCGGGTTCGGCCTCGGCACAGCGCTGCGATCGCTTCGCGCAGACGAGCGTGGAAAAGCGAGGGTCACGGTAAGGTCTTTTCTGAACCCGGAGTTTGTACGATGAGTGCGATTGAGCCAGAGAATAGCAATAACAGACCTCATCAGGTTGATGTATCTGTTATCTACGTGAACTGGAACTGCGCAGAGCAGATTGAAGGATCCATCGAATCGCTGCGAGAGAAGACGGCGAGTTGTAGCTATGAGATCATCGTCGTCGACAACGATTCACCGCAAGGTTTAGGGGCACTTGCGAACGATCCAGACCTTCGCCTAATTGTGAGCAGTAAAAATGACGGCTTTGGTGCAGGATGCAACATTGGCGTGGCTGCCGCCAATGGTAGGTTTCTGCTTTTTTTAAACCCCGACACGCAACTGCTGAATGATGTGCTGGGAGAGCTGACATGCTTTCTGGAAGGCCATCCTCGAGCAGGTATTGCTGGATCGTTGGTGGAAGACAGCAAAGGCACGGTTCTCTTCGATGGCGGACGCTCTTTACCCTCATTGCTGAACGAGTTCTTGCAACACAGCACACTCTGCTTTCGTTTTCCCAGAGGACGATGGACGTCTAGACCATATATCTCGGACTGGGATCATCTATCCACGCGCGAGGTTGGGTCCGTTATCGGAGCTTGCATGATGATAAAGTCTGAATATTTCCGCGCAGTGGGCGGCTTTGATGAAACGTTCTTCCTCTACTGCGAGGAGGTTGATCTTTGTTATCGAGTGCACAAGGCTGGACTAGGCATCTGGTACGTCCATACGGCTAGGATTCTGCATAAAGAAAGGCAGAGCACGTTGCAGCTTTATGGCTCTGTCAGTCGTGTGGTACTTCAAAATATGAAGAGCCAGAACTACTATTTTAAAAAACATAATGGGCCCGTGATCGCCTTCCTATGGCGATGGATGCTCATTAGCCTCTACATGCTGCGATATCTGCTCCGACGCGATCCGTCCTATCTCGAATATGCGAAGTGGGGTATCACAGCATGAGCACAATCCGGTTCAGCCTGGTTACTCCGACCTTCAATCGAGCGTCGACACTAAAGCGAATGTTGCAGCATCTGCACACTGTTGATGGCATCAATGGATGCGAGGTAATCATTATTAATGATGGATCTACAGATGGTACGGATGAAGTGCTTGCTGATTATCTTCAAGCGATGCCGAAGCTATTACGCGTGATCACACTAAGCAATGGTGGACCAGCACGTGCTCGTAACACAGGTGTGGAAGCCGCAAAGAACGAGCGCATTCTTTTTATTGACGACGACGTGTTCCCGCATCCGGATATGCTTTACCAGCACTGGAACATGCTGGATAACGGTTATGATGGATCGCAGGGTATTTTGCTTTGGCACCAAGAGATTGCAGTGACACCCTTGATCCGCTACATTGATTCGCGAGGGTCGCAATTTGCTTTCGAGCAGATCGAGCATCCGGAAGACCTCGGTAGCGAACATATCTATACCGGCAACTTTGCTGTGCGCCGGGATGCGGTACTACAGGCGGGAGGGTTTTGTGAAAGGCTCTTTGATCACGAGCTAGCTTTCAGTGCTTTCGAAGATACGATGCTCGGTTGCTCGATGAAGAAGAAGGGGGCAAGGCTAGGTCTTAATCGTAAGGCAGTCGCCGACCATCTGCATCATATGAGCGAAACAGGGTACCTCCGACGAGAGTACAACGTTGGCAGTGGAGTCGCGCAACTGGAAAAACTCTTTCCGGAGATTACTCAGCATCTTGGTCTCAAACCGAGGGGAAGTTTCATTAGTCTGCAAGTGGGGCTGCTCAGGATAGTGAACGCGTTGCCTGGACTTAGGCACGTGATTGGTTATCAGGCAAGCATGCGTATGCGTCACCGCGCGTCCTTTTTACGGGGATACCGGCGTTACGAAAAGGAATACTCTATGGGGAAGGAGCGCCCCACCGCATGAGTCGGCCACTCATCTCTTTCGTCATCGTGACGTATAACAGCGCCGACACTATTGTGGCATGCCTCGCCTCAATTGAGCGATATACGGCAGGCTCATTCGAGGCTGTGGTCGTAGACAACTCGCCAGATGAGGAGACTGCCGTCACGGTGAAGCGCTTTCTAGAGTCTCGAGACGGTGTTACGTTTCGCTTGGATAAGACAAATGATAACCTCGGCTTTGCGAAGGGATGCAATCGCGGGGCAAAGGCGACTACAGGCGACTATCTTTTCTTCTTAAACCCGGATACCGAGCTATTGAACGATGCGGGCGCGGAGATGTTGGCGTGTATAAAGGAGCATCCAGCCGCTGTCGCAGTAGGGCCTGCGATTTTCGGTAGTGAAGGCATTGTTACAGCCACTTGCCGTAATCTGCCGACGGCAAGCCGTATCATGCTGGACGCCGCGGGGATCGATCGCTGGGCAGGCGCGTATCGCATGATTCATTTCAGCCACCGAGAACCGCGCCAAGTCGAGCAGATCATGGGGGCCGCCTTGCTTATTCCACGCGATGCATACTGGCAGGTCGATGGCATGGACGAGCGCTTTTTCATTTATTACGAAGAAGTAGATCTGTGTAAGCGTTTGATGGAAGAAGGTGGGGAAATTTGGTTTTGGCCTGCGGCAGAGGTACGTCACTTAGCCGGGACATCGACCGATGCGACATCTGTTCGCGCTCGCATGATTTACGTTCTTCGTGAGAGCCGAAAAAAATACTTTCGCAAGCATTTCGGCGCTCCGGGAGCACTGATGATCGACATAATCAACCGGATGGAAGGCGTCGCGAAGTGGATTGTGTTGAGCATGATGGGAATGCTTCGTGGTAGTGCAAGCGACCGCGAAAAAGCTCGTGGATTTCTTTCGGTGGCGCTCGGTAGCGCACCGCGAAATTGAGAACGACCATGTATCGCGTTCTCGCTTTTACCGTTAAGCCACGCGCTTCGGCTGATACCCGTTACCGTATTTTGCAGTACATCCCGTTTGCTGAACGTGATGGAGTTCATGTCAACCATCACAGCCTGATGAGCAATAGCTTCTTCCGATGGCAGATGGAAAACAGTCACTTACTCGCACGTCTACTACTTTTACCGTGGCTATTGATTCTTCGATTTTGGCAGGTGCTGATGGAAGCACCTCGGTATGACGCTGTCTGGATTTCGCGTGAGATGGCTCCGCTAGGGCCGCCGTTTTTTGAGTGGTTGCTTGTGTGGCGTTGCCGCCGCGTGGTGATGGATGTAGACGACGCTCTGCACATTGTGGATAAAGAAGGTTCACGGTGGCTACCGAGACTCTTACGCGATCATGGTAAGTTTGGCCGGATGGCGGCCAGTTATACGGTCGTAGTCTGTGGGAACGACTTCCTGGCAGATTTCTACCACTCTCATGGAGGAACTGTCCGGATAGTTCCAACCGTGGTCAACGCTGATGACTATGCATCCGTCGAGCCGTCTCCATCGGCGCTTATACGCATTGGATGGATCGGCACCCCACTCAATTGGCATCACGTGAATATTGTTGGGCCCGCGCTTGCTTCTTTGGCGCTCGAAAGACAGTTCGAAGTAGTGCTCGTTGGCATTGATGAACCGCTCAACTGGCAACTCCCTCATCTAAGATATCTGCGCTGGACCTTGGCCAATGAAATCAGCTTTTTCAACGAATTCGATATCGGCATCATGCCACTCAAGGATTCTCTCTTCGCCCGCGGTAAATGCGCCTTTAAGCTCATTCAGTACATGGCCGCCGGCTTGCCAGTAGTGGCTTCGCCAGTGGGAGCGAACATCGATGTTGTTCATGACGGTGTGGATGGCTTCCTCGCTGGTACTGACGAAAGATGGGTGACTTCCCTACGACAGTTGATTGATACTGCGGAATTGAGACAAAGCATGGGGAATAAGGGCCGTGAACTGGTACGAGAGCGTTACTCAGTGCAGAGTGTGTGGCCAATGTATCGCGCGATCCTTTCCGGCAGCTCCGCAGAGGAGGGATAACAATGAGGCGACTGTCACTCTTCCTGACGCGAGATAGAGAGACGCCGAACGGAGCTCACAAGACATTGAAAGAATGGTGGTGGCTTCCGACTGTCTGCCTGGTTGTGCTGCTACCACTGCTGTATGCCCTCAGAATTTCATATCCAGTCAATGAACAAGAGGCTTCTGGCAAGTTCATTGAACAGTCGCGCCTCTTGCCCCTCAGTGCCTACGTGGCACCGAGGGCCCCTGGAGCTTCTCCTCCGCGTGCCATGAGGATCGGTGTGGATGCAGACAACTGGAGTGGGCAGACGAAAAATCTAGAGTTTGAGTCGAGTCTTGTTGCAATGAAGATTGATTTCATCTCTTGGCATGTTCAACCAGGCGAAGAGACACGGGAACACCTTCGGGACATAGTGGTCTTCTGTAGAAGGCACGGCTGGTCCTATCTATTCAATACCGAGTGGGGGAACTACAACCGAAACGATTCGCGTCTGAAGCACAGTGACGGGACATATCGCTACGATCTTGCTGAATCTACACTGGAAATGCTCAAAGATGACCCACTCTTCCTTGGTGTGGTTTACGACGAGACGGACTTGATGCAGGCCATGAATGGCGCACCAGATGAGTCCGGAAAGATCATCCCACCTTACCTCGTCGACACGCGCTCTATGACCGCTTCCACGGCTTACGAAGCCGTCAGCAGCAAAGTTAAGGAGTTACAGCAGCGCTACCAGAGTTACGGGAAAAGGCTCATCTTCGAGATGACCTTTCCGGATTATCCCTTCGCTTACGCGCGCGCTGGAGCACTGTTGGCCCCCAAGCTGCTAAAAGAGACCTATGACGACTTGATGTATGCTGTCTACCGCGGCGCAGCGCTCGAATATCATTCAACCGAGCTTTGGGCATGTGCCGACCTTTGGTATTTGAATCGGTTCCCCACGGCGGGCAAGGCAGGATCGGACTATCACACCCCCGATCAGCTTCTCGACGCCCTGCGTTTTGCCAATGCCGCAGGCTTTGATTATGTCTATATCGAGCAAGCCAAAGGCCTCATGGACGCCGACTATAAGCTCACGGATTATGGACAAGCCCTGATTAAATTTCAGTTGACCAAGGCAAGCATACCGCGCGGCGACTGGAGAGCGACTCCGGTTGAATATTACGTAAGACGCTTTCCAGACGGCTATTGGGGTCAGAAATATTCTCCTTTTATTCCTGACCATCCTTACGGATCTTCTCTTCCCAATCCATATCAGTCATCCGACAAAGAATGGTTTGCTTTGCTCCAGAGACTCTCTCATGGAGCATTCCCGGCGGATGCTGACACCTGGAACGCACTCGACAGCCCTTTTTTCAAGAAGCGGCCATATACCACAATGGCTGGATTGCCACTCATCGTGGTATACGATCAGTTCGGAATACTGCCGCGCGATGCAGCCGCAAAGTCGGTTGACCTGTGCGGTAATCAAACGTGTCAGCCAACGAAATAGCTATCTGTCAAGAAATCGAGAATTTCGAATATCCATGATAATAAAACTTGCTTTTTCAGAATTATCGATTAAATTCGTTGTATTCTCGCAGATTCAAAATCCAAATAGCCTTATATTTCGTCTGTAAAGAATGTCATCTCGAGTGAGGTGGGTGTTGCACCCTACCAGAGAAGACAGACATGGATCCCTATCTGATCCATTCCATCGCAGCAAAACTTTAGATACTGTTTCTTCGATCACTGATATGACTTCCAAAGATGGAGTCCAGTATGTCTGAGAACTTTTGTACTGCTGTCTCTTCTTCCCTGCCTGTCAATGTTGCTCAGAGTGTCGATAGTTTCGGATCATCCGAAACGCCGCCCCTTCCTGCTAGCGGAAGAAACTACCTGGATGTCGAAATAGCCCTCCTCTGCGAAGCGGGTGGAGGCGTGATGCGTCACGTGATTGATCTCCATCGCGGTCTACTCAAACGTGGTCGGAAAGCGACATTGATCGTTTCCCCGAAGCGGATGGACGACCGCTATCGCGATGAAATCTATGCTCTCGACAAGGGACAGGTTGTATTCGTCGATATGGAACGGGCACCCCATCCTTCCGATGTAAATGCCTACTTGGTCGTGAGATCTGTGCTTAAGAAAATGCGCGGGCGTCGTATTCTGCATGCGCACTCCACGAAGGCAGGATTGCTTGGGACTCTCTTGTATCCAGAAGTCGGCGCAATGCTCTATACACCTCATTGCTATCGTGCGACAGATCCTTCTCTCACACCGCTTAAGCGGCGAGCTCTTAGAAGCGTAGAGATGGCTTATAGCCAATCATATGACCGGATCATTGCCGTGTCCTCCTTTGAGAAGGAGTACGCACTTGATTGCGGTGTTGAACTAAACCGAGTCACCTGTATTTCTAATGGAATTGAATATAACGGTAAAGCCTGTGGCGCAGATCGTAGCAATCGTATGAGGTCCTCGGGCACTATTACGATGGGGTTCGTCGGTCGGCTTACTCATCAGAAAAATCCGCTCCTCTTCATCGACACCCTTGCGCTTCTTGTACGGCGTGGATATGACATGAAGGCCATTGTTGTTGGGGATGGAGATCTGAAGCGCGAGATGATGTCGCGGGCTGAACAGCTCAATGTGGCGAGTCGTATCGATTGGAGAGGTGAAATTCCAGCGCGTGAAGCACTTAGCGATATGGATATCATGGCCCATACGAGCCACTACGAGGCGTTGCCATACACGTTGCTGGAAGCTTGCGCTTCTCTCCTGCCCATCGTGGCCACGGACAATCACGGTTCACGTTCGGTACTGCAAGGAGAGCTCGCAGAGAATATCGTCGAGGAAGCGACAGCCGAGGCACTCAGCAATCGCTTGCTACGTCTCGTACACGACACGTCGCTATGGTCGCATCAGCTTGATTTGCTCGATCAGACCGCTCAAGCATTCTCCTTAGAAACGATGGTGGTCAAGGTCGAGCAGGTCTATCTCGATCTCCTCTCTGAGCGATCGGAGCCTACCCGGAGCATGGAACGGTACATGGCACCATCTGTTAGCCGAATACAAGCCCTGTTCTAACAGCCGCGTCCAATTATGAAGAAGCCATAAAGTGATAGGCTCCGGTAATTCTGGATCAATTGAAATATTAGTCTTCGATCAAATCTGAGTTGAGAAACGTAGAAGAGCCTGTGATCCCTATCTTGTAGGGTGGCGACGTCAAATATGTCGGATGCAAACGCAGCGCCTTTTGTTGCTGGTTAAGCTCTCCATTCCTACGGCGGAGACCTTGCCGCTCAAAAACGCCATTCGTGAAAGGTCTTCTGACAAAGGAATCTGCATGACGGAGAGCTCTATAGGGACAAGGAAGCCGCGCTCATCAAAACAGCGCAACTCCTCATCCGACCGATGAACGATTAGGCCAAGAGTGGGTCTCTGTGGGGACTGGTGCCGGACTGCGATGTAAGGGCACATGATGGCAGATGTGCCGCCTGTAGACCATTGGTGGAAGTGGAGCTGAAGCATGGAGTTCCTACAGCTTCTTACACGGGAGATTTCTATGGCATTGGGCAAGCATACAAGTTCGTTCGCCCCGGGGTACTCATATTGGCTTAGGGGTGATCGATCTAGCCGCTGCGCCGTCCATGGCTTTTCAAAACACTGACGACAGCATAGCGCTGCGGGTTCTGAACAGCAGTGCTGAAGCGTGTGAGTTCAACCGGAGAGATAAATCCTAATCTGCCGATCGCTGCAACATCAGACTTGATCCATACGTCTGGTGGAATTTCATTTCCAGAAATACGTCTCGATGATCTTTGGTAAACTGTGAGTGGTCCCCACGATATTGGTTTCGAGCACAATCTGTATGTTCATCTTCTCCCAGCCGACTGGGGCGCGGCGAGCCAACTCATTCCACGAAGAATCTTGCGAGACGAACCCGGCCGCAATCTGGTTACCGAAGCTGTGCAGGCCAGCCAGAGACACGAATGGCTCTCGGGTCGCCGGGTCCAAGGTTCGGGTGACAATGGCATAATCTTTGGTCTGCGGCTCTGGATAGATGTGGGATAACGACCATGAACGTTGTGGATTGAGTGAGTCTCTGATGCGTGGCCGCTCTTTGTCAGAGACGCCCCGGTCAAAAGTGAAGCGCAGACCGGCTACATTCTGTTCCGTCCAGGGATTGGAGAACGAGCCTATGGCGACCACAGGGTGTCCGCGCAGTTCGTCCCTTCTCAGATCGGTGCCCATACGGACGAGAGGCATTTTACCTTTCCTTTCTAGCGCGAGCGCGAGCGAGAGTGTAGCCTGAAGAACCGGAACTGAAACATGCCAGTTATGAAAGCTTTGCACATCACTAAGTCCAAGCTTCATTGAGTTGCCTGCCTTCAGCTGGGCAAACTCATGGGTGGCTTCCGGTTGGAACTGAAACGTATCCGTGGTTGGCAGACTCAGGACCGGGGAGGCGTTTCAGAAACACAGCGTTGATCGTTGATACTGGACAGCGGATACCTATCCGGAGATAACGTGGTCCAGCCCGCGCAGGCATTTGAAACCTATCACTACTGGGGAGTGTTCTTCGAGGATAACTGCAAGGTCATTCCGAAGCTGGTACTTAGTCTGGGATTGCGTTATGACTTTCCACGCCAGGCAGTCGACCGATACACCGCTATACCAACGGCTTCAATATGACTGCTGTCAATCCAGTAAGTGCAGGAGCGGTAGCTAACGGATATTCGAAGGCGCTATCAATGGCGGGCTTACATTTTCTGGAGTCAACGGCACGCCCAGAACCCAGGTACCGAGGGCATGGTACCTGTTTGAACCTCGGTTTGGATTCTCCTATGCACTGGACTCTAAGACCGTAATAGGGGGTGGAATTGCAGGCATATACAATTGGGCGGCATATACAGGCTCGCAGGCAGGTTTCAGCGCGACGACGTCAGTAACTGCCTCGCCGACAACTCTCTATATAACCCCACGTCGACTCTTTCCAACCTGTTTCCGGCTGGCTATGTTTCAGCCCCCGGAGCGTCACTTCGGTATCTCGCGGGTGTCGGTGGGGGGATCAGTTTTTACAATCCTGCGCCGCGGTTTGGCGAAACCTGGGGCTACTCCCTGGGTGTGCAACGTCAATTGACCAGGGACGATGTTCTTGACCTGAGCTACGTCGGTAAAAACTTTACGAAGGGACCAACAGCCGATGCGATCAACCGTCCAAGTGCTGGATGGCACTCCCAGTGCAACGCCGAGACAGGCGTCCTCACGCATCTCTCGGTGACAGGACACCAAGCGAGTTCGCCAGCCAGTACGCGGCTAGCCGCGTACTGGCTGCAACCTAAACCGGCCGAAGACTAACTCTGACCTTGGTATAGAAATACTAGGCTCTTCAACTCATGAATCTCACTGACACAAAAGGTCGGACAGACCACTCCCATCAAACCCGTGAGTTGACTACTGCAACGTGATTTGCACAGTGGCCGCGTGAACGATGGAGCCCGAGGTCACATCAATCTCCACTGCGGTCCGGCCTGTAACTAACTCAGCTATGGCTGCCGATGTCGCACTAGAGTCATACGAATCCCCTGAGTACACTGCGGTCAGGCTGTTGAATCCTACCGGAAGGCTCGTAACCGATAAAGCAGCTGTGCCATCGATGACTGTCACGGCCCCTCCCAGAGCAGTGGTTCCGTTGTAGAAGGTAACGTTGCCACTAGGCGTCCCGCGGCTACTGGAGACCTTCGCCGTCAAGATAGCTGCGGAACCGCTAGCAACCTTTGCTGAGCCACTGGTCAGAGTCACGCTGGCGGTCGAAAATCCCGGGCCTGCACAACCGCTTATAACTATAAGAACACTGAATAGGCCGATTGCTCCCATCCAGACTGACCTTCGTCGCCGCGCTGCCGGGAAGATCAACAGACAGGTGAGCACCACTCCACCGCCGGAAACCCAGTGCTCCCAGTTGCTATGTGCGGACACACTTGCGCTGGTGCTGCTCAGGCCCGTCGTCTGGATGGTTACGGTTGAGCTTCCGCCAGCGGCCACAGTCGACGGCGATGCCGTTACAGTGAACCCGCCGGGAAGAGAGTTGCCCCCGGTGATTGCGACCATTCCTGAAAACCCGTATAGGGCAGGAACGCTGACAGTCACGGTACCGGAGCTGCCAGCACCGATGGTCAGCGAAGAGCTTCCAGTTTGTACCGCGAAGTCGGCCTGCTGGATCACCACTGTTCGCGATGCGGTTGCAGCAGCGTAGTCGGTGGTGTCCACCGGGGTGAAGGTTGCGGTCAACGTATAGGTCCCGGCTGTCAGTGCACTCACGGAGGTGACGACTGCCGCGGCTCCCGAACCGGATTGCGCGCTATAGACGATAGTGCCCGCAATATTGCCATTCACCGTCGCGTTCAACACGCTTGCACCCAAAGCAACGCCCGTTCCCCAGGGGGAAGAGGGAGACCAGAGAAGGACAGGCTGGGTCTTGACGCCAGAGCCATATACATAGATCCCCGCAGAGGACGATGCACTGTAGTTCGTGTCGCCTGCATAGAGGCCCTGAAGCTCCTGTCGTACGGCAACAGGCCCGGCGACAGCAACATTGGTCAGACCTGCCTTGACTTGGGTTACATTGAGCAGAACTGCGAGGCTCTGCGACACATTGTCGAAAGAGTTGATGTCCGCACTGATCAGATCGGGTGTCCCGTCGCTGTTCAGGTCCGCAATCGTAATGCCCGCTCCATGCCCCTGCTGTGTCGAGTAATCCACCTCGGAGCCGAAGGTTCCATCCCCATTTCCTTTCAGGATGCCTATGCCGATGGCTGGATAGAAGTAGGCAGCCGCGACATCCAGTTTGCCATCCCCATCCAAGTCCGCAACCGCAAGAGAATTCGCGAAGCCATTGAGAGTATAGGTAACTTCATTCTGGAAAGTACCATCACCATTGCCCAGATCGACCCCCATCGTCTCGTTTCCGTAGTTCGAGACCAGAAGATCCTGTTTACCGTCACCGTTGACATCGGCAACCGAAATCCATTGGGGGTTTTTGGAGGTGACGTAGCCCTGCGCAACCATCGTTCCGGTGCCGGTGTTCAAGAACACACCCAGAGTATTGTCGGCTGCGTTGGCCTCTACCAGATCCGGCGCTCCGTCGCCGTTGAAGTCTCCAACTGCCAGGAGGTACGGCGAGTATGCACTCGCCGTGACCGCATAGCTGACTGGGTCTTGGAACGTGCCGTCCCCGTTGCCAAAGACAATGCTGAACTGCCCTGGAGAGAACTGCAACGACGCAAGATCAAGGATACCGTCGTGATTGAAGTCAGCCACAACCGTGCTTTCGGAGTTTCCCGGCATGTTTACCGCGATCTGCGGCTGGAAGGTTCCGTCTCCATTGCCAAGAAAGATACTGATGTATCCGCTCGTTTGGGCATCGTTGTATTGGTTGGTCACGGCGATGTCCACGACGCCGTCATTGTTGAAGTCTCCGGTGACGATGGCCGAGGCGAAGATGCCTGCCGTATAGGTGACCGGCGTCTTGAATGTGCCGTCGCCGTTGCCCAGCAGCACGCTCATCGTGCCTTCGGTGAAAGACGCATTTGCTGTGGCCATATCCGGAATGCCGTCGCCATTGAAATCGGCGATAACCGATTGTGCGGCAGGCGCACCGGTTGCGTCCCCAGACGGGAAGAGAATGGGTGCGAGCAATGTGTGTGTGGTGCCGGCCGTATTGGTGGTCGCAGTACCGAGATCGGCTGTAACGGATGTTTCCGTAAAGTCGACCGTTGCGGCTGGAGCTCTAAATCCGAATCCCGTTACTGTGGCACTCAAGTCGTAGTTGATGGAGTTAGCTGCGCTCGTCGTGGCAGTGATTGCGATTGCAGACGGCTGGGAGCCCGTTACCGTTACCGTCGCCGCAGAAGACGTAACCGCTATCGGAGCGGCCTGAATGCCCTCATATGTAGCGGTCAGGACGTGACTTCCAGGGGTGAAGATAGCCGTCAGCGTCGCTGTTCCGGTCGTGTGTCCCGTGGCTGCGTTGCTGCCGGCCACTTGGGCGGTGCCCAACGACCGGGTGCCGTCAAAGAAGTTGACAGTGCCAGCCGTCGCCGGGATCCCTCCGGTAGTAACCACAGCCGACAAAGCCACAGGCTGATTCGTACTCGCAGTGGTTGTCATTGCTGTCAGCGCGATGGCATTCACCGCCACTGTCGAGCTATACCCAACGGCGAGCGATGACGAAGAGGCAGTGGAGTAGTTGCCGTCACCGGTGTAAGAAGCCGTTAAAACGTTGGCTCCAGCACTCAGTAGAGAGGATGTCAGAGTGAAAGCTGCCTTCGCCTCCGAAGCTCCAGTGGAAGGATCCGTATAGGGCACAACCGCAACAGTTCCTGCTGCTTTACCATTCACGGAGAAGGTTACGTTCCCGGTCGGATTCGCGAGCAGGCTATCATCGCCGACCACCGCCGTTAGAGTCGCGGTGCTGCTGCCAATGACAAAGCTTGTGCTCGTCAGCAGCTTAAGCAACGTGGTCGCTTTGCCTACAGCAAAGGCAGCCACTGGGCTCGTCGACGCAGTGTAGTTGGAATTGCCGCTATAAGCTGCCGTCCAGCGATACGTCCCGATTCCGTATCCAGCAGCAGAATAGGAAGCCTCTCCATCAGGCGAGGAAGCGACGTCCGCCAGCTTAGTAGCGCTGTTGAAGAAAGACACGGTTCCACTGGGAGCCACCTGGCCAGAGACGCCATTGAGCTGCACCGAAGCAGTAACGATACTGCCATACGGCACCGTGGCACCGGATATCGCAGTGTTGGTGATTGGATCGTAGCCCGCAATGCCAAGCGTCAGAGAACTTGTCGTCGGGCTAACAGTGATCTTTGAACTGGTGGATGTGCTGCTGGCATACGATGTGTCGCCACCATACCGCGCTGATACATCGTAGGTTCCTCCGGGCAGCGAACTGATGGTGCTGCTATAGCTCCCGTTGGTAAGAGTTACGGTGCCCGCCGCGCTTGCGCCCGGCAAAGCGCTGTCGGTGACCAATGCAACCGCTCCAGTGGGAGTTCCGCTTCCGCTCAGTGGCTTGACGGTCACCGCGATGGAGACAGGAGAGCCGAAAGTTGAGGCCATCGTTCCGAAAGTAAGTGATGTAGAGGTGGCCGAGAGAGTGACGTCGCTCCAGTGGTTGATCAGGTTGGCGACATTCACCGAACCCAGGCCTGTAGCCGAATCGTAACCAGTACCCGCGGCATAACCTGTCAGCACTCCATAGGTCCCCACCGTAGTCGAGCTACAGTTGAGCGTGCCCCCATCGCACGGTACGGCGTTGGTACTGGCGGTTACGTCGTGGAAGATGCAGGAAGCGTCGACGGCATTTCCATTTGAAGCATTGCACGCCGCGAGTTGGGCGGAGTTGGGAGCGCCTGTGGTTCCGAACTGACTCCCCGCAAGCCTGTACAAGGTGTAGTTCGCCTGGCCCTGACGCGATCCGGTCTTCTGGTTTACCAACGCCATGATGCCTGCAAAAGACGGCGACGACGCCGACGTACCACCGACGACATAGAAACTGCTCGAGTCGCAACTGCTCTGATAGCAAACCATGTATCCGTCGTGGCCCGCGGCGGTCAGCGACACGTCGGGTAGATGCCTCATATTGTCCGTGGGCAAATCTGCCACCCCGGTCTGCCAGTCGGGGGTCGCATACCCGCCGCTGCACGCAATGATGTTGCCGCTGGCATTCAAGGTAGGTGTAAAGCAACCACTCGCTCCTCCGGAACCAGCGGCAATATCCGCATTGGCATTCCCGCAGACCAGAGGCGAGCAGCTTTCGTTCCAGACTTTCTCCGGGACATAGCTGAGAGCCGAGGTAAACGGAGCGGGGCTTGAAGAATTGTTGCTGTCCCAGTACGTACTGGAATCGTCGCTGAACTCATTGCCACCGACCGCCACGTTATATGGAGTGGATGCCAGACCGCTGACCTGGAGCCCCTCGTCGGCAACATAGGCGAGGGTATCTTCCCCGCTAGGTCCAACCTGATCGCAGCCCGCGGAGCCGTTATCGCCGGCTGATACCATCGGCGTGATGCCCTGCGCCGTAGCCTGTTCCCACAACGAGTTGTAGAACGCGTTGCCCGTTCCCATCTCCGCTTCGCACAGGCCATAGCTCGTGCTCATCACGGGCGCAAGGTTGTTGTCGACAATGTATTGCGCGGAGAGATCGACTCCGTCCGTCGAGTTGGTGCTGGCTGAGACGACCAGATCGATCTGCGCGCCCGGTGCCATCGCCGAAGAATACTCCACGTCGAGAGTCTGTTCCAACGCATCTCCGCCCGTGATTCCAGGATCAGGACCGTTCTGTATCTGGGTGAATGGAAAAGTGGAGGCATACGGCGAAGGCAGCATGTTGGTGCGGAAGCCGGTCAGGTCGTCGGTTGAAATGTCGCTGCGCCCCACGATGGCGATGGTCTGCCCTGTACCATCGATCCGCGAGCTGCTGGCAGTGATTAGGGGCGTAGCGTTGTAGATCGTCCATAGGTCACCTGGGCCTACATAATTCGTGCCGCCGTTGGTGAACCCTGGCCTCGTAACTTTCGGCGTGTAAACCAGTTCGCTCTTGGTGCGGATAGCCGCGATTTTGGCCTGCCCGACGCTGGCTTGTGCAGTACCCAGAATGCGCGCCGAGGATTGCTTCACGAAATTATGCAGCGAAAGTACCCCGGCCAATACCGGAGACAGCGCAGCAGGAATCTGAGGGTTGCTGGCATTCGCGTAATGCTGCTCGCCTTTAACCACGTAACTGTGAATTTGGGTGTGGAATGCCTCAGTTACACGATCGGCCGTGCCGGAAAACTCGATGCTTCCCCGTCCCTGAGCGAGGCGATTCACCTGGAATCCGTGCCCTGTCAGCCACTCGGTAATCTTCGCAATCTCCACATCGGAGGGTCCATACAATTTGCCAAATTGAGCCGGGGTCAGCCACTTGTGGTATTGCGGTGACTTGGGATCGTGCATCGCTTGAATCGCCGTTTGCAGTAACTTCTCTTGAGCATCGCTCCGCTTCAGCACCAGCATCATCCGATCCATCGGCAAACTGCCCAAAGCTTCGCCATGGTCATTCTCCGCTCTGGCCTGAAAGGGTACATTGCCCTTGAGCGTTACCAGATTCCGCTCATCAATAACATCGGAGATCCGGGAAGCGGCCTGCTGCGCGTGGAGTCCTGTGACAACAAAAACGGACAAGCTGGCCATCAATGCGGCTTTCGCAAATCGGATCGGAGATGCAAATCTGGAGGGCAAAGGGGACTCCTTGGTCTGTTGTTCGTTCACTGGGCCGGCCTGGTGTCAGGTCGAATTTTGGAAGGTGGAATCGACAGGGATCTCCTGATGATTCCTGCCCCGTTTTTCCTGTAGGTGCGCCGAATCGCCGGAGGCCGGCTGAACGGTGTCTGCATGAAAGAGTTGCCGAGGATGCCGCAAACTGGAATGTGTGTAAATTGACCCTAATGCACCTGCGTTCTCCTTGCAATACGCAAGAGCATTTTGTTTCCTCTCCATTTCCTCATCACATAACTTCTTTTTATACAATGCTTTACACGTCATCTTCTGATACTGACCGAGTGCGTGAAGTATGGCGTTGGCCGTTATGAGCGGCTTTACAACTGCCTCCAACACTGAAAAGATTGCACTATGGGGAAAAATGGAGGTCAATCGTTCGCCTTCTCGGCGTTCGTATTCCATACCGAGACAGGAGAGTTGACGCGCGCAGGAAAACGCCTCCGAATTCCCGATCAGGCTGCCCGTCTGCTGGCCTTGCTGCTGGAGAATCCGGGTTCCATGCTGACCCGGGAGGAGTTGAGGGTGGCTCTCTGGCCGCAAGGAGAAATACTGGACTACGACCACTCCATCCATCGGGTCATCAGCCAACTGCGGGAGATTCTTCGTGACCGCTCCTCCCGGCCCACTCCATTCATCGAGACGCTGCCGAAGCGCGGCTATCGGTTCATCGCTCCTGTCCGAGAGATCTCCGATCCTGAAACGAAGCCTGCATCCGTAACGGATCTGCCCACTCCTCAACTTTCGGACACTGACTCCCCTACCCCAGCTCTACAGACCACCCAGCTTCCGAATGCCGAACCGGCAATGCAGTTGACGAGTAGCTCGCCTCCCATATGGCGAAAACGATGGGCTCTGTGCCTTGGGGTAACGATTCTTCTAGCCGCTGCCGCCAGTCTGTGGCTGTTTCATGCCCGCGCTTTGGCGGCCTCCAGGCCGCTTTCGCTGGGTATTCTTCCCTTCGAGGCAATTGGAAACGACTCTGCCGCCCTGGCCGAGAGTTTTCGCCTGAACCTGGCTGATGTTCTTTCCCAATCTCCGGAGATCGAAACACGTTCCGCACACTCGTTCGACCATATTGGCCAGGACGAAGGCCAGATCATCGCCCGCGCCCAGCAACTGGGTGTGAATGCTCTACTCTTCGGCAAGTTTTCCGTTGTTGACAATCAATGTCAGCTTCGCCTGGAACTGGTGCGCACCCGAGACGGCGTCCACCTGAATTCCTTCCAGTACAGCGGTACCAGGGAAGAACTCGCGGCCATCAGCGACCGGTTCGAGCGCGACTTCTTCGAGCGGCTGCACCCCTACCGCAAAACCGTCAACCTCAACGTCGCGCGTCCCACGACCTCCAAAGCCTACGCCGCTTATCTGCGTGGCCGGTCATACCTCTTGCAGTGGACGGATGATTCCCTTCTCCAGGCTGTTACAGCATTTCAGGGAGCCATTCAAGAAGACCCTAACTATGCCCGTGCCTATGCCGGCTTGGCCAGCGCGTACTTCGTCCTGTCGCAACACGGAACCGGCTCCTCCTACCACTCCTATCTCGAGCAGTGCAGAACCGCTGCATCCCAGGCGGCGGCACTCGATCCCACCCTGGCAGAAGCTCATGCGATGCTGGGCCAGGTCGCACTCAACCAGGACTGGAACTTCCCGCTTGCCGAAGAACAGTTGCACCGCGCAGTCGATCTTGATCCCAACCACGCTATCTATCACCAATGGCTCTCGATTCTTTACAGCCTGGAAGGCAAGCACGCTCTGTCGCTCGAGGAGATCGATAAAGCTCATGCCGCCGCCCCAAACTGGGCTCCGCTCTATATGACGGAGATATTCCTGGCCGGCAGCACCCGCCAGTTTGATCGTGCCGATCACGCCGCTGATCGCCTGCTGCAAATGATGCCGGACTGGCCCCTGGCTCATGAACAAAATGCGCTCAACCTCTGGGCCGAGGGGAAATACCTTCCGGCCATCGCGGAATGGCGTCAAGCTGCAGTCCTTGAAAAGGATCTAGACCGGATTCGGCTCGAAGACCGCGGAGCCGAGTTGATTCGAGCCGGCGGTGTCCCCGCCTATGCGCGCCTTCGCCTCGAGGCAATCGCAAGCCGCAAGGGCATCAGCCACGAAGATCAGGACTTCGTACCGGCCGAGTGGCACGCCTATGCTGGAGACTGGAACCAGACCCTGGCCGAACTCGACCAGATGGTCAAGGATCGATCGCAGGCCGCGCTCCAAATCAGCACCAATCCGGCCTATATACCGCTGCACCGCAATGCGCAATATCTCAGTTTGATTAAACGGATCGGAGTCGGCGGGGCCTAACTCTCCAAGCCCGTCAACAATGTGGGCGATGGCGGAGCGGTACGGACACTTCATCTAGGATGAACGACGAAAGGCAGTCGGGGACTTTGGACGGGGAGCATCGCCCGCACGGCACAATTGGTGAGCCTCCGGCCTGCTCCAAAACGCTCCCTTGGTAACATTACCGGGGCTCGAACCCGGACTCTCTCCGCCTTGGAGCGTTCTTGTGCCTCAGCGATCAACTTGTCCGTTGCATCTAGATGGTGCGCGGGGCCAAGCGCGGCGTAAATGTACCGACATCTACAAAGCCCTCTGTCATGGCTATCAAATCATCCAATGATGCAATGAGCCGCAATGCGGGCAAGGTGTATCAACCCATGTCGACTGCAAATCTACTAAACACTACCCTATAAGCTATATATTTTCTTAGCTTTATGGTGGCCCGGGCAGGAGTCCAACCTGCGACCTTCGCGTTAGGAGTGCGCTGCTCTATGCAACTGAGCTACCGGGCCATCTAGCCTAGTGTAACGCGAGAGAACCCGTCGTAACGCAAGTGTGATGCCCACCCAACACCCCCGGTGATACCCTTATAAGTGGAGAATTTCGCATGCCATCGATCACTCGTCGTCGCGCCGTAACGGTCAACATCGGAGGAGTCCACGTCGGCTCCGGCAATCCCGTCGTCGTCCAGTCCATGACGAACACCGACACAGCCGACGTCGAATCCACCGTCCAGCAGGTCGCCGCCCTCGCCCGCGCCGGCTCCGAGATGGTCCGCATCACCGTCAACAACGACGATGCCGCCAAAGCCGTCCCCTACATCGTCGAAGGCCTTGCCAAAAAGGGCTGGAACACCCCCATCATCGGCGACTTCCACTACAACGGCCACCTCCTCCTCGCCAAATATCCCGACTGCGCCGAAGCCCTCGCCAAGTACCGTATCAACCCCGGCAACTGCTCCATCGGCCGCAAGGACGACGACAACTTCCGCACCATGGTCGAGGTCGCCGTCAAGCATCAGAAGCCCGTCCGCATCGGCGTCAACTGGGGCTCGCTCGATCAGGCTCTCCTCACCAAGATGATGGACGACAACTCAAAACTCGCCCAACCCCTCGACGCCCGCGACGTCATGATGGAGGCCATGGTCGTCTCCGCGCTCGACAACGCCGCCGCCGCCGAGCGCTACGGCCTCCGCCGCGACCAGATCATCCTCTCCGCCAAAGTCTCCGGCGTCCGCGACCTAATCGACGTCTACACCGAGCTCGCCAGCCGCTGCGACAACGCCCTCCACCTCGGCCTCACCGAGGCAGGCATGGGCATGAAAGGCGTCGTCGCCTCCACCGCCGGCCTCGCTCCCCTGCTCCTCACCGGCATCGGTGACACCATCCGCGTCAGCCTCACCCCCACCCCAGGCGGCGACCGCTCCGAAGAGGTCCGCTGCGGCCAGCAGATCCTCCAGTCCCTCGGCATCCGCTCCTTCATGCCCCAGGTCACCAGTTGCCCCGGCTGCGGCCGCACCACCTCCACCTACTTCCAGGAGCTCGCCGAGCGCATCCAGTCCTACCTCGTCGAATCCATGCCCGAGTGGAAGAAGCAGTACCCCGGCGTCGAAGAGCTCAAACTCGCCGTCATGGGCTGCATCGTCAACGGCCCCGGCGAATCCAAGCACGCCAACATCGGCATCTCCCTCCCCGGCACCTTCGAGGAGCCCAAAGCCCCCGTCTACGTCGACGGCAAGCTCTTCACCACCCTCAAAGGCGACCGCATCGTAGAAGAGTTCCAGGTCATCCTCGACGAGTACGTCCAGAAGCGCTACGGCAACGTCCTCGTCGAAGCCTAAAGATTTTTTGGGTAGGGTGACTGCTTTCTCCCCTACCCGAAAATCTGCCCTCGCTGTCCCTCCATCAAACAAACTGTCATCCTGAGCGAAGCGCAGCGTAGTCGAAGGACCTGCGGTTGCCGTTGCGGGTGCCCCATCCTTCGCGCATTTGCGAAGAGTGGGATGAGCCAAACCACCCGAGCTCGCCCTTGCTGTTGCTCGTTTTAAACCCCATCACCTTTCCCCAATAAATCTGCCATCCTGAGCGCGAGCTTCTACCGGGCCGCGCTCCGCAGAAGCTCGCCAACTGAGGGGATATAAGCAGGAAACGGCATGTAATCGTGCCAGCCAACGAAGAGCGAAAATACGATGTGGATCGTAGGGGCCATCAGCAAGGCTAGAGGAATATAAAGAAAGATCTCCCTCCGCGACATGCGCAGCCACAAAGGTGGTAACAGAAAGGTCGTCAACGCTGGCACACCGTAGTAAACCATCCAGGACAAATGATGGAAGGCAAGGTGTGAATAGCGCGCGAACAACATGCCCAAAGGAACCACAATAATCGCAAGAGCAAATAAGCTGCCTAGGCTGGGTCTTGCGGGGCGCCTCCGAACAATCCACAGAACAACGCCAAAGAAGAGCATAAAAGCGGCTACGATGAACACGCCGAAGCGCTCTAGGTCAGGCATGGAGACTCCTTAGATAGGCCCACCGTCCCACGTATCCTGAAAACAAGAGAACCGCGTAGGATAGCCATATCCACGGCGATTGATCTCGGAAGAAGGTCCAGTTGGGAGATGTATGCATGATGGCAGGGATGATCACGACGTAGCCTAGAGCATCACAAGCAAACGAAAGACAAATCCAAACCAGCAGCAGTTTTGCAGTTTCCGCCATGCTGGTCTCGAGCGGGAATGTAGTCTTTCGCAAATAACCGTATATGAGCCATGCGCTGACGACCGGCATGAGTGTGAACACACTGACCCACATCACAACCGGACCTATCAATAAGTACGTGGAGAAACCGACAATCGTCGCGATGACATACATAGCAGCAAAACTGCTTACTATTAGCCAAATGCTCTTCACAAAGTCGCCCTCTTATTGATCTTTAGTACGAACCACTCATCCTGCTTGTTCCATCTCTTGAATGCATCCACGTGGTCATTCCATCTTGAACCCCGCACTTCGCTCAAAACCAACGGAACCTTCCCCACCCCACCCACGTACCCATACATGCAGCCCCACGGAGGCCAGCCAGCATGATCACCCTATCCATCCTCACCCTGATGTACTTCCTGCCCACCATCGTCGCCGCCAACCGTGGCCACGGCGTAACCGGCATCCTCCTCCTGAATCTCCTCTTCGGCTGGACCGGCATCGGCTGGTTCGCCCTGATGCTCTGGGCCATCCTCTCCGCGCCGCATTACATCCTCGTCCCGGCTCCGTGCTACGCCCCTTACGCAGGCTACCGCAGGTAAAGCCCTTGACACGCCACGTATAATCAAGACAGAGAAATCACCACAAAAGCCCGGCACCCACCGGGCTTTTTGATATCTCTAAATCATATCCAGGTCCAGACCTAAGTCCTTTGTTTTTCATATTTTGATATCTAAGATAGGGGTAGGGGTATTACTCCAAAACTCGTCCCAACGAAGCCGCAAATCCAACTCAGAACAGCGGAGCTGCATACCGCCGCAACGTCTTCAAAGAATAAAAAGTTCCCCGCCAAATCACCCCGCCCTGCCGCAGCGTGGTCACCATCGACCGCAGCAGTGTATACAGAAAAAGCATCGCCGCAAACGGCGACAGTAACACCTGCCAAGCCGAAATTCCCGAGATCCTCCCATACAGCCAATAGACCCCAGCAATCGCGATCAACGTAATCGCCGCCGGAAGCCGCGTTCCCCGCATCAACAACCCAAACACAGGAGCCACGCAGAACACCATCAACCAAAGACAAGCCACCAACGCCAGCGAAACATAAAATCGGAACGCCGAAAACATATTCTTCGTCATTACTTCGACCAAACCCAGCGCGCCCGAAGCCCAGTGAAGCCGCACCAATCCGCGCCCAAACGCGATCCGCTGACGAAGTCCCGCCCGTTTGATTCGCCTGCCCAACCCAATGTCCTCGACGATCTCCATCCGCAGCGCCTCGAACCCACCAATCTGCTCGTAAGCGCTCCTCCGAACCATATTGAACGCCCCAATCCCAATCGCGTCCCTTCGCGCCCTCGGGTCAGCAATCTTCCACGGTCTCGCCACCCACAGCCCGAAGATCTGGAAGAACCCCAGCAGCGCCCCTTCATCCCATCTCTCAATCATCGTCGTCGGAACCGTCACCAGATGATCCGCATCGCTCTCGACGGCAAACGCCAGCGCCCGCCGCAAACTATCCGCTCGAAACAGAACGTCCCCATCGGTAAACAGCAACCACTCCGCATCGCACTGCGCCGCAGCCAGAGCCATCGCATGCGTCTTCCCCAGCCAATCCTGCGGCAGCTCGCTCACATGCAGCACGCGCAACCGCTCCGGATGCGCCGCCGCAAGCTCATCCATGATCCGCCCCGTTCCATCCGTCGAACGATCGTCCACCGCGATCACCTTCAACTCTGGGTAATCCTGCGCTACCAGCGAGCCTAGACAAGCCGCAACATCCTCAGCCTCATTCCGTGCCGGAACAATCACCGCCAGCGAAGGCATCCCTTCAGGCAGCCGATCAAACTTTCCTTCCAGCAGATCAGGAACGCGCGGCAACCCAAACCAGGCCTCCACCAGCTTGTACACCCAGCTCAGCGCCACCAGCCAAGCCACCGCTTCGAAGATCACGCGCACATTCATCCCACTTCTTCATGATGCAGCGGCGGAGCATACCGAGCACCAACAAACAGCAGCGCCGCCGCAATCAAAAACGTAACCAGCGTTACGCCCAGACCGATATTCAGGTTGCTATGGTCGCTCACCAACCCAATAATGCGCGGCGACGGAGCATCGCCCAGCACATGGATGAAGAAAAGCTGTCCCGCCAGCGCCGTCGCCCGAACTCCCGACCCAACCGAATTCACCGTCGCCGCATTCAACGGTCCCGTTCCAAGAAAGATGAAGAACTGTGCCGCCGCCAGCATCGGCAGAATCCACTCCTTCGGCCCGAAGAAGCACACCAGCGACGGAGGAACCGCCAGCAAAGCACTCCACGCTGGAACCAGGTACAGCGCCCGATGGTTCGTCCGCGACCACCGCTGCGCGATCCATCCGCCAACGATCGCCCCCAGTATCCCAGTGACAACCGTGATCGCTCCCATCAAAAACCCCGCCGAAGCCGGCGAACGTCCACCAACGCGCTGAAGAAACGAAGGCATCCACCACGAGATCCCGCCCAGCGAAAACGTCACCATAGCCAGCCCGAGCACCGCCGTCACATACGCTGGATTTTTCACCAGCGCCAGTACCGCATCCTTCTCGAGCTTCGGCTTCTCCACCTCGCTCGCGCCCCGCTTCGGCTCCTTCATGAAGAACAGAATCAGTAGCGCCACCACCACGCCCGGCACCGCCGACACATAGAACGGCATCCGCCATCCATAGTGCCCACCAACCGATCCGCCGATCAGATATCCCAGAGCCGCTCCCACCGGCAGCGCCACGTTGAAGATCGTCAGCACTCGATTCCGCTGGTCATCAGGATAAAAATCCGCCAGGATCACTGGCCCAAAGATTCCAAAGCACGCCTCGCCCAACCCCAGCGCCGCATGACGAATCATCAGCGTATCGAAGGTATGAACCGTCGCTGTAAAAAAATTGACGCCGCTACAAAACAGCGCCGCTCCCACAATTAACGGCTTACGCGGAAAATGATCCCCGATCCAGCCCGTCACCGGCGAAGCCAGCACGTACGCCAGCATAAACCAGAAGACCAGCGCCCCAATCCGCTCGTCCGACACCGAGAACTCGTGCTTCACCATCTCCTGCACGCCCGGCAGAATGTACCGGTCGATGTAGTTGACGAAGTTCAGCGCCGTCAACAGCACCAGCGCCGTCGTCGCGCCCGCTACGGAGACAAAGGGAAGCTTGGATGGAGCAGCCTGAGGCATCTCTGGGGAGAATAGCAGGATCGAGCCACAAACTGCTCCATCTCATGAAACACCCCTACTTCTCGCGTCGTGGATACTTAGCCTCGACAATCGTCGAGATCCCGCCGCGCGGGCGGAAATCGCCAACCACATGCGCCCACACCGGATTGCACGCCTTCACCACATCGTCCAGCACCTGGTTCACGATATTCTCCTGGAAGATCCCCAGGTTGCGGTATGTGAACAGATACTCCTTCAGTGACTTCAGCTCAAGACAGCTCTTGCGCGGCATATAGCGGATCGTCAGCCGTCCAAAGTCAGGCAGCCCGGTCTTCGGGCAGACGCTGGTGAACTCAGGATCGTCGACAAGAATCTCATATGCCTTGAACTGGTTCTGCCATGTCTCAATCTCAGGAAACTTTGTGTCGAGACCCGCCTTCGCGTGGTCATCGGTGTAGCCAGTAGTCTTCTTTTTCATCCCTCTATTTTATAGCGCGAACGCAGAAAAGCCCCACCCTCGCGCACGCGAAAGCAGGGCTTTCCACCTTGAAATCAACCTTAGTTGCGGCGGCTCAGCGTAGGACGATCGTCACCCGAGCTAGCATTTGGATCGGTCGAGTTCGGATCGCTGTTGCTTCCCACACGACGCAGTGTAGGCTTGTTGCCACCCTTGCCATTGTTGAGCTTGCGCTTGTTTTCCAGTCGAGCCAGTCGCGCCTTCACATCGTCGAACTCCGAGGTCGTAACGATGTAATCCGGCTTCGCCGGCATGATCGTCGCAATCTCATCCTCCGAACGCCCAATCCGATCTGGCGTCTGCGGATGATCCGCGAACACCTTCGCCAGCGTCCCCGGCTTGTGCTTTTCGAGCGCATCGATCTTTTCAAAGAACTGGATGAACGCCTGCGGATCGTACCCTGCACGATACATATACTGCAACCCCAACCAATCCGCCTCCGCCTCGTCCATACGCGAAAACTTGAGGAAGGTAATCGGAATCGCGAGCTGCGTCGCCTCGTAGATTCCATACCCCGTATACGAGCCCGAAGTCATAATGATCAGCGGAATCGAGCCGATCTCTGCATAATTCAGCTTCGTCTGCTGACGAGCGGCGTGGTGCGCGCAGACGTGCGCAGTCTCATGCGCCATCACTCCCGCCAACTCAGCCTCTTCATCCGCGGCCAGAATCAACCCGGAGTTCACATAGAAGAATCCGCCAGGCAGCGCCATCGCGTTGATCTCATCCGAGTCGATCACCTTGATCGTGAATGGAACCTTGCAGTCGGAGTTCTTCACGATATTCTGCCCGACACGGTTGATGTACTCATTGATGACAGGATCGGTAACCAGGTGAGCCGACTTCTCGATCTCCATCGAGTACGCTTTGCCGTTCCGAATCTCCCAATCGGTTGAGTACCAGTTGCCCATGCCGCGCCCGCCGATATTGCGCGTGCCGATGGCGTTGACATCATTCTCGCTCCCTGCCTTAATATGCGGGTCCAGCGACTCTCCCGGCGAAGGCAACGAATCGGTCTTCTTGCTCGCAGCATCGCGCGCGGCATTCATCTCCTCTTCGGTCGGAGGAGTCGGCGGCGTCGGAACGGTCGTAGCATCCGGTCCCTTCGGACTCGTCTGAGGAGATGTTTGCGGAGTGCTCTGCGCAGGCGCCGTCGTATTCGCAGGATCAGGCGTAGTCTGCTGGCCAAAGGTCGCCGGACCGAACGCCGCTCCCGCAATCAGGACGGCTGCCAGGCCGAGGTGCGAAACAGGACGCATCGAGACGGATCGCATGACGGGAGTTCTCCTGAGAGCCGCTTCCATACCAACTACGCAGCTCTGTCTAACATGAAGGTAGTATGCGCTTTTTTGTAACCCTTGGCGAGTACAAGTCGCCGCTTACCAGCTCGAGTAGGCCGTGCCTTCGCTCGAGGTCTCCTGCGCGCCGCTATGCACGTCGTTGATCCCCGACTGCGTCTGGTCGACGGTCATCAACGTGTCGTCCTGAGCCGGAACCCACGTATCCGTCCGGCTGGTTATCGGATCCTTCGGCATCGACTTCAGGTAACCCGCCGTCACCAGATCGTCCAGCGACTCCGGAGCCTTCTCCTTGTCCACCGTGTACGAGTCGATCGCCTCGCGCATCACATGCAGGTCCTGCTTGAGCACCGCTTCCTTCGCCTTCCGCACCGACTCCAGGTATTTAGGAATAGCAAAGGCCGCAAGGATGGCGATGACAATCATCACTATCATCAACTCCAGCAGCGTAAACCCCTGCTCTGCCTTCGAACGTGCTCGGATTGTCGCTGTCTCTACCATGTGGAGTATTTTGTTCCGTCCAGCGCGGTGCCGTCACTCTTCGTATGAACGTCGAAGACGTTCTGCCCACCCCAGGAGTCCGAATCGACGTCATCCTGGTTCGAGCGCAACCCCCACTCCGCCGTTCCCGTCATCGGATCGATCGGAATCTTCCGCAGGAACTTCACCTTCTTGTCCTGCACATCCACCCCGTTGACCAGCGTCTCCAGATCCGGCGGATAGTTATAGCTATCGACCTTTGTGATGAACGCCCCCTTATCGGCCGCATCCTTATAGGCGTCGATCGAATCCCGCATCGCCCACAGGTCTCGTCGCAACTCCCGCTCCTTCGCGCGCTTCACCTGGAAGCGAGCAATCGGAACAGCAGCGGAGGCAAGGATTGCGACGATGGTGATCGTAACGATCAACTCCACCAGCGTCAGTCCTGCCTCACCCCGTCGCTCTGCCCGGAGATGCAACTCTCCCATCACTTCACATGCACCACTGCCTGCGAGCCGACAGCGGGCAGATTTGCCTGAGCACTATTCTTCGCGCCCACTCGGACCAGCGCCAGCGTAGAATCGCCCGCAGCCTTCGCCTTGAAGGTCAGCGTGCACAGGTTACCCTGGCCGCTCATGCCCGCCACACCTGGAGGACGCGATGTGGAGATCGTCACCAGCCCGTTCCCCTCATCCCGATGGACAAGCGACACTGCCTGCCCATCCTTCCCGAGGAACTCCCCGGCATCGACATTGACCAGCTCCAGCACCTTCGGATCGAACTGCAACTGCAGTGGCACCGAATAGACGTCGCGACCGTTGTTCAGCATCACCGAAGTCTGGAAGGTCGTCCCCACCGCCTGCGTGCCATTCGGCGGCACAACGCTGAGGTTGACCGGCGGCCCGGCAGCGACCGAACTCGCTGTAGATGGCAGAGGCACACCCGGAGCGATCTCCCCCGGGCCAGGTCGCTGTGCCTGCTGCTGCATCAACTGCACCATCGAAGAAGCGGCATTTGCAGCAGTTGTATCGCTCGTGCTCGGCTTGTACGGATTTGGTTCGACATACGCATCCGAATGCAGGTCCGCATCGCGCCGCAGCTCAACGGAAGAGCCTGTACCCGTATCGATGGCCCGCGTATTCAGCCGCGTCAGCACCGATTCCCGCACAATATGCGGAATCAGGACGAACACCACCTCGTCCCGTTTGACCTCCTTGGACTGTGTACCGAAGACATACTTGAGCAACGGAAGCTCCGCCAGCCCCGGTGTTCCGCTGTTGCTCCGCGTATCCTCAAGATCGAGAAGGCCAGCGAGGATGCTTGGCTCCCCCTCTTTCAACTGGATCGTCTGGTCGATCGTGCGCTGAGAGATGATCGGTTCGGTCACGTCTGAGATCGTGGTCTGACCGGTCTCCGACGAGACCTCGATCTTCATCTTGAGTGTGACCTCGTGGTCATAATGGACCGTCGGTGTCATCTCGATATTCACACCGACATCGATATACGTGAACTGAGTCTGTACACCTACACTCGAAACACCCGTCGATACGCCCGCACTGTACGAACCCGTCGCGATCGGAATTCTCGAGCCAATCTTCAAGGACGCCTTTTGTCCATCCGTAGCGCGAATCTTCGGGTTCTGCAACACCCGCGTGTCGGAGTCCGACAATAACGCAGTCAGTGTGCCTCCGCCGATTGTCACCCCAAAATTATTCGCATTCAGATGCGCCAGATTGTTCAAGGTCAGGCTGGCCGTCGTCGTTGTGCTGCTCGAAGAGCTCGAGCTCGTCGTAGTCGCGACCTGCGGCGTCAGCTCGATCGACTGCGGCAGTGTGATCCCGAGATTCCGAATCTTATCCCGATTAACCTCAAGCACAGCCACATCCACCACGACCTCTGGCTTGGCCCGGTCCAGGTCGTTTAACAACTTCTGTGCCAACATCAGCTGGTCCGGCGTGGCACGCATCACAATCGCGTTCTGCGAAGGGACAAGGTACACCTTCACGCCGGTATCGAGCAGATTGCGAATAGCCGTCAGAATCTCCGTCGCATCCGCCGCCTGGCTCGCATTCGTCAGATAAAAAGTCTGAACCGCAACCTCGTCCAGATCGGTCCGCTTGGTCCGGGTATTCTGCGCTACAAAAATTGTGTTCGGCGTGACCGTCTTGTAAAAGGTCCCGGCAAGCGTCCCAACGACCCGCAACGCGTCGGAGTAAGTCATATTGGTCAGGTCGATCGGAATGCGCTTCGAGGTATAGTCCGGATCAAAGAGCACATTAATGCCAACAGCCTTGCCGATAGCCTGATAGATCACCTTGGTGTCTTCCACCATGTGCAGCGTAACCAGAGTGTCCGACATCGGTTTCAGATACGTGACTCCGGAAAGCGACCGAAGCTCACTCTGGCTGTCGCTCGGCTTCTGCTCCGGCTCAGCTGTAGCCTTCGGAGCCCCGAGCGCGTTCAACTGCTGCTGCGCAATCGCCATCTCCTGCTCTGCCGCCTGGTCCGACGGGTCGATCATGATCGCGCGAGAAAACTCCGTCATCGCGCCCGTCAGGTCACCGCTCTGCCGCAACACACGGCCCCGGTCGACATGCATCGCCGCCGCCTGGAACCGTATCCGTTCCAACCGTGTCTTGTAGCGAAGATCCTTCGGAGCCTTCGCCCGAGCCTTGCCGTAGTCTTCGTAGGCCTCGTCGTAGTCCTCCCGAGCCTCTGCCTTCTGGCCGCGCTTGTCCCACGCCTTAGCGGACTGAGCATGCGCGGCAATGGTCGTCATCGAGCCAAACGTAAGCGCCCAGCAACATACAACGGCAGCCTGCCACGCAACGGATCGCGCCGACAAACGCCTGACGGCGGGCTGGACTGAGAGAAATAGGAACCCACGGCTCATGCTGATTCTGTTTGCGTCCTTTGCACTGTGCGGCGTAAAGCAGTTGTCGGAGCTGTCCTCTGCTCCGTGATGTGTCCGGCTGGCTGCCCGGATATGTGCCTCAACGACATCCGAGGACTGTCCGCTACCCCTGCGGGCGCGGTCCCCGGACTCGGGTGAGTATAGCATTCGTGTCTCACACATCCTCGCTCGAAAGTCGAACAATTGCCGTCTCCCAATACATACCCGATTGAAACCACATCCTACCCTCGTTTCATCGTGGTCCGCGTTCTCTGCATCAGGGGACGAGAGTTAGACGCGGCAACGCCGCCATCGGTGAGTCTCAACCCGTGCCCGCGCAACAAACAATGTTAAAATCAGAGTTTCATGCCTCGCTCCCTCTCCAATCCGACCGTCGCGCACCAGCCTAAGCCTGTGGTCAAGCAGAAGGACCGCGATCCGGTCGCCGCCGGTCAGCGCGATGCGGCCTTTAATCGCTCCGCCAGCTTCAATTACTTCCTCACCGACAGGTTCGAGGCCGGCGTAGCCCTGCGCGGCACCGAGGTCAAATCTATCCGCGAGGGCAAAGCAAACCTCAAGGACGCCTACGGTCTGTTAAAAGATGGCGAATGCTTTCTGCTCAACGCGCACATCGGCCCCTTCTCCCACGGCAACGCGATGAACCATGAATCGCTTCGCACCCGCAAGCTGCTGCTTCACAAGACCGAGGTGCGCAAGCTCGAAGCCATGACCAAACAAAAGGGCTTTACCCTCATCCCAGTGCGTCTTTACTTCCGTAACGGCCGCGTCAAATGCGAACTGGCACTCGCGAAAGGCAAGCAGGACTGGGACAAGCGCGAGACCGAACGCAAGCGCGAAGCCGACAAGGAAGCCAAATCCGCCATCGCCCGCAGCCAGAGACGGTAGAACCGTTCTGGACGTAATCGGTAACTACTGCCCTGCAAGCCAAACCGTGGACCACCGAAGTCGGGTTACGATAAAGCGTATGGACACCAAATTACTCTTTCAGGATGCCGTCGCCTTCACCACTCCCATGCTCGTCGTCTTTGCGGTGGACGTCGCGATCGGCAAGGATGCCGACGCTCTTCCGGCCCTCCTGACAACCTCGGACGCCGTTAGCAACGCCGCTCAGAGCTTACTCTCCTCCCGCGAATTCAAGGCGACCTCAGGCGAGACCCTGCTCCTGCATGCCCCGAACGGCCTCAAGGCTGAACGCCTCCTCCTCGTCGGTCTCGGCAAGGCAAAGACGCTCTCCATCGACGAAGTCCGCAAAGGTGCCGGTACCGCCGTCCGCTTCGCCAAGCCCCGCGGCTTCCGCGAGCTAGCTGTCGCCTTCCCCGAAGATCACGCCCTCTCCGACGAAGATCTCGAAAACCTCCCCTGCTCTCTGCTCTCCCGCGCTCTCGTCGAGGGTGTCGAGTTGGCCGATCCCGACTACGACACCTACCGGACCGACCGCATCGACCGCTCCGTCACGAAGCTCACCATCCTCGCCCACGAACCCGAAAAGACCAAGATCGCCGAGATCAAGGCAGGCTTCGACGAGGGCCTCATCGTCGCTGCAGCGCAAAACTTCGCTCGCTCGCTCGTCAACGAGCCCGGCAACGTCCTCACCCCGACCGAACTCGGCGCCCGAGCCGCCGCCATGTGCGCCGAAGTCGGCCTCCAGTGCGAGGTCCACTCCACCGAAAAACTCCACGAGCTCGGAATGGGAGCGTTCTGGGCCGTCTCGCAGGGCTCCGCCGAGCCACCCGCTCTGATCATCATGACCTATGAGCCCAAATCAAAGAAGGGCACGCCAGCGGAAAACGCACCCATCATCGGCCTCGTCGGTAAGGGCATCACCTTCGATACCGGCGGCATCTCCCTCAAACCCGGCGAGGGCATGGAGAAGATGAAGTACGACATGGCAGGAGCCGCCGCCATGATCGGCGCCATGCGCGCCATCGCCCAGCTCAAGCCCTCCGTCAAGGTCATCGGCATCGTCTGCTCCGCCGAAAATATGCCCGACGGCAAAGCCTTCAAACCCGGCGACGTCGTCACCGCCATGTCCGGCAAGACCATCGAGATCATCAACACCGACGCCGAGGGCCGCCTCGTCCTCGCCGACGGCCTCCACTACGCCAAGACCCTCGGCTGCACCCACCTCATCGACGCCGCCACTCTCACCGGAGCCTGTGTCGTCGCCCTCGGCAAGGAGAACGTCGGACTCTTCGCAAACGACGAGACCACCTGGGAGCAGTTCCAGTCCGTCCTTCGGCTGACCGGCGAAAAATACTGGCGGCTCCCCTGCACCGACGACTACAAAGAGCACATCAAAAGCCAGATCGCCGACATCATGAACACTGGCGCAAACCGCTGGGGCGGAGCCATCACAGCCGCCATGTTCCTGAAAGAGTTTGCTCAGGACACCCCCTGGATTCACCTCGACATCGCCGGCCTCGCCTGGATCGACGAGCAGCGCTCCTGGATCGCCAAAGGCCCCTCCGGCGTCGCCGTCCGCTCCATCGTCGAATGGGTCCGCACCTACGCAAAGTAAAAAGGGCCTCCCATAGGGAGGCCTTCCATCATTTCAAACCTACATCACCGGGGGAGCTTCAATCCCCAGATACCCCAGCGCCCGCACCATCTCCCGCCGAGCCACCGCAGCCGTTCCCAGCAGCAAAGCCCGCCGTCCTGCATCCGTCTCGTTCAACACATGATGCCTGTGGTAGAAGTTATTGAACTGCTGCGCTAGTTGAAACGCATACTTCGCCAGATAAGCCGGTTCCGCCGTTGCAATCGCCTGCTCGATCAGCAGAGTCAGCTTCGAAGCCAGCAGCCAGGTCTCCCACAGGCTGTTCCCTTCCTCGCCTTCAAGCACCGATAGATCGAGATCGGCCACCGCTGCAAGCGCTGCCGCCTCCGTCGTCCCCGCCTTGCGAAAGATATTCGAAGCCCGCACAATCGCATACTGCACATACGGTCCCGTCTCACCTTCAAAGCTCAGCGCATCCTTGAAGTCGAATGCGATCACCGTATTCCGCGTAAACCGAAGCATGAAATAGCGCAGCGCACCGACCGCAATCTGCGTCGCAATCGTCAACCGCCCGGCATCATCGATCTCCGGATTGCGCGTATCGACCTGCGCCTTGGCGGCAGCAATCAGCCGATCCAGAAGATCATCCGCCTTCACCCCAAACCCCTTGCGCCCGCTCACTTCGATATAAGCCCGTGCCTGGTCCTCCTCGGACACCGTATAGCCCAGCTCCATCGCGCATCGCGGCGTCAGCGCCACCATCTCATAGCTGAAGTGCGTGTATCGATCCGCCGCATCCGTATATCCCATCCCGCGCAGCGCCTGAATCACATTGTTCTGCGGATCGTTCTGCCGCGAATCGATCACGTTGTAGATCGCATCCGCCTTCCCAAACGTAGGATGCGGATCAACACCATCCACCGTAGAGATCCAGCACGTACGCGCCGGCTCTCCATCCTCCTGATACTCGTAAAACGGCTTGTAGCCAAAGTCCTTCCCTGGCAGCAGTCCAAACTTCCACAGGTGATACGCAATGTCCTTTCCGACATACGTCACTGTGCCGTTCGACCGCACGATCACCTTCGCATCCTCATCCGGCAAGCTCGAATCGGCAACCGCAATGTCCTCGGACGTCCCCGCTCGCCGCATCACATAGCAACCCTTGTTCTTCCCCAACGTCTCCAGATACAGCACGCCCTTCTCGATCATCAACGCCCGCGCCGCATCCCAAAAGTGCAGCGTCAGAATCTCGCTCTCCCGAGGCAGAAAGTCGTACTCGATCCCCAACCGCTGCATCGTCTGCAAATGCCGGTGTAGCACCGCCGTCGAGATCAGATCCGCAATCTCCGCCGTCTCGTTCCCGCCCGCTTCCAGCGCATGCAGCGTATCCAGCCGTATCTGCTTTCGTGCAGCCGCCTCATTCGCATCTGCCGTATACCACTGCGACACCCGCGCATACAGATCCCAGCAGTAAAAATCGATCCGCTGATTTGTCTCGATCAGCTCCGTCAACAGCTCCCGTGTGCTAGCGAGCGTCTTTCCCTCCAGATGCACCAGCCCCACCACGACATCGGCCAGCTGCACGCCTGTATTGTCAATGTAGTTCTGAACCCCCACCTCATACCCGCGCTTGTACGCATCCGGCCGCAGCAGCCGTTGAAACGTATCCCCAAGGATCGCGTTCCGCAGATGCCCGATATGTGCCGCCTTGTTCGGATTGATGCTCGTATGCTCAATCAACCGGAACCCCGGCCCGCCAATATCCGCATGCACATCCGCCGCGATCTGCCGTACCGCCGCCGCACGGTCCAACCGAATATTCAGATATCCCGCACCAGCGACCTCGACGCTCGCCACTCCCTCCGGCAGCGCCGCCTTCAACTCTTCAGCAAGCTCCGCAGCAATCACACGCGGAGCCTTCCGCAGCCGTTTCGCCAGCTCGAACGCCACCGGCAGCGCCAGCTCTCCCAGAGCAATCGTCGGCGGCTGCTCCACAGCAAGCTGCGCCAGCGTCACATCATACTTCGCCAAAAGAATGGCCTGAATACATCCGAGAAGATTTTGCTGAACAATCCGATACATAAATGCAATTCCTATGGAGTACCTAAAACGTTGAAGATTACCAAAATCGTTTTGAAAGGGAGCGGCTTTAGCCGCGCCGTAAATAGCGATACAGAAACGGGCTTTAGCCCCTGAGGGGAATCTCCATGACCTCGACTCCCATGCACACTCAAGGAAGCTCTACCGGCAGCGTCTCGATCTCAACCAGCAGCGGTTTATGGTTATCGATCTTGAATCGATGAATCAGGAAGAGTATCCCACCAGCACCGGTCACCGAGATTAGCAGCCAAGCATGCAACACCAGCCCAAAGACCGCCGCCTGCGACGCCTCCGCTCCATGGCTCATCAGCGACGTCTTCGCCGCCATCTCGAAGGTCCCGATCCCTCCCGGCGAACTCGGTATCAAATACGAAAGGTTCGTCGCCGACACCGCCTGCCACGGCCCAATCTGGTCCGTCACCAGACCCAGCAGCCGCGCCGCCGATACAAAAATCATCCCCTCGCAGAACCAGATCACCCCCGAATACACCAGCAACTGCACCGACCCGACAATCCCAATCTGCCGAATACAGTCCAGCGCCAGAAACACCCAATGGTCGATCTTCTCAACCAGCGCACTCTGCGGCAGCTTCGCAAACAAGCTCCGTAGCGGTTCGATCAGCAGCCGTGCCCCAAAGATCAGCACCAGCAGCCCCCCTGTCGAGATTCCCAGCGTAATCTCCGCCAGCATCTTGAAGTGCGCACTCACGCCCGCCCCCATCGTCGAGACGAACAGCAGCACCAGCACAAAGATATCCAGCAGCTTCTCAAGGATCACCGTACTCAGAATCACCGAAGGCGACGCGCCCAGATCTCCCGCATACGTAAACACCCGCATGATATCCCCGATGCGCAGCGGCAGAATATTGTTCGCTGCCAGCGACGTCATCAGCACCCGCGCGCATACGCCGAAACCCGCTCCCGTCGGCAGCATCATCCGCGTCCATCGCACGCAGCGCAGCGTGTAACTCGCCAGCGTAAAGCCCAGCACGCCTACAATCCATGCCGGATGCCCCAGCCGCACCGTCCGAAAATCGGACGGGTGAATATTCTTGAACGTATACCAAAGGAAAAACGCGCTGATCAGCAAACCGGGAACGGTCTTCAGCAGATTGCGCTTGCGGTTCGGCGAGTTGTCGGTCACGCGGACACCCGGCAAGTCGTCCAGGAAAACTCGTAGAAACGCACGGCGAACATTGGGGGACAAAAGGACATAGTCAACTCCGATTGTACCGTCCACATCCCGCTGACCAAAAACGGGCCAATCTCCCTTCTGAAGTAATTCAAGAATTTACGAAAACTTTGCCACCCCACCTCCGTCTATACTTCCATTCGTCACAAGCCGAACCCGGCAAACGCCGACTAAGGGGAGCATTCGTCTGGGAGCACGCCGTTGAGCACCACTATCCTTACCCAACCCGTAGCCAGCTCCCAACAGACCCCGCATAGCCTGCGCGAGCGGAGCTTCCCCTTCGCTCTAGTCACCCTGCTCACTGCCTTCGCTCTACTCGTCCACGGCTACCACCCCTACGCCGAGGACGGCGGCCTCTACGCCGCAGGCATCGAGCACCTTCTCGATCCCGCCCTCTTCCCTCACAGCGCCGCCTTCGTCGAAGCTCACCTACGCTTCTCCGTCTTCGCGCCCGTCACCGCCGCTCTCGTGCGCATCCTGCACCTCAGCCTCCCTGCCGTCCTTCTCCTCCTCCACCTCAGCAGCATCTGGAGCACCCTCTTCGCCCTCTGGCTGCTCGCCGCCCGCTGCTACGCCACCCGCACCGCCCGCGCCGGAGCCGTGACGCTCATGGCCGCATGGCTCACCGTCCCCGTCGCTGGCACATCGCTCATCCTGATGGACCCCTACGTCACCGCGCGCAGCATCTCGCTACCCTGCACTCTGTTCGCACTCGTAGCTGTCATCGACCTCATGCGCGCCCGCACTCCCGCGCATCGCATCCGTGCCGCGATCCTCTGCGCCAGCATGCTCCTGCTAGCCGCCATCACACACCCGCTGATGGCCGCCTATGCCTTCGGAGACGTCCTTACCCTCGCCATCCTGCTCTCAGCCAGCAAATCCACACGCAGCTGGGCAATAACTTGCCTGTGTTCCTCAGCCGTCGTCCTCGCCGCCGCTCTCAGCGCCCTCGCACCACCAGAAACCGCAGCCTACCTCCAGGTCGCCATCACCCGCTACTACTGGTTCCTCTCTCGCTGGCAATGGTATGAGCTCATAGGACTAGCCGCCCCATTGGCCATCGTCGCCACTACCATCCTTTCTCGACGCCCCCCAACACTTCGCCTCGATGACGCAGGCCGTGCATCCAACAGAAAAGCACTAGCCGCCATGGCCGTCATCACCGGCACAACCGCCATCCTCGTCGCCCTCACCTTCGCGCACGAGAACGCCCCAACCCACCTCATCGCCCGCCTCCAGCCGCTCCGCATCTTCCAAATCGTCTACATCGTCATGATCCTCGTCCTCGGAGCCACTTTGGGCGAACGCCTCCTCCGCCGCCACCTCTGGCGTTGGCTCACCCTCTTCAGCATCTTCGGTGGAGTCCTGTTCTACGTCCAGCGCAGCACGTATCCGTCATCCGCACATATCGAGTGGCCCTCCGCAACCCCGTCCAACCGCTGGGAGCAGGCCTTCCTCTGGATCAGCCACAACACCCCGAAAGACGCCCTCTTCGCCCTCGACGCCAACTACATCTCCCTACCCGGCGAAGACGCCCAGAGCTTCCGCGCCATCGCCCAGCGCAGCGCCCTCCCCGACTACTCCAAGGACGGCGGCGAAGCCTCCATCACCCCATCCCTCACCGCCGCGTGGAGCATAGGCCAAACCGCCCAGACCGCCCTCAGCACGGAAAACGACGCCGCTCGCCTCGACGCCTTACACCCCCTCCATGTCAACTGGATCGTCCTCCAAACCCGCGCCACAACATCCTTCAATTGCCCCTACCAAAACCCCCTCGTGAAGGTGTGCCGACTGCCCTGACGTGTTACCCTCAACTAGTGGTCTGAGAGCGTAGCTCAGTTGGTAGAGCATCGCCCTTTTAAGGCGTTGGTCCTGGGTTCGAGCCCCAGCGCTCTCACCATAAACTCAACAATTTCCTGATTCCCCCCACAAAGCAGAGGAGAGCCTCTACCTTCGTCGATGAATCACGCAGGCAGAGCGTCAAAAGTTGATTCCGCGATGTAACCCGCCATCGCCTGACTGAGCTGCGAATCGACTTCATCCGCAATAGTCATCACGCCAAGCAGCAACACACTGAAGTCGATCGTCGCCAGGTTGTTTTGCAGCGTATTGAAGATGCTGACCTGAAGCATTCGCGACTCTTCCACCATCATCGCGGCGGTATAACCTTGCTTGCGACGACTCTCCCCATGTTCCGTAGAAGCAGCCGACATCGGCTCCTTGCTGCCCAAGGGCTTGAACGAGCGCAGACGTTCCACCAGATCGCCGAAGACCTGAACCAAATGGCCACAACGCTGTTCGCGGCTCATCGGTATAGCCATCAGGGTCTCTTCTTGCTCGACGCGTTTAAGCCAGTCCTGGATACTGCTCTCGATGGAGCGTTCGAGAATCGTCGCCACGCTCTCCACCACGCGAGTCTTCTTCGGACCATTGGCAAGTCTTTGTTTGATCGCATCAACAAGTGCCGGTATGTTCATCGGCTTCACGAGAATTTCGTCGGTCTGTAGCAGGATGGCATGGGCTGCCGCACCCATTTCGGGGAAGGAGCTCAGCAGCATCGTGACGGCTTTAGGATTGGCATGGCGCATCGCGCTTACAACCGTAAGACCATCTCCCGGGCCCGGCATGTGAAGATCGCTTAGTAGAACGTCAAAGCTTCCAGAGCTGATATGCCGCAGAGCATCCGACACGTTGCTGGCGCTGATTACCTCGAAGTCATGATGCTGCAACACTTGGCTCAGCGAGGACAGCAAAATCTCGTTATCGTCCACAACTAGAACCTTGGCAAACGCCATCGCATCTCCTTATAGGACATACGTAAAGGTAGCCGTCCGCCTCTGAGTGTAGTCCTTATGTAGGCTGAGTGACACAGCGAATCTCGCGCGCTCGTGAATTATTATGTCGCCAAAGCGACATAGAGAGCGTACTGTCGTCCACATGACAGTGTATAAGGACACCGAAGCTGAGGTTCTTAAACGCCGCAAGGCCATCTTCGAGATGAAGATTGCTGAAGAGCGAGCTGCGCTGCAAAGTAGTACGACCGGACCAGGCCGTCCTCCTGAATGCTCTTTTATTGCTGGAGAGTCACGCCGCGAACGATTGAATCGGTGGGAATCTACGGTGACTGCACTCAAACGGGTTATCGCCACACTTTAGACCTCCCGTCAATCCGCTCCTCGACCGGAGGTAGTCTCCATGACTACTATCAGTTTGAAATGCGCTCTATGCAAGGCAGAAGTATTGATTCCTCTTCAACCTACCGAATACAACCGGTCCGCTAAAAACGAGTGTCGGATCTGCAACGCTTCCATAAGGGCTTCTGTTGTAGATTGGCTGTCTTTTTGGCACTCCCCACAGAACTTCACAGAAAGTCGTCCACATGAGCGAGCAAGACGTACTTTTATCAGAAGTGCAACGGGATAGTCGCACCCTGCATCCTTCATAACAGGAGTGATCTTGATGGAGATGCAACTCATTATCGCAGACAACGAAACCGGCGCAACAACCACCCTCCTTCGCAACGGTCTGGAATGGTCCAAGGAGTACACATCGTGGCAGCAAGCCCTGGACGATGCACTGAGCCTCAACCTGCTCACATCCGACCTGCACCACGAAGCAGAGTCCCTGCCGCCCGCCTTTCCCTACTACGGCCTCACCCAGGCCAAAAGCCGCCAACTAGCCGCAGCAGGATTCACCCACCACCACGCTCTAGCCGCCTAGCCTAAGGCCCGGTGTCTACCCCCTAAGCCGAAGGCCGATCCGGCACCGGTGCACTCGCACAAAACTCATCCAGAAACCGAACCCCGTACTGCCCCACCAGCTCCTCCACCCGAGCCGCCGAGTCCGAACGCACGATCAGCCCCGCGTGGTGATGCTTCGTCAGCCGATGTACCACCTCCGCATCGCCATATCCGCTCGTATCCGGCCGCTCCTGCCGCGCCAGTGAGATCACGCTCCCCGCAAACCCACCCTTCGACACCGGCGGCGCATACTCCTCGCCTCGCACCATCGCGACCTCGATCCGCGCCCACTCCACCCAAGGATTGATGCCCGTCGCGCTCTCCACCACCTCCGCGATATACGCGCCACCCACGCGCGCCGCGCTCTCCAGAAAATAAAATCGCCCATCCTCCGTCGACCGGATGAACTCCGTATGCGTCACCCCGGACACCATCCCCAGCGCCGCAATCACCTCCCGGTGCACCCGCACCAGATCCTGCGCCTCATCCAACCCCGGATCGAGCGCCCGCGTCGTAAACACTCCGCCCTGGTGCATCGTCGTCATCGGTGGAGCACCATACTTGTGCGGTGCGCTGAACACCACCTCACCCTTCCACGTCACTCCCTCAACGTGATACACCGAGCCCGTCACAAACCGTTCCAACACGTAATGGCTCTGCAAGTCCCCAAGCTGATCCAGAATCGGCCAAAGATCGTCCGGAGTACGAATCGTCTTGATCCCAATCGCTGAAGCATTCGCCCGCGGCTTCAGCAGCCAGGGTCCCGGCACAGTAGCCATAAAGTGTCGCAGATCGTCGTAATTAAAAACCCCGCTGAACTCCGGCACCGGAACCCCCGCCGCCTTCGTCCGCACCCGCATCGCCAGCTTGTCGCGGAAGAACGCCGTCGCCGTCACACCCATCCCCGGCAGCCGCAGATGCTCCCGCAGCAACGCGGCATGCTCCATATCGAACTCATCAAGCGCTACAACCCGGTCGATTCGCCGCGTCCGCCCAAGATAGGTAACCGTGTTCAATACCTGTTCCGGAGTCAACCCCGTCGGCATCGTCAACAGCTCCGCCAACGCCTCCCGCGGCCAGTCCGCATCCCGCAGCTTGTCTATTGTCAGCAGTGTCACCGCACATCCCAGCCGATGTGCCTCCGACAAAAACGCCTGCCCCTTCTCATACGTGCTGATGCAGAACACACCCGGCTTCCCTGCTGAATCGCTCATCGCTCCCCACCTCGGACAACCAACGCGCCAATTCGTTCAGCCTACCACTGCATTACTTCACCAGCTCCTCGCAAGCGCAGCTTTCACACCATCTTCAAGCAACGTAACCGGAGCGCCACACCTGTCTCCTACGTCGTCGCCACCATCTTCTTCACAATATTCGTAGTAGAAAACCCTTCCACTGTAGGCACAATCTCAACGCGCCCTCCGGCAGCAATCACATCCTCATGACCCACCACCGTCTCGATGGTGTAGTCCCCACCCTTCACCAGAACATTCGGCTTCAGCGCCCGGATCAACTCAAGCGGCGTCTCCTCGTCGAACAGCACCACCGCATCCACCGCCGCCAGCGCCGACATCACCCGCGCCCGCTCATTCTCTCCGATGATCGGCCTCGTCGGCCCCTTCAGACGGCTCACCGACTGGTCCGTATTCAACCCCAGCACCAGCTTCGAGCCAAACCGCCTGCAATCCTCCAACAGCGTAATATGCCCCACATGCAGCAGGTCGAAGCACCCGTTCGTAAACACGATCGTCTCGCCCGAAGCCCGCCACTCTGCCACCCGCCGCTGCGCCCGCTCGAAATCCAGTACCTTCTCGCCCGAACTCAACCCCGAACTCGACGTCAGCACCGCAATCAACTCATGCTGCGCAATCGGCACCGTCCCCACCTTCCCCACAACAATGCCCGCCGCCACATTCGCCAGCTCCACCGCCGTATGGATATGCAGTCCGCCCGCCATGCTCGCCGCCAGAGTCGCAATCACCGTATCGCCCGCACCCGACACGTCGAAGACCTCCCGCGCCCGCGCCGGAGAGTGATACCTCTCCGCCCCCGGTCCAATCACACGAATGCCCTTCTCGCTCATCGTCACCGTCAAAAACTGGATGTCGTGTTCAGCAATCAACTCCTGCGCCATCACCAGCATCTCGTCCGTCCGATGGGAAGCAATCTTCGTCGCAGCCGACAGCTCATTCAGGTTCGGGCACACCGTCGTCGCCCCTGTGTACTTGCTGAAGTCCGGCGTCTTCGGATCGGCCAGCACCAGCACTCCCGCCGCCCGCGCCGCAGCGATCACCCGCTCGCATAGCGCCGTCGTCAACGCACCCTTCGCATAGTCCGACAGGATCACCGCATGAACCTTCCCCGCCATCTGCACCGTCCGCTCAATCAGCCGCTCCACCTCAACCGTCGGGTACGGGTCACGGCTCTCGATATCCAAACGCAGTAGCTGCTGTTGCCGCCCCATGATCCTCGTCTTCGAGATCGTCGGCAGCGAACTCGACACCACCCCCACCGAGTCCACCCCAGCCTTGTCCAACAGTGCCAGCAGTTCTTCCTTCTCGCCGTCCTCACCCCAAAAACCCGCCAGAAAACTCTGGCATCCCAGCCCCGCAAGATTCATCGCGACGTTTGCCGCCCCGCCCGGCCGCTCATATCGCTGTGCATGACGCAGTACCGGCACCGGTGCCTCCGGCGAGATCCGTTCCACCTCACCCAGGATGTACCGGTCCAACATAATGTCGCCCACAACGAGGACCTTGATCTGGCCGAAGCCACCCTCCAGCAGGTTCAGGATCGAATGCAACTCTGGCAGCATGATTCTCCCTTAACTTCCGTTCCTATCATCGCATCTTGATAGCACTTACGAATCGCCCCGCAACGAATCCAGCACGCCCCTCACCTCCGCCAACACCTCATCCACCGTGATCGACGTCAGACACCTCTTCTTCTCCACAATGCAGGTCTCAAGCCTGCACCCCGCGCACTCAACCCTGTGATACAGCACCCGATGCCGCCTCCCATACGGAAACCACACTCGCGGAATATTTCGCGCCGAAAAGATCCCCACACATGGAGTCTGCATCGCCGCCGCCAGATGCATCGGTCCGCTGTCATGTCCAAGAAACACCCGCGACCGAGCAAACACCGCCCCACTCTCCCGCGGAGTTAGCTTCCCACAGAGATTCAACACCGGCCCGCCAGAAGCCACGCCGCGCCACCCCTCAGCAATAGACTCGCTATACTCCGCATCCACCGCCGCCCCTGTAATCGCCAGCCCATATCCCGGATACATCGCCGCCAGCCGTCTCAGCAACTCCCGCCAGTTCTCTCGCCCCCAGTCGTTCGACTGGTTCTTCGTCCCGATGCTCACCGCGATCCAGGGCCGCTCACCCGCTCCGCCAAGCACCTCAGCCGCCTTCGCCCGCTCCACCTCCGTCAGCCTCAGATCCCAGCTTGCGGGATCGTCCAAATACGCATCCCCCAGCTCTGCCACGCACCGCGCCAGCCGGCTCGCCTCCGGCTCCAGCCACCCCTCCGCATTCTCAATCCGGTTGTTGTGCAGGTCCTCCGTCACCGGAGCCCCCACAATCCGACGAATCCCGCACAGCCGGAAGAACGCCACATCCCGCTTCGCCGCACCCACCCCACGCGGCGGAGCCAGATACACCAGCACCTCCGGCCGCCACCGCACCAGCGTCCACCACAGTGATAGCAACTCACTCACACTCCGCGTCCCCACTGCATACCGGAAGTACCCCTGCACCAACCCCGTATTCTCCACAACCGCTGCCGCCGGTGGAGCCTTCACATTCACCGGAAAGTTCGTCAGCAACCGCCGCTCCGCCCCCGGAAACGCCCGCGCTACCAGATGCAGCGCAGGCAGAGCCACCAACGTATCTCCCAGGCTACCCAGGCGGTAGATCAGGACCCTTTGTATTGTCTTTGCCATTCCCTTTAGTCTGCTTGTTCCGCGCCCCAACAGCAACCCCGCTCCAAGGCCCGCCTCCTTTATCGAAGACCAGGTCATCCAAAAACCAGGATTACTGATAAAGTTTTCCATGGGGACTCCAAACCACCGGAGCACTCATCACGTATGCCCAACCTCTGCGCAATACCCCGACTGCACGACCAGGCGACCCTCGAGTGGCACGATGAGAGTCTCCCTCCCCATTCTTATTCCCTTCCCGACGCACCCGACTTCGCCGAGCTCGCCATGGCCAACCACCGCGCCAACTTCGACCTCTGGCACGAAGAGGACCTCGCCCGCGACCCAGCCGCCACCGACGCCACCATTGCCGCCGACAAGCACGCCATCGACCGCCTCAACCAGCGCCGCAACGATCTCGTCGAGCAGATGGACCTCTGGCTCCTCAACTGGCTCACCGGTGCCGGCCTCCAGCAAAACCCCCTCGCGCCCCTCAACTCCGAGACTCCCGGCCTCATCCTCGACCGGCTCTCCATCCTCGCGCTCAAAATCTACCACACCCACGAGGAAGCTCACCGCGCGACCGCGACCGACGCCCATCGCCTCCGCAACTGCACCCGCCTCATCCTCCTCGAGGAGCAGCGCGCCGATCTCTCCACCTGTCTCGAAGCCCTATGGACACAGGTGATCGAAGGGAAACGCCGCTTCAAACTCTACCGTCAGATGAAGATGTACAACGATCCCGATCTCAATCCAGTCCTCTACCGGCGGACCCGGAGTTGACCTGAGGCTCCGATCTGCGTATAAAACGCAGACGAGAAGAGACAACAGAAAAGAACATTGAGACATCCATCAGGAGACTACCGATAGAAGATTGATTCACACTCTCTCGGTCATCCAAATCAATATGGCGCAGACAAACACGGCAAAGGCTCATCCAGTGAAACGCACTCCCCGCACCCTCGCCGGCGAAGTTCCCCCCACCTCCGCGAACGGCCGTCCCCACGCCCTCGCTCTCTACGAAGACGCCCTGCGCCTTCTGCAAGCCGGTAAATACGACAAGGCCCACGCAGCATTCAACGCCATGCTGGCCGACAGCCCCGCAGATCTCGCGGCATCTATCCGCATGTACATCAACGCCTGTCTTCAGCAGATCAACAAGGGCAAGACCAGCTTTCAGAGCCACGAAGAACGGTACGACTACGCCATCTCCCTGCTCAACGAAGGCCACTACGAGGACGCCCGCGAGCACTTCCAGGCTATCCTCGACGAGAACACCAGCGCCGACTACGCCTTCTACGGCCTCGCCGTCCTCGCCAGCATGACCGGCGACAGCCACACCTGCCTCGAGCGCCTCACCGAGGCCATCCGCCAGAACCCCCGCAACCGTATCCAGGCTCGCGCCGACTCCGACTTCCAGGACATGGCCGACGATCCTCGCTTTACGGAACTCCTCTACCCCGAGGTATGACCCTGATCCAGGAAGCAAGCCGCCCCGCGCCACCGGTAGCCAGACAACAAGGGCTTCGGGTCGTAGCCATCGGCGGTGGCACCGGCCTCTCCACCCTCCTCCGCGGCCTCAAACGCCACGTCGCCGCCCCCACCGGCACCCAGCCGCCCATTGACCCCGGCTGTCCCGACGCCCCCTGCCTCATCCGCGATCTCACCGCCATCGTCACCGTCACCGACGACGGCGGCTCCTCCGGCCGCCTCCGCGAAGACCTCCACGTCCCTCCCCCCGGCGACGTCCGCAACTGCCTCGTCGCCCTCTCCGAGGACGAGCACCTCCTCTCCCGTCTCTTCCAGTTCCGCTTCGACACCGGCGAGCTCCAGGGCCACAGCTTCGGCAACCTCTTCCTCGCCGCACTCAGCCAGATCAATGGTGGAGACTTCAGCCACGCCGTTCAGATGTCCTCGCAGATCCTCGCCACCCGAGGCCGCATCTACCCCGCCACCAACACCAACGTCACCCTCGCCGCCCTCATGGACGACGGCTCCCTCGTCTCCGGCGAAACCAACATCACCGCCAGTAAGCAGCGCATCGTCGAGCTCATGCTCGAGCCCGCCGACGCCCTCCCTCTCTCAGAAACCTTGGAAGCAATCCAGGCCGCCGACCTCATCACCATGGGCCCCGGCTCCCTCTACACCTCCCTCATCACCAACCTCCTCGTCCGCGGCATCCCCGACGCCCTCGCCGCCTCCAAGGCCACCCGCGTCTACGTCTGCAACCTCATGACGCAAGCCAACGAGTCGCTCGGCCTCACCGCCAGCCAGCACATCGAACGCATCCTCCAGCACGCCGGCCCCACCAAGCGTCCCATCTTCGACTACGCCCTCATCAACACCGCCCCCATCTCCCCCACCCTCCTCGCCCAGTACGCCCGCGAAGGCCAAACCCCCATCACCCCCGACCTCGACCGCATCCGCTCCCTCGGCGTCGAGCCCATCACCGGCAACTTTGCCCACGAAGACGGCGTCCTCCGTCACGACTACGACAAAGTCACCGACTGCCTCCTCAAACTAGCCCTCCCCCATTAGCCTTGTACTCCAAGCCCATTCGGAGTTAACCTACTATAGTACCTCGGCAGTCTCCGCCCGCGCGTATGGTTCAGACTTCAGTCAGGAGACTCTACTCGTGGCCTCAGTCAGCAGCGTCGCGAACGGAGGCGATGCTGGTGCTCAGAAGATTTGCGCCCAAACCGCCCCTCCAGCCGAAGGAGACATCCATCATGTCCGCATCGCATAAACACCACGCCATCGATTACATCGAGCTTCCTTGCACCAACCCGCAGGACATCAAAGCCTTCTATTCCACCGTCTTCGGATGGACCTTCGAGGACTGGGGCCCATCCTACATCTCCTTTCATGGCGCGGGACTCGATGGCGGTTTCACCACTGAAGAGCCCGTCGCAACGAGTGGAGCCCGCGTCATCCTCTACAGCCACAACCTCGAAGCGACACGCTCCGAAGTAGAGTCGGCAGGAGGTCGCGTCCACAAGGAGATCTTCACCTTCCCCGGCGGTCGCCGATTCCACTTCCTCGATCCCGACGGCAACCACCTAGCCGTCTGGTCAGAGTAACCTCGCATCGGTCCCAATTCTTCGCGGCCCCATCGCGAAGAATGGGCCGCTATCCCGCCCACCCCTGCCTGTCGTACTCTGTTCAAAATGAGCACCCCCACACTCGAAGGCCCCCGCCTACGCCTCGAACCCCTCACCCTCGCCCACATCCCCGCCTTCGAAGCCATCGCCTACGACGACCGTAACTGGCGCCACATGACCTCCTGGATCAAAAACCGCGCCGACCTCACCCAATGGATCGAACTCGCCCTCACCAACGAACGCGCAGGCACCGTGCAACCCTGGATCACCATCCTGAAATCCACCGGCCAGCCCATAGGCACCACCAGCTTCCTCGATCTCAACCAGCAGCACCGCACCGTCGAGATCGGATCCACCTGGCTCGCCCCCGCCTATCAAGCCACCGGCCTCAACCCCGAGGCCAAGCTCCTCCAGCTCGACTACGCCTTCGACACCCTCAACCTCAACCGCGTAGCCTTCAAGACCCACCACGAGAACAAACAATCGCAAGCCGCCCTCCGCAAACTCGGAGCCACCTACGAAGGCACCTTCCGCAACCACTACCTCATGCCCGACGGCACCCACCGCCACAGCGTCTGGTTCTCCATCATCCGCGAAGACTGGCCCGAAGTCCGCGCCCACCTAACCGCCCGCCTCGCCACAGTCGCTGATTCTCCTTCATCTCGCCAATAAAACTGTCATCCTGAGCGAAGCCGCAGCCGAAGGCCCTGCATTGGCCTTTGCTGTTGCTTGTCCTTATCCAAACACCCTCCAAAACTGTCATCCTGAGCGAAGCGCAGCGCAGCCGAAGGACCTGCGGTTATACCTGCCGTTGCAGTTGCCAGCTCTTCCCACCATCCAAAACCCTTGACACGCCCTATACAATTAAAGAAAGAGCTAAACAGAAAAGCCCGTCACAATCCGGGCCTTTTCTTTGTCCAAAAGCCAGACCAAAACCATATCTAGGTCCAGACCTAAGTCCTTTGTTCTTCATATTTTGAATATCTAGATAGGGGGGTGGGGGGATAACTAGAGAATTAACCCTTAAACCGTCGCCCCAATCGTCACAAGCCCCGCCTCATCCGCCACCGTCCGCTTCAACTGACCACAAGCCGCATAAATATCGCGCCCTCGCGGCCGCCGGATATACGTCGGAATCCCGCCATCGATCAGCATCTTCTGAAACACCGCCACATCCTCCGACGTCGGCTGCACATACGCAATTCCCGGCCCCGGATTCCACACAATCAGATTCACCTTCGCCTTCATCCCCTTCAGCAGAGCCAGCACCTCCCGAGCATGCACCGGCTGATCGTTCACGCCTCCCAGCAGCACATACTCGAACGTCACATACTCCCGCTTCCCCATCGGAATCGCGCTCACCGCCGCCAGCAGCGCTGCAATATTCCACTTCCGCGTAATCGGCATCACCTGCTCGCGCACCACATCGTTCGAAGCATTGAGCGATAACGCCAACTTCGGCCGCACCGGCTCCTTGGCAAACGCCTCGATCCCCGGCAGAATTCCACTCGTCGACACCGTCATCCGCGACTCCGGCAAACCCATCCCGCCGCTCAACAGCCGAACACTCCCCATAAACGCGTCGTAGTTCAGGAACGGCTCGCCCATCCCCATAAACACCAGGTTGATCCGATCCTTCCCCACCGTCACTCCATGCCGCGCGACAACCGCCGCAACCTGCCCCGCAATCTCTCCCGCCGTCAGGTTCCGCTTGATCCCCAGCTTCGCCGTCAAACAGAACTGGCAGTTCACCGCACACCCAACCTGGCTCGAAATACAGATCGTAGCCCGTCGATACCCATTCCTCTCCAGCACCCCCACATCCTGCACCCGCTTCTTCGGCTTTCCAACCCCCGCAAAAACCCTGTCATCCTGACCCTGAGCTTGTCGAAGGGACAGCGCAGCCGAAGAACCCGCACCTTCTCCCGCAACCTCAATCACATCCACTTCGTCCGATTCCTCAGCCGCAGCCTCGCTCCCATCCCCGCGTTCGCCGCCATCGCCTTCCGGCATCCACACCGTCTCGACCGTCTCGCCGTCAGCCATCCGCATCAGATACCGTTCGGTCCCATCCACCGACGTCGCAGTCTGCACCATCTCCGGCCGTCCCACGCAATACCCACCAGCAATCAGCGCCTCACGCAGCGCAATCGGCAGCACCGTCATCTCCTCAAACGTCCCTGCCAACTGCCGATACAGCGCCTCATTCAGCTGCACCGCCCGATACTTCGGCTGCCCCAGCCCAACCACCAGCTCCCGCAACTCGTCCAACGTCATCCCAAACAGTGCCCTCGTCACTGTAGATGCCCGCTTCTCCCCCGAACTAACCCCGTCCATCGCCATACGCCCGCTTCCTGTCGTCAAACCTCTAGTTTACGCCGGACCATCCCAAAATCCCCCAAAAACTGCCAGCATCACTGCTCGTCCAACCTTCTGTAGTGTGACAAAATGAAGATTCAATGACCGCAACCCTCACCCAACCGATCCCGACCCCTTCCATTCCCCGCAACATCCGCAAGACCATCCTCCCCAACGGCCTCCTCGTCCTCACCGAGTCCATGCCGCACCTCCGCAGCATCTCCATGGGCGTCTGGATCAACTCCGGCTCCCGCGACGAATCCCCCGAGATCAACGGCATCTCCCACTTCGTCGAGCACATGGTCTTCAAAGGAACCACCACGCGCTCCGCCCAGCAGCTCGCCCGCGAGGTCGACACCATCGGCGGCAACCTCGACGCCTTCACCGGCAAAGAAACCATCTGCTTCAACATCAAAGTCTTAGACGAAAATGTAGAGCCAGCGCTTGACCTCCTGACCGACCTCGTCCTCCACCCAACCTTCACTCCCGACGAGCTAGCCCGCGAGCAAGGCGTCATCCTCGAAGAGATCAAGATGGACGAGGACAACCCCGACTATCTCGTCCACGAGATCCATACCCAGAACTACTGGAAGGGCGACGCTCTCGGCCGTCCCATCCTCGGCACCGTCAAGACCGTCTCCAGCTTTAACCAGCAGATCGTCTTCGACTACTACGCCAGCCGCTTCACCCCCAGCAACATGGTCTTCTCCGCCGCCGGCAACCTCGACCACGACACCTTCGTCGAGCAGGTCGCGCACCACTTCCGCTCCCTCAGCGCCTCCACCAACGCGCCGATCGTCCGGCAAGCTCCGCCAACCGCCTATCCGCACATCACCCTCAAGAACAAGAAATCTCTCGAGCAGGTCCAGTTCTGCCTCAGCGTCCCCGCGCCTCCGGTCCACGCCGAGAACCGCTACATCGTCTTCCTTCTCAACACCATGCTCGGCGGCGGCATGAGCTCCCGCCTCTTCCAGACCATCCGCGAAGATCAGGGCCTCGCCTACACCATCTACTCCGAGATGAACCCCTTCCGCGACACCGGCGCTCTCGGCATCTACGCCGGAGCCTCCGCCGAAAAGACCCCGCAGGTCCTGCGCCTCACCCTCCAGGAGCTACGCCGCTTCAAAGAAGAGCTCGTCCCCGACAGCGAGCTCAAGCGCGCCCGCGACCAGCTCAAGAGCAACATGGTCATTGGTCTCGAAACCTCCTCCAGCCGCATGTCCAACCTCGCCCGACAGCAGATGTACTTCGGCCGCTTCTTCTCCATCGACGAAGCCGTCAGCCAGATCGAGCAGGTAACTCCCGCCCAGATCCAAGCCCTCGCCCACGAGCTCTTCCAACCTGACCTCATCGCCCTCACCCTGTTAGGCAATCTGGGCAGCATGAAGATCGATCGCAACGATCTAGCCTGCTGATAGTCTTTCTCCGCCGATCTTCTACTACGCGCGAGCGGCGCGTCTAAGGCTCTTGGCCGCGTCTTTTCTGATCACGTCTTCCTGAACCGGAAGACGCGCAGAACACGCCTCCAGATAGGCGCATGCAACGAAGACCAATTCCTCTCGAAAGACGTCGAATTGCTCCCCGGCCGCATCCGATTCCACCAGCCTCCTGCCGATCCCGGCCATCGCCCCCTGCAACATCGAAGCTACGAGTTGCGGATCGGTCATAAGCGGTTCGCAACTCGTAGCCAACATGCGCACAATTGCCTTGTTCATCCGCGTTCCTATCTGTTGCACGATCTTCGCTCCGTCCACGTCGGAGCTTATGGAGTAGAGAGCGACACTCGTCCTCGCATCCCTCATCTTGGTTTGAAGATATGCGGTAACCAGAGCTGTCGCCATCCGACGGAGCGTCTCCCCCTTCTGTTCCTTGCAGACGAGCTCAACGGCATCAGCGACCTCATCCATATGACGTCTCAAGACAGCCTGCAAGAGCGCGCTCTTATTCGGAAAGTACTGATACAAGGTCCCAACTGACACACCCGCTCGCAGCGCCACCCTCGTCGTGGTCAGCCGTTCCTTTCCGACATGGAGCAAAACCTGAATAGTTGCTTCGAGAATCGCGTCCACGCTTGCAGCCGAACGAGCTTGAACCGGCAATTTACGGGGTTTTAGGACGACTTGTAAGGGATGAGGCAAATGCGAACTCCTGAACTGAAGCTTTCTTCATCTAACCACAGGTAGGCACAATGACTGCAAGCGAAGACAACTCGAGGAGAAACAGAATGACGCAACAGACCAACCTTGGCGGCACCGTTACACTACCCGGCAGCTCGATCACCGTAAACCGCATGGGCTATGGCGCAATGCAACTTGCAGGTCCGCAGGTGTGGGGACCACCTCGTGATGTTGATGGTGCCGTTGCTGTACTGCGTGAGGCCATTGAGGCTGGCGTGGACCACGTCGATACCAGCGATTTTTACGGCCCACATGTAACCAACCAGATCATCAAGCAGGCGCTTCATCCATATCCAGACGGCCTGACGATTGTCACCAAGATAGGAGCTCGCCGGGGCGAAGACAAGTCCTGGATTCATGCTCTTTCGCCCAAGGAACTGACCGATGGCATCCACGATAACCTTCGAAACCTTGGGCTCGACGCTTTGGATGTCGTCAATCTTCGGGTCGGAGGCATCACGGGGCCATCGGAGGGGTCCATCGAAGAACCTCTGACCGTGCTAGCCGACCTCAAACGTCAAGGGCTGATTCGCCATCTCGGCCTGAGTAATATCAGTCCTAAGCAGTTGGTAGAGGCTCAGACCATTACGGAGATCGTCTGCATTCAAAACCTGTATAACGTGGCACAAAGAAGCGACGATGGCTTCATCGATGACCTCGCCAAACAAGGCATACCCTATGTGCCGTTCTTCCCACTGGGAGGATTTACGCCGTTACAGTCGTCTGCGCTCGACGCAGCAGCCGCGTCACTACAGTCGACGCCAATGCAGGTAGCGCTTGCGTGGCTTCTTCAGCGCTCGCCCAACATCCTTCTGATCCCCGGCACATCGTCCGTGGGACATCTTCGTGAGAATCTCAAAGCTGCAACACTACGGATCCCTTCCGAAGTAATCGCCAAGCTTGATGCAATCGGCGGAGGTTCTGGTCAGTGACGGTAAGTCGCCATAGAAAATTGATGCGCCTGAGCTTGAGCAATCGCTTTGGAGTGCTTCCGGATAACAAGCTATCCGGAAGCATCGCGCCCTCTTCCCCAAAACAGACCTTTGTTTAGTCCCGCATCTGATGAATTTGGGGCAGTGGATGGATGGAGAGTTAGCGATATTCGCATGTGTCTCGCGAATCACCTCCGCTGCGCCAGCCATGTGATCAGCATGCGCCTGACTATTGAGGAGAATCTTTATATCCTTCCATGTAAATCCGAGCTTCTCGACGCTTGCACGAATCAAAGAGTGCAAGCGCACTCACTTGTAATAACTTCTGTAGCTAAACAACGAAGCTGGAGTCGTGGCAATTAGAGTCTGTTAGGGACTTCGATTGAGGGTGTGCGCGAGATTCCGGAGCATGAGGATGACGAAGGCGATGTGGTGTAGTCCTTTGAGCGTTGTCTCCAGGCGTTCGTAGTCTCTGGCGAGGCGGCGGAAGCGAGCGGCCCAGGCGAAGCTGCGCTCGACGACCCATCGTCTTGGCAACAAGACGATGCCTCTCTTCGCCATGGGGTGTTTGACCACCTCCAAGCGCAGGCCGTGCTGTTGCGCGGCGTCGGCGGCATTCGGTCCGGTGTATTCCTGATCGACATAAGCCATCTCCACGGTCTCTCCGGTGACCGCCTGGACTTGCTCGGCGAGCGCCCAGATCGGCCAGCGTTACCGTAAGGGCCAGCAGGTGCCCGAACATATCGACCGCGATGTGGACTTTGGATCCCTGGCGCCGCTTTCGGGCGAGGACGGAAGCGTGCGGCTGTCGATGCAGACCGCCGTGGGCTGCCCCCTGCGTCCGCCCCACCCACAACAGCGAGCGCACCGCGTTGAACACGGTCCGCAGGTCGTGCTTGCGCTGCGGGCTGTCTTCGCGGCACAGCAGCAAATACGGCAACACGAATGCCACTCCTCGTCCGTCACATCACCCGGATACCCTTCAAATCCTTTGTCCGCCATCCCTCCATGATCGGCAAACAACACAGACACGCAAAGACAGTATTCAGGTACAAAGTTCCTAACTGCCTCTAAGCGTAAAATTCGGCCGTAGCCCTTTGCATTTGATGGCTTTGATTACGACGCTTCTTCCAGTGATCAATTGCTTTCTTGTCATCCTCCCCCCTGACGATGGCTGAGCGGAATGCCTCTCCGAGTGCTTGAGTCTGCATTCGGCTCCAGGCGGCGACTGCCGGTATTCGCCCTATAAACACTCTTGGATGAGGAACAGATCTATCAGGACAACGTGATCAGTGGAAACATCCCTGTCCTTTCGTACTTCAAACAGCTTCGATATATTCCGTAATAGCGTGGAGCAACTTCGTCGCAACAGCAATCAGTGTCTGTCGAAGAGCCTTTTCGAGCGAGGAGGCTTTCGAAAAACCTTTACGGGGAATCGCAGCAGGATGCGACCAGCGCCGCCATGTAAAGAGCTATTGTCAGGAGACAATTGCCCTCACGACTGATGCGAGACGCCTTCCTCACAGAGGTTCCCGAAATTTCATGAGCTGAATCAAGACTACTGTGCTCGACCTGGCTCGCGATGCATCCCCATCCGGACCAATTGCCAGAAAGTACTGACACTTCATGTCACTTTCCCGCTAAATACATCTCAAAAAAATAGCTAGCGCAAAATATTAAATCGCTTTAGTATTGCGTCGATTCAATAACCGGGCATTTCCCCTCACGCTCAACCCAGCGCGAAACCCGGCTCAACTACCGCTACTAAGGACTTGACAGTGAACACGATCGAGCGCCAGGTGCTAGCCGCGCCGATGAGAGTTCGTGCGCCTGCTTTAGGTCCTTTTCTTCAAACCGTAGTTCACGAATAGGAGAATATTGGTCATGAAGTTTCGGACATTTGTTAGCGTGATATCGACAATATTGGTCGCGGCAGGAACACTATCCGCAATGCCCGTTACAGCGAGGGCGCAGGGCATCGCATATGTGGATTTTGGCTCTTCAGTGCAGACTATTCGCGGCTTTGGTGGCTCGACGGCATGGATGCCAGAGTTAACGACTGACCAAGCAAATGCTCTCTTCAGCAATGGAGACAATCAGCAGATGGGCCTCAGCATCCTGCGCGTCCGTATCGATCCAGGCGGCTCCGCGAACTGGTCCACAGAACTCGCCAATGCTCAGGAGGCTCAGGCTCGCGGTGCAAGCATCATCGCAACACCCTGGACTCCCCCTGCCTCCATGAAGAGCAACGATAGTACCATCGGCGGCACACTGAACACTGGCAGCTATGCCGCATATGCCACTTATCTCAATAGCTTTGCTACGTACATGTCGAATGGAGGCGTCAGCCTGTACGGCATCTCGATGCAGAACGAACCTGACGCAAGCGTCACCTATGAATCCTGTGGTTGGACCGGAGCACAGATGGACACATGGGTGGCCGATAATGCATCAGTGCTTACCACGAAACTCATCATGCCTGAGTCGGAGAGCTTTAACGCCAGTTACTCCGATCCCGCCCTAGATGATTCGAATGCCGTCGGCCACATCTCGATTGTTGCCGGACACCTGTATGGCACCTCGCCGACCTACTACACCAACGCCAAGAACAAGGGCAAGGATGTATGGATGACCGAACATTATTTGACGGGAACCGGAATTTCCGGCGCGCTTGCACTGGCTAAAGAGATCCACGACTCAATGACGGTGGCCGACTACAACGCCTATCTCTGGTGGTGGGTCACCAACTGGGCTGCCGAAAGTTACAGCAACGGCCTGGTAGACGCCAATAATAATGTCACCCTCAACGGATATGCGATGGGCCAATATGCCAAGTTTGTGCGGCCGGGCTATGTGCGCTCCAACGCTACCTACAATCCCACCACAAATATCTATGTCTCAGCTTACAAGGGCAGCGGGCACTACGTGATCGTAGCGCTCAACCTGGGAACCTCTGCTGTGAGCCAACCCTTCACTATTCAGAATGAGTCGGTGACCAGCCTGATCCCGTACGAAACCTCCGCCAGCGAGAGCATGACGCAACTAAGCACAGTGGGTGTTTCGAATGATACGTTCACTTATACTTTGCCAGCACAGAGCATCACCACTTTTGTACATTGATAGACCAATCTCGAAATCCTCATCCATCGCGGTATCTCCGCGATGGATGATAGAGATGGCTGGTTCATTCGTGTGGATACATTGCTAACTTCCGGTTATGACGTTTCCCGTCGCGGCTGGACTGTAGCTTCTGTTGTACACCTATAGCGCTATGTAGTAAGTGGTGACGGCAATTAGCCCTGTGAAGGAATCGCTCGTCAGCGGCGAGGTTGTACCCTCGCCGCTTCAGTGCCTCCGACAGGGGTTCCGGCGTAGAAGTTTGCTAACTGGAGTACAGTACGTAGTGGAATTAATGACTACAGTTATGGGCAATCGGCGGCAGCCGGTACATCATGTCGCAGGCTACCGCCGACTGAGGGATGTTATTGACTTGGGGTTGTGAATGGATGCAGCGCAGTCGGACTATACGATCCGTTGTATGCCTTTACGCCGACATAGTACTTTGTGCTTGGGGTAAGACCGGTGAAAGAGATGCTTGTGATGGGCGTGGTTCCACCTTCTCCACTGGAAGTTCCCGAGATTGGAATTCCGGCATAGAAGTTTGTCTGGTTGGAGTAGAGCGCATAGTAGATTCCATGGCTGTTGAGTCCGTCCCAGACAGGTGTGCTTCCCTGGCTTGCCACGGTTACCGAGATACTCACCGATGTGCTGGTAATACTAGAGGTGCCAATCTGCGGAACGCTTGGCGCTGTTGCAATTGGGGTCGCGGTGGCTGTCGCCGCCGCACTGTTCCCATCGGCGTTGACCTCCACCAGAGATACCGTGGCTGCCGTTCCATTGGTCAATCCGGAGATATAACCGGTGGAGGCGTAGGGTGGCACATTGACTGGACCGAATGTTGTGCCACTTTGCTGCGCCGTGAGTGTATATCCCGTTTCAACCGGATTGGCAGGTGCGCCGGACCAGGTGATTTGGATGTTGCCATTCCCCGCGGTAGTTGCAGTGATGGTAGGTGTACCCGGCACGCCTGCCGCCGGTGACGGGATAGGCAATGTCTGGTTGGTATTGGTTCCGTATGTAACATTAGCGGGGTTCCAGTTGTCCTGGCCTTTCAAGTAAACAGCCGGATCGAGCGCTGCCACTTCTGCCGATGTCAAGGGAACGTTGCTGTTGGCCGATGTGCTTTCACGGAGCCCGATGTTGAATGGCGTCCAACTACCGGTACCCGTCGGATATTGTGAGTTATATTCCCGATAAATCGAGGTTGGTAGATTGTTGGTACCGCCCTGATCAACCGGAAGAGGGACAAACTCAATCCACCCAGGCGTCGCGACCTGAGGCCCCATCAAGGTATTCAAGAAGTAAGTTGTAGAAACCAGTCCCCACGGGCGACCGAGATAGACGTTGGTCATATTCGGATCATCGAAGAGAAGCTGTGAGTTGGTAATGACATAACCATCGTCCTCGGATGAAGACTCACGGTTTTGCGCGGTGATCGTCGTTTCGCCGTTCAACGTGCCGTGAATCTTGGTTTTGAGATAGCAGCTATCGAAGACGCTCTTGCCATTGCCAAAGATGTAGTCGACGTAGCCTTCGATATAGCAGTTGTTGTAGTAGCTACGCATCGCAGCGCCATTGGAATAGAGAGTATCCTGGCCGCCTAGAAGCATCACTCCTCGTAGGACGCTACGATCTCCGGTCGTCATTAAGGCCACAGCCTGGCCGTTGTTCTGATAGTTGGGAGCCTCGTAGTCCGCCGTGTTCTGAATGGTTAGATTGGTAGCGTAAAAATCGTTACCAGTCGCCTTGACGGTATACGTCTGTGAAGTTCCAAACGCAGAACCTGTGGCCGGGTTGATTCTCGGGATTGGATTCCCGCTGGAGTCGACTCCGTTTGCTACTGAATCGTCCCCAGTAATGACTACCTTCGATGCGTCCGCACCTGTTCCGATCAATTGGACATTGGACTGCGTGATGACAAGTTTCTCTTTGTACGTACCAGGAGCAATGTTGATGGATCCGCCACCGTACCCGAGTGCATTGACCGCAGCAGCAATGCTTGTGAAGTTGCTGCTGCCGCTGCCAGCAGGATTGACAGTGAAGGTTGAAACGGGGAGAGGATTGGCCGTCTTGCAGTAAGCCGCAATTCCGCCGGAGATGGTGCTGGTGCCGGTAGATTGTGTGACGCTCACGCCCGAGAGGGGAGGTATTGCGATTTCATACGGGAAGGCAGGATCGGTGAGCTCGCTGATATTCGCGTTGCCATCCAGAACCTTTCCAACCGAATCGATGCGCACATTATTTAATGTGATGTTGAGAGGGAGTTGCGGCGAATATCCCTGGAGTTTTACCGACCCAGAATCGGCATACATATTGTTGATCTGGACAGACTGGAAGTCGGGGTAACTCGTTCCGGTTTTGACTCCGCCGTTGCCCGCGTAGTTCGCATCCATAACGATGGGATTGGCTACCGAAGCCATGCAAATGGTGTTGTATTGAATGTTGCTCACCGAACCGCCGCTCTGAAGATCCGATTTGATGCGGATACCGTTTTGCGTGCCGATGAAGTTGATGTTGGAGGCAGTTACGTTGCTGACGCCACCGTTGGTCTGGCTGCCGATCGACAGTCCATGCCCCGGTCCGGTAAGTGTAGCGTTGTTGATGGTGATATTGCTCGAGGGTCCGGCACTCCCCGCCTTGATGGCGATGTTGTCATCCCCGGCAGTGATCGTCACATTGTTAATCGCGACATTTGTGGAGGAGATGGGATCGATGCCGTCTGTGTTATAAGCCGGCCCTTGAGCGACATGATTCGGAGTTGGCGTGTTGATGGTCACGTTGTTGATCTGCGCCCCGTTGACCTGGTTCAAGGTGATTTCATAACGAGGAGCATTCTGGACGGTAACGTTCTCGACGACAACGCCATCGGACTGCTGGAAGCCAATCATCTGGGGTGCCGAAAGGTCTTGTGCATACCCTCCAGCTTTGGCTGTAGCCGAACGCGCCCACCAATTCGCACCAAGGTTGCTATTGCTGTCGTTGACGGTGTCCCATCCGTGTCCTTCGATGGTTCCTGAGCCAATTACTCCGGAGTTCGTGGCGTGACACGCGTTGATCAAGGCGTCGCAGCCTGTGTCGCTTGCCGAACTCAATGCTCCGCAGGCAGGAATTGTGCCCGACGAAGAACAGGACGCCGTTGGCGAAGAAGCTGTCCTCTGGAAGTCAGCAGAATTGGTAGATGCATTCAGAGTCACGCCCGCATCGATCTTGAGCTGTACATTCGGCTTCAGATAGAGCGCGCCCGAGAGGAACTGCGTTCCATTGGTTGCGGTCAACTCGACGATCTGCGTGGAGCTCTGCCCAGCGCACGCGTTGATTGCACTCTGAATCGCTGTCGTGTTCTCCTGATTCCCATCCAACTGACTTGCATTGACCGGGGCGCATTGCGACCCGCTCGACTGTATGTGAATGGTTGTTTGGCTTGCGGTCGCCCCTATTGTGACCTGTGCAGGATACGACTCCACGCTGCTTCCATAGGAGTTCATCGCCAAGACGACGGCATTGTAGGTCTGGCCGTCCGTCAAGGTCTGCCCTTGCGACGCCTTCAAGCTATCGAAGGTAGTGCCGTTTGTGGTCACATCCATCACCTTGGTGTCATTCAAGTCACGAACAATCACCTCATAGGTGGTAATCGCAGAGCCGCCGGTATTTGTCGGTGCCGTCCAGGTCATCGAGAATCCGTTCGCTTCGCCGGTAGCGCCAGTGATGGTCGGATAGCCTGGCAGATTGGCGTTCGGAGTTACTTTGATGAGAGGGTACCTCAATGGAGATGTGAGATTGTTTTGATTGTAGGCTTGGGCGCTGAATCCGTATGTTGTTCCGTTGACCAGATTGAGAACTGTAAAGTGCTTGAGCGGCGCTAGTAGCCCATAGCTGTCATCAGGATTGGGATAGTCATTGCCTGCATACCAGAGAAAGTTCGTTGCCTGCAGAGAGCTG